>CAYOTT010000003.1:3306-155356 GCA_964406965.1 uncultured Desulfurococcales archaeon | reverse complement strand
TAATAACTAAGCTATTCTACTTATTGTTATAGGTGCATATAAGATTGTTCGTAATTTGTGTAGCTGGAATGCCAGCTTCAGGAAAGGGGGTTCTTGTGGAAACCGCTAAGCAATTAGGGCTTCCCGTTTATGTAATGGGAGATATAGTCAGAGAAGAAACCGTAAAAAGGGGTTTAGCTTTAACACCACATAATCTAAATAAGGTAGCTGAGGATCTTAGAAGAAAAGAAGGAAAAACTGCAGTAGCTAAAAGAGTAGCTGAAAAAATTCTTAGAAGCCAAAACAAAGTAGTTGTAATAGATGGTGTAAGAAGCCTTGACGAAGTAGAGTATTTTAAAGAGAAACTGGGAAAAACAGTAATAATAGCTGTTCATGCATCCCCAAAAACACGTTTCGAAAGAATAAAGAACAGAAATAGGCCTGGCGATCCTAAAACATGGAAGGAATTTGTTGAAAGAGACATGGTAGAGCTAAGCTTTGGTCTTGGAAACGTAATAGCACTGGCGGACCACATGGTAGTTAATGAGGGTTCTCTTGAAGAAATGCGAAAAAACGCAAAGAAAGTGCTGGAGAAGTGCTTAAGAAATAACAGGTGATAAACCATGGTTATAGTTACAGTAGAGGCTGAAGTTAGACATACTGAAAATGAAAGAAAAGTTAAACAAGCAATACTCAACATCTTTACGCCAGATAGCATAGAATTTGAGAAAAGAGGAAACATAAAGGTCATTGTCGCTAAGGCTTATACTTTAAAGAGCCTTCAGAAATTACATCGCTTATTAAGAACACAGAGAATACTTGATGCTGCAAGAGCAATTATGGAAAAAGGTACCAAAGGGAATACATTAACATTTCACCTAAACAAGCAAGTAGCATTACAGGGTAAAGTATCATTCACCGAGGCCTTTGGAGAATCACCAATGGGACCTATAACGGTTACAATAGAAGGTATCGACCCTAAAGAGGTTATTGATTGGCTTGCACCTAAAACATCCCATGGAAAGCCCTTATGGGAAAAGGAAATACCTAAAGGATAAAGACTTAGTCTTTACGCAATAGTATTACTTTAAACTCTTTTACCCTACTATTATTAAGATTAAGAAGAACTCATAAGGATGCCTCGTAGCTACTCTATGTAAGTAAGCCATATATGCTAACAAAGTATTAAGAAATATTTAAAATAAAACCATTGTTAGAAAATCTTTTGCAACAATTGTTTTTTCAAAAACTCTTTTAGCATCACTCAGTAAAATTTCAGGGTTTTTGTAGCGTGCGCTTATATGTGTTAATACTAATAGTTCAACATTTGCTTTAGCTGCGTTAACAGCTGCATCTAAGGATGTAGAATGACCTTGCTCATGAGCCTCTTTAGCCTTGCTGCTGTCAAAGGTTGAGTCATGGATTAAAACAGTTGCATTTTTAGATGCTTTAACTATTGAATTTACAGGTTTAGTGTCGCCAGTGTATACAACCTTTATTCTATAATGTTCTTCTTCTATAACATCTTTCCACCTTATAATTCTACCATTGCTTAGTACTACATCTTTTTTCTGTTGAAGAAGCTTCCATAATGGACCCTTAGGCACTCCAAGCTCTAATGCTTTTTTAACATTAAATTTCCCGGGTCTACCCTTTTCTTCAAAAACATAACCATAGGCTTCAATGTTTCCATGATCCGCTCTAAATGCGCTTACCCTATAATCTTCAGTGCTAAGTAGCTCCCCTTCTTTAGTTTCTTTAAATAATATTCTATATTGTGGGTCATGACCTATGATTTCTATTGAAGCTGATAAGAATTTCCAAACAGACTTTGGAGCATAAACTTCTAAGTCCTCGCTTCTACCGTACATGGACATAGTGTGTAAGAGACCTAAAAGACCTATAACGTGGTCTCCATGGTTATGTGTTATGAAAATCCTTTTTACCTTAAGAAGACTAAGGCCTGATTTAAGCATTTGCTGTTGAACACCTTCACCAGCATCAAAAAGTAAAATTTCGCCTTTCCAAATGTATGCTATTGCTGGAAGCGATCTTTCAAGAGTTGGAACAGCAGCTGAAGTCCCGAGAAACACTACCTTAAGATTCACTCCAATCACTTCCTTAAAGCTACTATAATTATTCTCGTTAAACTCTTATGAACCCTCATCTTGTGTAGTTCTACAAGGTCTAATTCGGAAGAGGGAAGAGTTTCATAAGGATCTATTGTGTGAGGTATAGCGTAAACAACATAGCCTCCCTTTTTTAGCATAGAACATGCTTCTTCAAGGAAATCCTTAACAATACTTAATACTGACCTACCTAAAGTTGTAGTGGACCTACCATAAGGCGGGTCGGTAGCTATAGCATCTGCTCTAAGCCAAGGCATGCGAGTTGCATCAGCTTGAACAATTCCTTCGTAATCTAGGTTGTAGAAGCTTAAATTTATTTTAGCACCTCTTACTAGGTCCCAACGTAATTCTGAACATAAACATCTTAGACCTAATAAGCAGGCCTCTATGGCGAAGCCTCCAATACCGCAGAATGGGTCAAGAAATACATCACCTTTTCTCGGGCGAGAAAGATTAACAAAAAGTCTTGAAAGTTTAGGGCTTAAAACTCCGGGATGAAAGAATGGTCTCGATCTAGGTCTTCTACGAGTAAACTGTGATGCATCGAGCTCAGCTATCTTTATTCCAATAATGGCTGAGTTTTCTGTTAAAACAACCCTTACTATGTAACCCGGTTTTTCTAAATTAACTTTGGCTTTAGGATTCTGCCTAATTATTTCGGCACCAACACTTCTTTCAACAATATAGCTTCTGAGCTTATTTGCAAAGTGCTCTTTAACTCTTTTTGCTCTAACAGCAAATGTTTTATTCGTTAAGAAATCCCATTGTAGACTATTACGTATATGATATAGCAAGTCTTTTAAAGAAACTATTTGAAAATATCCCATAAGAAGACCTGCTTCCCTTACCATGGAAGCTCTCGCAATAACTTTTCTCAAATAATTTACTCCATTAGGATATAGTAGCTTAACTATTTCCACTTGGTCAAGGGATTTTAAGGGAACATATTTTATTTTCTCAGCTTCTAAAATAGCGTAAAGTTCCGCTTTAGGAAGAGTTTTATGCTCCCCGGAAAGTATAAAGTACGTTTTCATAAATGCTCTCCGCGAAGTTAGACGATGCTTTTAAGAACCTTGGCTATGGCTGGAGCAACAGATACTTTAGAATATTTTGAAGGTATTGTATCTGTTGCAACAAGATAAGTAATGCCAGCTTTCTTCAATTTCTCTTCAGCCCCTTTCACAAGCAATGGATGAGTACATCCAACAATCACTCTTCTCGCACCCTGATTTATAATAGATGACGTAGCTAATGCTATAGTTCCTCCAGTACTTATTATGTCGTCAACTATTACTATGTCTCTTCCACTCACAGATATTTCCTTAGGCCTAACCCTTATTTCTCCCGTAACCCTATCTCGCTCCTTCTCTAAGTAGTCATATTCTGTCCCTAAAACTTTGGCAACCGTAGCCGCATGTTTAATAGCTCCTTTATCAGGCGACAGTACAAGAGGATTTTTAAGTCTAGGAAATTTTTGTAAAATATGCTTAGCTAAATCTTCCATAGCTGTGACATTATACGCGTTATCGCCAAAATGTTTTAAACTATATTCCTTATGTATATCAACAGTTATTAGCGCATAAGTGCCGAGGTTCTTAAGGATTTTGAGTAGTGTCTTAACACTAACCGCTTCTCCTTCAAGAAACCTTCTGTCCTGCCTAGAATAAGCTAAGTATGGGACAACTGCTATTACCTTTTTCGCACCGAGATCTAAAGCATTATCAATCATCAAGTACAGTTCAAACAAATGCTTATCTTGCGGTGCGTAAAGGGATTGAACAATGATTACTACTTCTCCATTAACAGGAAGAGGGTATCTTATGTAAGATTCACCATCCGGAAACACTTTATGGAAAATTTTAACACTCTTAAAACCTGTTTCCTTAGCAAGCCTCACATCTATATTGTTTGAAGCAGAGCCTCCAATAATTACAGGCATAACCCTTTCACCCAACCTAGTTATTTATGATTTTAAAATATAAGTGTTGAAGAATATTTAACATTAGAAGGAGTGTGGTACAGGTGTTTGGTATATCACGTACGAAGGCTAAGAGCACGAAGGAAGCTGTGCTTTGGAAACCTTTAGAAGAAAGGAAGGTTATATGTAATCTTTGCTATAGAAAATGCGTTATCCCTGAAGGAATGTTAGGTGTATGTTATGTAAGAAAAAACATTGGTGGAAAACTTTACACTCTAGTTTACGGTAAACTTACATCAATAAACATCGACCCTATAGAAAAAAAGCCCCTCTTCCATTTCAACCCAGGTTCCGAAGTGCTTTCCATAAGTACTGTTGGTTGTAATTTCAAATGTAAATTCTGTTGTAACTGGGTTATTAGTCAGGAAAAGGAAATTATGGGTAAAACAACTTCCCCTGAGGATCTCATAAACTATGCGTTGACCTATGGAGCTGACGGAATAAGTTACACATATAACGAGCCAACAATATTTATGGAATACGCCCATGACGTAGCTAAGCTAGCTAAAAAGCATGGGCTCTTCAACACCTTTGTAACAAATGGTTATATGACTGTTGAAGCCGTAGACTACATAGCACCATATCTTGATGCCGCAACTGTTGATTTTAAAGCATCAGGTGATCCAGCATTTCATAGGAAATTCATGGCTGTTGGAGACATAAGCCCCGTATTTGATACTTTAAGGGAAATGAAGAAGAAAGGCATTTTCATAGAGATAACTGACCTCATAGTTCCGAAAATAGGAGATAGCTTAGAATACGTAAAGAAGCTAGCAAGATGGGTTGTTGAAAATCTGGGTCCGGAAACACCATTTCATTTAATAAGGTTTTTCCCATCATATTTAATGACAGACTATCCACCAACACCAATAGAGACATTGGAGGAGGCAGCCAAAGTAGCTATGGAGGAAGGGCTACACTATGTTTATATAGGTAATGCCCCCGGACATCCCTTAGAAAGCACTTATTGTCCAAAATGCGGAAAGCCCGTCATAAAAAGAATAGGTTTCGAAATCTTGGAAAGTAATCTTGAAGATAATAGATGCAAGTTCTGCGGTGCAAAAATTAATGTTAAAGGTAAGTTTAAAGGTAAAACTAGAAGATGGATTTCAATAATTTAGAAACGCTCGGTGTACGTAAAAATGTATTACATAGTTGTTTTAGGGACAGCTGGCTCAGGAAAATCCGTACTAACCGCTGCTCTTTCAGAGTGGCTTGAAGACCAACAGTTAAGTGTTTTAAAAGTCAATCTCGATCCTGCAGCTGAGTGGATACCTTACATTCCCAATGTAGATGTGAGAAACTTTGTTAACGCAAGAAAGGTTATGGTGGAAAACGAGCTTGGACCTAACGCGGCACTTATAGCATCTGTTGATATGCTGATTAGCTTTATTGAAGATATTAGAAAGCAAATAAGTGAAGGAAAAGCAAACTATGTAATAATAGATACTCCAGGCCAATTAGAGCTCTTCGCTTTTAGAAGCTCAGGACCTTTAGTGTTATCTTCAATTATAAGAGATAGTAAAGCTGTTTCACTTTATCTAATAGACTCCTTTTTCGCCCTACAACCTTCTTCATTTGTCTCAGCATTACTATTATCAGCATCTGTAATGTTAAGGTTCGGTAAGCCACAAATAAATGTGTTATCAAAAGCGGATTTGCTAACGGAAACAGAGCTTAACAACGTTTACGACTGGTTTGAAGATCCCTACTCTTTAATATCTAAAATAATGGAGGAACCAGTAAGCCCAGTAATTAAGGACTTAGCTGAAAGGCTAGCTTCAGTGCTCATAGAGTCTCAGTTAATCATATCCCCTATAGCTGTTTCAGCGAAAACAAACATGGGGCTTGATTCCCTATATGCTGAAATACAAAGAATTCTCGCTGGAGGAGAGGATTTCCTTACTGAGGAACCATCAGGTAGACTTTAATTATCTTTTTACCATTTCAATTGAGGAACGTAATTTAAAAATAGCTTAACCGTAACAAACTTTTCTAAGCGGAGGTCACTAAGTCGTTGGAAACACGTAAGACATTAAAAATTCTTGAAAAAACTAAAAAAGAGTGTAGAAAAACAATTTTGGAACACGAAGTTAAGGGACTTTGTAAAGTTCTTAGGAATCTCCCACCTAAATTTGCAAATGTGATAATTAGCATACTACTCAATACCCCTAAGATGCTTGAAAAAACATTCTCGGCAAAGAAGCTTAACCTAAACTTTATAACGATTTATGGAGGAAGAAATGAGCCAAAAATTCATTATTGCTAAAAGTTACTCTTGAATAACTCATGGTGAAATAGGGCTATGAAAGAAAGTATAGTGTTAAAAGAAATAGAAGAAAAAATAAAAGAAACTCTTGAAGAACTTGAGAAAACAAAGACAAAAATAAAGTCAATAAAAACTGAAAGGATTACGTTAAAGGAGAAGCTAGGGGAAATCATTAGAGAGAGAAGAGAGCTTATAGGAGTACATAGGGAGTTAATAGAGAAAATAAAGAACCTAAGGGAAAAGAAAAGAAAACTTATTGAAGAGTTAAGGAAGCTTAAAGAAGAAAAGAGGAAAGCCTATGAAGAGTTAAGGGAAACCCTAAATAAACTTACGAAGATAAGACAAGAACTTAAAGAATATTCTAGAAGATTAAACGTACCAATATCTGAAATTAAGAAAAGAATTCAAATGCTTGAATGGAAACAGCAAACAACAGTCCTATCTTTGCAACAGGAAAAGGAAATTATTGAAGAAATAGTTAGATTAGAGAAAATACTTAGTGAAGCAGTAAGGGCAAGGGAGCTTAAAAATACTCTTGTAGAGTTAAAGGCTGAATTAGCGAAAGAGAAATTAGAAATAAGCATGGCGAGAGAAAAGATAAAAGCACTTTCTGAGAAAATAGGAAAATTAAAGAAGGAAATTGAAGCTTTATCTGAAAAAGCAACAAACATAGGGAATTCTATTAAGGAATTAGGCGATGAAATAGGGAAAATTAAGGAGAGAGTATTAGACCTTAACAATCAATTAGTTAATGAATCAGCGAAGTTAAGTGAGTTACGTGAGAAACTAAATAAGCTTAGTGAGGAGAAAAAGAGAAAAGAAACAGAGCTCATAATTGCGAGAAAAAGAGAAGACTTAATTAGAAAAACGAAAGGCAAGAGAAGACTAAGTCTCGAAGAAATGAAAATACTCTATGGCGAAATTGAGGAGTAGCGCTCTCCTATTGAAACCCTCTTACAAAATATTCTTAGCCTAGAAATAATACATAATTATTCGGTATAATATTGAATCCCGAGTAAGAAAGGAATAGATAGTAATGAAAGTTGAAGGAACGAGAAAACATAGAAAACTTGTTGTTTTATGCGTAGATAGAGATGCAGATATTTGGGTAGTTAATAGAAACACTCCTATTATAGGATTCGATAATGTTCTCAAATTGGCTGTTGATTTTGCAATAATTAGGCCGGAAGACTCCGACGCTAATGCTATTTTTGCTGCTTTAAATATTGTTCAAAGATTAAGAAAAGAAGGCTACGACGTAGAAGTAGCTGTTGTAGCAGGGGATCCTGTCGACGACCTCAAAGCAAGCTTAAGAATAAAGCAGGAGATACTAAAGGTAAAAGAGTACACTAAAGCTGACGTAGCAATAATGGTAAGCGACGGTAAAGACGATGAAGTAATAGTTCCAGTAGTTCACTCAATACTCCCGATAGAATCCATTAAAAGAGTTGTTGTTGAACAGGCAAGGGGAGTTGAAGAAACCTATATCCTAATAGGTAGGTATCTTAGGAAAATATTTGAGGAGCCAAGATTTTCTAAAATATTTCTAGGTGTTCCTGGCGTTATAATTTTCCTATCATCAATACTAACGGCTTTCGGCTTATTAGATAAAGTAACTCTTGTTGCCTTAGGCATAATAGGTTTAACAATGATTTTCAGAGGATTCTCGCTAGATAAGAAATTTGAAGAATGGTGGGAGTCGTCTCCTGTAATATTCGCTTCGGCAGTAATTTCTTTGCTATCAATAACTTTAGGTATTGTATACACTTCAATATCTCTTGAAAGTTATGAAGGAATAAGAGCAGTAGGTAGAGCAGTTTATGTAATGACCCCGTTCATAATATTTTCAGTTGTTTCTCTCCTCGGAGGCAAAGCTATAGTTAAAATTATTAGAAGGGACATTAGAATATGGCATGAAGCTGTAGGGTTCGTTTTCATAGTTTTCCTGTATCAAATACTAAATATTGTTTCAGGAATAATAATGGAGGCAGCAACATACCCTGAAACAGATGTCATAAGAATTCTTTTAAAATCGAACTTATTCATATGGCTTGGATTAGCCATAGGAGTAACGGGTTTATTAACTGGAATATTCACTTTAATGGAAAGAAGCGTTAGAGAAGATCTTCTAAGAAAGAGGGCCATAATAGGGTTACAACTTAGGGCTAAACTTAAGAAGTTAAAGGCGAAGGTTAAAAGAACCTAGCTGCCAAATCTGCGTTCCCTTCTTTGATAAGATCTTATGGCTCTCCAGAAATCTATTTTACGAAATGATGGCCAATGTACATCGCAGAAGTATAGCTCAGAATATGCTGATTGCCATAGCAGAAACCCGCTTAACCTTTCTTCACCAGAGGTTCTAATTATCAGATCAGGATCCGGTTTAGGTAAGTCTCCTGTGTAGAGATGCTTAGAAATAATGTTTTCATCTATTTCACCAAGTTTTAATTTCCCCTCAAGAACCTTTTTTGCAAGTTTCTTAACAGCATCAACAATTTCCTCCCTCCCACCATAGCCTATGGCAAAGTATAGAAAATGTTCATTGTTATTCTTGGTTTTTTCCTCAAGTTTTTCAGCTACCTCAACTATGTTTTTTGGGAGAATGTTTTTTCTTCCTATAACCTTTATTTTAACCTTATTTTTGAAGGTAATTCTAGACGCCATTAATTCCTTTAATCCCTTCTCAATAAGGTTAAATAAATGATTTATTTCGTCCTTAGGTCTTCTTCTAATATTGTCTATGGATAAAGCATATATTGTTACAGTCTTTACGCCTAGCTCGAAGCACCAATTTAAAACCTCCTTTAGCCTCTTATATCCTAGCTCATGCCCTAAATTAGGATTTAGCCCTAATCTTCTAGCCCATCTCCTATTGCCATCAGGAATTATAGCTACATGCTCGGGAATAGGGCCATCCCTTATTTGCAACCATAACCATTTTTCATAAATTTTATACACAGGCTTAAGAGCTATTTCCGCAACCTTGTAGAGAAAACTAGTGTTACTAACCATAGCTATGTTCCCTACAGTATTCGTAAATACTAATCACGCCTCAGGCTATTCTTAATTTTCTCACACTAAAAACTTATATTTCTCCTTCTGTCGATATTTTATACCGCAATAAAGAGTAGAGGAAAGGATGTAATGAGCTACTATCAAGGAAGAGATTTTAAAAAACCTACAGGCGGCACAAGAAGACCTTGGAGAAAGAAGAGGAAATACGAATTAGGTGAGCCTTTTACTGAAACAAAGATTGCAGATAAGGATGTAAGAAGAATTGAAAGAACCTTTGGTGGAAACGTAAAGGTTAAGTTAAAATATGTACATTTTGCAAACGTAACAGATCCTGAAACTAATGAAACTAAGAAAATCAGAATAATTAGAGTCTTAGAGACCCCTGCAAATAGAGAATATGCTAGAAGAAACATAGTGACTAAGGGTTCGATAATAGAAACCGAAATTGGAAAGGCAAAGGTAACATCAAGACCTGGTCAAGACGGCGTAGTAAACGCCATCTTAATAAAGTAAGGGTTGAATCGTTTTGTCAAAGAAATTTAAGGGAAAATACATTGTCATTTGGCCTTCTAATATAGATTCTACAAAATCTAGGCGTAAAGGGAGGAAAATCCCGTTAAAGAATGCTGTAAAATCACCTAAAAAAGAAGAACTTATAGAAGTTGCAAGAGAACTAGGAATTCTCGTAAATTTTGAAGAAGACAAAAAATACCCTAAAAACTGGTTTTTTGAAACCGGAAGACTAATTGTACGTAAAACGCAAAGTAAAACGGAGACTCTTAAGAAAATAGCTAGAAAAATAGCTGAAATAAGGGCTAAGAGAAAAAAGAGCTATTAGAAACTCCGCTGTTTCCACTTGAATTTAAACAATTATTTAAATATTCATCGGTAATACCTTTTATAATATTAAATACATGTTAAAAACTATTTAATGTAAATATTTGGGCAAAGCCTTTAATTTAGGTATTACCCAAGTATTACTGTTATAGCTACACAAGTACGTAATGTAGTTCAACAAATGTGATTACTATGAGATACTTAGGATTACCTTTACATAAAACTAAAACAGGCTTGCTAATAGTTCAAATTAGAACTAAAAAACTTCCTGCTCTTGGAGCCATGGTTGTTAAGAGAAGTATGAGGAGAATAGGAACAATTATGGACATAATAGGTCCCGTAAAAGAACCCTATGCTGTTGTAAAACTAACTAGAAGAGATATAGATAACGAACTTCTCACATCACCCCTCTATTACATGCCCCCTAGAAAACCGTTAAGAAAACGTAAGAGAAGGTGATATATTACGATAAACTCGTGTCCTTCATGTGGTTCAACAAACCTAATATATTTTCCAGATAGAGGAGAGTTAGTTTGTGCACAATGCGGTTTAGTTATTGAGGAAAAAATAGTAGATAAAAGACCTGAGTGGAGAGCCTTTTCACCTGAGCAAGTTCTTAAAAGAAAACGCATTGGACCTCCAGAAACATTTTCTATACATGATAAGGGTTTAACTACGACTATTGATTCTAGGAACAGAGATTATCAAGGAAAAAGGCTTACTTTAAGGGAAATTATTAGAGCCAAAAAGTTAAGAATTTACCAGAAGAAATTAAGAGCATCCTCTTCTGAAGACAGAAAGCTCATAGAGATTCTCTCAAGATTAAACCATATGGTATCATCAATGAATTTACCTCAAGTAGTTGGTCAAACAGCAGCAGTTATTCTTAGAAAAGCAGTTAAAGCTAGGATGATTAGAGGTAAGTTCTATGATGAATACATTGCAGCATCAATTTACTTAGCCTGTAGAAAACTAAGAATTTCAAGAACACTTGATGAAATAGCTAGAAGCGCGAATGTACCACGTAAAAAGTTAGCTCAACAGTATAGGAAGCTTTTAACTATACTGGGGAAAACACCACCACCTTCAAATCCTATCCATTACATACCGAAGCTTGTTAATGAATTAGGATTACCTGCAGTAGTTCAGACAAAAGCAGCTGAAATACTGCGCAAAGCAAGAGATCGAGGGATAACGAACGGTAAGGGACCTATGGGATTAGCTGCAGCTGCTCTATACATAGCTAGTGTACTTATGGATGAAAAAAGAACTCAAAAAGAAGTAGCAGACATAGCCGGAATAACTGAAGTAACAATTAGAAATAGGTACAAGGAATTAATAGATACATTAGACATAATAATTGAAATCTAGGTTTCTAAAACTATTTTTCGCCTATATTTTCCTCTATTGAGTTACTAGAGACTTTTTAAAGTAACCCTAGAATAAGCCTAAATACCCTAACCTCACCTATTTACTAAGAGAATAGTCTAGTACGAAAAGGTTAAATTAGGTTCAGCAACGAATAAAGGTGCTTAGCAAAATGTCTTCAATTACGCTAACGCCTCTCGAAAGGAAGGCGTATGATCTAATTAAGAAATCAGGGAAAAAAGGAATATTGCAGAATGAGCTCTGGAGAAGGCTAGGTGTAGATAGTAGAGAAGGATCAAGAATAGCTCTTAAACTTGTAAAGAGAGGGCTTATTGAACGTGAACCCGTAGTGCATAATGGTAAAAGAACATATAGACTATTTCTTAAGAAGAAGGAAGAACTCCTCTACAAAATAAAGCTAGATGGAGTCTTAGATATTCCATGTTTTACATGTCCGCACTATACAAGATGTTCTAGTGGGGGTTACATAAACCCCGCAACATGTGATAAACTAACGGAATGGATTATTAGAAATGTTTATGGAAGAAGAGGAGAAGAGAAGGAGAACTAGTTTTCTTCTTTAAAGCATTTAATTACTACATCAAATGGCGCATTTGTTTTTAACCCTAAAACATCAGAGTGCGGTCTAATTGCAACAAACCCTTCATTCTTAATACATTCAATAAATTTGCTAAATGGAGGTATCGACTTCTTAAGTCTTTTACCTAACAAATCAACTCTGTAATAAAGTGGAGGTAAGTTTATTTCACTTAAAATTTTAGTTAAAAGCTTCCTTATTTCACTTCTATTTCTAATGTATTCTCTCTCATCAAGTTCTTTCAATAATGCTTTAATGAAGGATTCTTCAGCAATAGGCGCTAACCACAAGGGTCCTCCAATAATAGTGTTTTCAATTTCAGATTTTTTATCCAATATTTCCTTTACTTCTTTAAATATCCAATATCTTCCTAAGCTTTTATCGAAAACTACGTAGCCTATATTCCTTATGCTCATTAAGGCCTTTTTAGCCCCTTTTTCAAGAGTGACATACACTCTAGCATAATATTGACTATAATAGCTAAGTTTTATATTAATGCCATACTCATAAGCTGCAGCACGGAAAGCTATATTTGCTATGAGTATTCTTAAAGCCATTTCTTTTGAAAAATCTGCCTTTAAAGGTTTTGAAAAATATTTTCTTAAACACGCATGCGGATATGTTCCTTCCAGAGTCGCTGCATCTGTTGCGGTTATTCCAAGCATACCGCCTATTCGAGTAGACATTATTGCTGAGTCCAAGAATTCTACGGGTGATCCGAAAGGATCTATATCTATGTAGTCAAAATATTCTGAGGAAAATCTATGTAATTGAAGCATTAAGTTAGCATCAAAATTTTCCGGATAAACTTTACTTTCTAATTTATTTAGCTCTATGTTTTTCTTCGCTAATTCATAAGCTAATGGGTTTTTATCGTTTACATAAACCTTACTTATATTAGATACTTCTAAAGCAAATCTTATTCCTCTTACACCTGTTCCTCCAAGAATATCTGCAACTATAAGTTCAGAACCTTTCATTTTAGCGTATGTTGACAATGCTAAAACAGCTATGTCCCTGTTAAGCTCCATTTTAGGATTATAAAATACAGGTGCCCATGCGGGTTCGTAAACTCCATTAGGCCTTTTATATTTCGAAAAGTCAGGAACTAAAATCTTAGCTAATCCCTCTCTAACTTCGATTAAAGGTATGTCCTTTAGCAACTTGTAGTAACCTCGCCAAGACTTATAGCTAGTTATTTTAGTATCTCATCAATAATTATTTTTGGCAGCCTAACTCTATTGTAAATGGTTACTTCGTATTTTCTATAATGCTTCAGAACCTCAAGTATTATTCTATCTCTTAGTCTGTAATGCACTACTGCTAACACATTTCTACCACTAGTTAAAACCTTAACTATTTCCTCCTTCAACTTAGGAACGGAAAGCTCCATAGGCCCTACTTCATCTATAACTATAACTGTTGCTTCTTTTAGCGCTTTAGAGAGAGCTTTAACACCTATATTTATTGCATCGTAAATATTCACGTTGTATTTTCCTATTCTTGGGCCTCCTTTAAACATTAACTTATGAGCTAACCATCCTTCTTCATTTGTTAACAAATCAACTATTTTAAATCCTATCCTTCTTCCTAAAGAACCTCTGACTTCTGGGCAGAGAATTCCCCCTACTTTTATACCATGTCCTCTTAAAGCATTTATAACCCGTAATACTACGGTTGATTTTCCGATCCCTGGTCTTCCTGTAATATATATTTTCACATCTCTCTCCTTAGCCTATCCCTTCTAAAGAACTCAACAACCTTCTTTAAGTCATCAATCATCATTGATCTTACATTTAAAACTTTAGAAAATATTTCGAGGGATTCCTCTTTTAAACCTAAGTGTTCGGGGTATGAAACATTTTCTTTTGAAGCTATTGCAATTTCATCCTTGCTTTTAACTGCTAAGTCTACCGGGGTTTTTTCGGTAGCAACAGTTTTAATGCCCATTCTATTTAATTCATAAACTATTCTCTTTAACTTTGCATTTCTTAGAATTATTTTTGCCTTACTAATGGCTGATCTTTCACGTTTCCTAAGTTCATCAATACCTAATGGTGATAATATGTCTTCACCGAATATTTCAACAAGCTTTAAAGCAGTTGTTAAACTTAAGTTCATGCTGCTTCTTTCATATTCGTAAACTGCCTTCCTAGAAACACCTAGAAGGTAAGCTATGTCTCCTAAGGACATATTCCTTTCTTCACGTTTTTCTCTAAGCTTCCTACTGTCAATTCTAACATAGTATCCTCCCCTACCAGCATAGACATATACTTTCTCGTTTTCAATAAGCTCTTTTAGTGTTTCAGGCGTTAACGCAGGTAAACCATGTCTCTCATAAACCACGAAGTCTTCTAGTTCCTTCTTCTTAGCCTTTTTACCTATGAGAATACCTAGGCCTCCGAAGACATCAGAAATGGCTGATAATTCATATGCTTCCCTATGTCCCACACTATCTACTTCATAAGAAACTTTTATGAGAAGCTTCTCATTACCTCTTCTAGCTATTAAATCTATTGATTTTCTCTCATTTACAGGGTACTCTAGGAACCCTATTTTGAATCCTCTACTTCTAAGAGCGTCTGAAACTTCGTCAGTAAGTTTCTGTATACTCCTTGTCATAGTTTAAGACCTTAATTTTCATATGAACTTAAACTTGGGTGCTCCAAAACATTTCTCTTTACAGAAAGGGTTTAAAAATTTAGTTAAAAATAAAGTTTCAATGCTTCTTTCGGAATCTTGCAAGAACCATTGCATGGTCTTTATCAAACGGTTCTAAGTGGACAACGTCAAGTATTTCGAATCCTCTACTTTTCAGAGTTTCCATTTCTCTCTTGTATATTTCGGAGGGTTCAGCTGTTACATCTATGCTTCTAGCCTTAATAGCTAAGAGCAAGTAGCCGCCATCTTTCAAGAAGTAGTCTGCATTATCAGCCACTAATTTTGCCTGCTCAGGTTGAGCAACATCAGAATATATTACGTCTACTTCTTCAACAACATTCCTATAGGTATGTGGTAATCTAGCATCACCAAGTATTGGGTAGAGGTTTTTACGTATCTCGGCTAAGGTTACAAACTCTCTCATAACTCTATGGGCAAATTCTACACCATAGATTCTGCCTTCTAAACCAACTATGTCTGAAACATGGCTTGCCGTAGTTCCCGTAGCAACACCTAGATATAATACTTTTGTACCTCTTTTTAAGGGAACATCGAATATTCCTTTGAGAATCGCTGCTCCAAGCTTACTTCTATAAGCGTTCCATTCCCTATATTCCACTCCTTCATGCTTAAACAATCTTTCACCATAAACTCTTCTTCCAGGCGTTAAGTTTTTAGTTGCTAATCTTAAACTCCCATCCTCAAGTTCTATGATAAATACTCCTTCGAACTTATCATGAGGTTTAACTTTAACTATTTGGCTCATTTAATAACACACCCCCTTACGAAAATTTATTTCCTTCTCCTTCCCTTCCTCCTTTTCCTAGGTCTTTCCTCTCTTTTTCTCTTAGGTGGTTTAGCATAAAGCTTCTTTATTTCCTCTATTCTCTTCTTTAAAGCGTCCTTAAGTTGATCACCAATATATTCGCCTGTGAAGGCATCTACCCTAGCAGCTATCGCTAATTTTCCTGCTAATGCCCTAGCTATTTTCCCTCTCTGCCACCTTGGTGCTCTATGGATTTCAGAGTATTGGAATATTATTCCATGTTTTGGAGGTTTACCTCCCGTTCTAAGAGCTCTGAAAAGCGCTTTTTCAGCTCCAAGAACCTGTATTGTGCTTGCAGGTAATCTCGCTAATTCTTCTAGGCCTCCAGCTAGTGAAATAAGTCTTGCTCCCAGTAGTGGGCCTACAAGCGCTGTTACGTTTGGAGCCACTTCTCTCATAACGTCCTCGATGTATTGTGCTATGTCAGCTCTTAACATATAAAGTTGCAAAATTATCCCTGCAAGTGTCTGAATGGGTTTAATGTCAAACTCTGTAATGTCTGCACCCATACTTTTCCTAGCCGCTTCAATTATTTTAGATGCTTTTCCCTCACTAAAACCTAGTTTAGTAAGTTTTTCCTTAGTGTAGTTTTCTCTGAGACCTATTTCATAAACTATTGTTGCATAGTCCCTATGTTCCCTAACTAAATCGTCAAGCTCTGGAAAGTGTAGTGAATACCATTCTCTAAGTCTAGCCATGAATAAGTTTATTGTTTTATCTATGTCATCTATAGCTCTAACTCCTTGAGCTGCAAAAAGATCTCTCTTCTCAACGGCTTTTCTAACTTTCTTGCGCGTAAGGCTAATAGATATTTCATGCAGTTTCCCATAGTATTCTTCAGATGAAGCAGCAAAACCGTATTTCACTGCATAATCTATTACATGCTCTCTAAACATTCTTGCAATGGAATTTCCCGGCACAACCTCTATATCGAATCCTTTAGCAGTAATTCCCTTCGCTAACCTTTCATCTTCAATCACTATTTTTTCAATACCCTCCTTCTTAGAGAGCTCCTCTAAAACCTCCTCATGTAGTCTTGTTAATTCACCATTTTCTATTTTTAATGCGTAATCCACCATTTCATCGAGACTTCCACTATTAACTTTAAAAGCTAATACTTCACTGTTTTCGTTTAACACGAAAACTCCAATAACATGGTCCACAAGGTAAACTTTCATGACATATTCTCCTCTCATCACTTAGTTACTTTCAGATAGGTGCTATCAAATCACAATATAATATATTTTTTGTTGAAAATAAAATCTTAGCTGAAAACACGTGACATTAGCGGAGAGTAAATATTTATAAGAGAGAGACTTATAAGAAAAAGATCACGAAAAAGAATAGGTGATATTAGAATGCCTTCACATGGCTCAATAACTAAGGCAGGTAAGGTGAGAAGTCAAACTCCGAAAATACCTCCTAAGCCTAGAAAGAATTTAGCACCTAGAGTTAGGAATAGAAGAGAGTATCTAAAGAGACTTATAAAGCAGCAACAGCAAGCAACCATGGTTAGAAGAAGATAGGTAAGGCACATTTTTACTTTGACCAAGAATTTTTAAGAAACCTTCTTCACTACCTGATAAGAGCTTATTTTATTAAGTATTTTAATTCTAAATTCCAAATAGTGAATCTTAAGTTTCCAAATGGGTGATTAAAATAGCTTTTGAAGATCCGCTTTACGGGTACAAAGGTGGGGTTAGAGAGTTTCTTGAAAAAGCTGGTGTTAAGATAGGTGATAGAGTAAAAGTTATTAGGAAAGACCTTGCTGTCAAAGGAGTACTTATGCCCAGACCTTCACTTTCGGAAAAACCATTTATCGTAGTTAAGCTCGATAACGGATACAACATAGGTATAAGGTTCGAAAAAGACATTGTTCTTAAGAAAATAGGTGAGGAAAAACCTCCGAAACCTTACCATCCTTCAATTACTGTTAAAAAGAATCCTAACTTACCTAACGTAGCAATTATAAGTACAGGAGGCACTATAGCTAGCCGAGTAGACTACAGAACGGGAGCTGTTTACCCAGCTTTACGAACAGAAGACATATTAGAATTTGCACCTGAAATAATGGGTATCGCTAATATTGAAGCTGAAATACTTTTCTCCATTTTCAGCGAAAATATGACGCCAAAACATTGGTCAAGAATGGCTGAAGAAGTAGCTAAGAAAATAGAGGAAGGATTTGATGGAGTAGTTATTCCTCACGGAACAGATACCATGGGTTATACTGCTGCAGCTCTATCTTTTGCGCTAAGAAATTTGCCAATAACCGTTGCCTTAGTAGGTGCCCAAAGATCTTCAGATAGACCATCATCGGATGCTGCAATGAACCTTTATTCAGCAGTTTTGGTTGCTGGAAAAGCACCTTTTGCAGAAGTAGTTGTTGTAATGCATGGTGAAACCTCCGACACATACTGCTTAGTTCATAGAGGAACTAAAGTCAGAAAAATGCACACTAGTAGGAGAGACGCTTTCAGATCAATAAATGATAAACCACTAGCTAAAGTGGAAAACGGCAAAATAGCTATACTAAACAGCATTTTCAAACCCCGTCGCGAAGATAGAGCAGTGACTCTAGAAAATAGGTTCGATGAAAAAGTTGCTCTCGTGAAAACATATCCTGGAATACATCCTGAAATAATAGACTTCTTAATTGACAAAGGGTATCATGGAATAGTTATTGAAGGAACGGGACTAGGTCATACACCTGAAAAACTTTATGAACCAATAAGAAGGGCTATTGAGGAGGAAATACCCGTCGTAATGACTTCCCAATGCATATGGGGTAGAATAAACATGAATGTTTACAGTACTGGAAGAGATTTATTAGCACTAGGTGTTATTCCAGGAGAGGATATGCTGCCTGAAACGGCACTTGTTAAGCTAATGTGGGTTTTAGGTAAAACAAGGAACATGAATGAAGTGAGAAAGCTCATGTTAACTAACATAGCTGGAGAAATAAATCCAAGAACAACATTTATGAACTATTTAAGCTAGAATGGTGAAGGTTCATGGAGAAACTTGACTATAGGAAGCTAGGTCTTAAAGTAGGATTAGAACTTCATCAACAGCTAGATACTAAGCATAAGCTATTCTGCAAATGCCCAACAAAACTTGTTGAAGAAAAACCAGAATACACTTTCATTAGGAGGCTTAGACCAACACGTAGCGAGTTAGGAGAAGTTGACATAGCGGCTCTTTTCGAATGGAAAAGAGGAAGAAAATATATTTACGAATCATATGAAAGCCATGTATGCCTTGTAGAAGGGGATGAAGAACCACCTCATAGCCTAAATCCGGAAGCTTTAGAAATAGCTTTAACAGTAGCTTTAATGCTACATTCAAAACCAGTTGATGAAGTTCATGTTATGAGAAAAATAGTCATTGATGGGTCAAATACTACAGGATTTCAAAGGACAGCTGTAGTAGCTTTAGGAGGATATCTTGAAGATGAGGAGGGAAAAATAAGAATTCAAACAATATGTATTGAGGAGGATGCTGCAAGAAAAATAGAGGAAAAAGGAAAAAACGTTGTTTACAGACTTGACAGATTAGGTATACCTTTAATAGAAATTTCTACAGGACCAGATATTCATTCACCAGAGCAAGCTGAGAGAGTAGCTTACAAAATAGGCCAATTACTTAGAATAACGGGAAAAGTGAAAAGAGGCTTAGGAACAATAAGACAAGACTTAAACGTTTCAATAAGCGGTGGAGAGAAAATAGAGATCAAAGGTGTTCAAAAACTTGAATTAATAAGGAAAGTTGTAGAATATGAAGCGTTAAGGCAGTTAAAGCTTCTCCAAATAAAAGAGGAACTCATTAGAAGAGGCGTTAAAGAGGAAAACATAGTTTTTAACCCTATAGACGTAACCGAAGTTTTCAAAAACACTAAAAGTAAACTCATAAAGAACACATTAAAGAAAGGAGGCAAAGTATTAGCACAGGTTCTACCATTATTTAAAGGAATTCTTGGAACAGAGATTCAGCCTGGAAGAAGATTTGGAACAGAGCTTTCAGAATATGCGAAATTCTGGGGAGGAGTATCAGGGCTAATACATACTGATGAACTGCCAAAATACGGCATAGTAGAGGAGGAAATAGTAAAGCTCTATGAAAAATGTAATGCCGATTTAGAAAAAGACACAATAGTAATAATAGCTGATAAAGAAGAAAAAGCAAAAGAAGCTTTAAAAGCTGTAGTTGAGAGAGCAAAACATGCTTTAAAAGGGATACCTAAGGAAACACGAGCAGCAAATCCCGATGGAACAACAAGATATATGAGGCCTCAGCCAGGAGCAGCTAGAATGTACCCTGAAACCGATGTACCGCCAATAGAAATTACCAGTGAAATGCTTAAGAAAATAGCAGCAAACTTGCCAGAAATGCCTGAGCAAAAACTTAGAAAGTTTATAGAGAGGTATGGGCTCAGCGAAAACTTAGCTAAGCAAATGATAAAATCGTATTGGCTAGATCTTTTTGAGAAAATAGTTGAAAAACACCGTGAAAAAATAAGTCCAACATTAGTAGCATCGACTTTTGAAAACACGCTTAAATCTCTTAGAAAAGAAAATGTGCCAGTAGAAAACTTATGCGATGAACATTTCGAAGAACTATTCAGCATTTTTGCTAAAGGGGAAATAGCAAAGGAGGCAATACCAAAAATATTAGCATGGCTAGCTAGAAACCCTGAAAAACATGTTAAGGATGCAATAGAAGCTCTGGGGCTAAGAAAAGTAACTATTGAAGATGTTAAAGAATTAGTTAATAAAGTAATTGAGGAGAAAAAAGAGGAATTAAAAACTAAAAAACATAAGGCATTTAGCATAGTAATGGGACTTGTAATGAATAAGCTAAGAGGTAAAATAGATGGAAGAACCGTAGCTCAAATAGTAAAGGAAGAATTAGAGAAGATCCCAGAGAACTAATAATGTTATCAAGGGAAAAACACTTACACCAATAAATTCCATTTAAAATACCGTATAAGGTTAATACCTCACATCCACATACTCATAACGTGGAAATGATGAGTACTCCCGACACAGAACCCAACGTGGTAATGAGGAAAAGGCATTTGACTGATCCATAATTCTTCCATTCAAGGTGCAACAAAACTGTTTTTCCCTTAGAAACACTATAATAAATAAGATTTTAGATTCTTAGTCGAAACAGTACATGTAAACTTTTAACTCTTAACCTTCTTGATAATGGTAGTAGGTGTAATGTTTTGATAAAACACTTAGCAATTACCTTAAGATCTGTAATGAAGAACCCTGTAATCACAGTTGATGAAAATGCTACCTTAAAAGAGGTTATTGAGAAACTTGGTTTCTATGATATTGGTTGCGTTGTTGTAATTAAAGATTCAACAGTTAAAGGCATCATTTCAGAAAGAGACATTATTAAAATTTTAAAGGACAATGATGCTAAAGTTTTAGAAGAACCTGTTTCGAAATACATGGTGCATAACATAGTAAGCCTCTCTCCTGAAAGCACAATTATTGAAGCATTGCATATTATGTTCTCTAATAGGATAAGACATTTGGTAGTTAGTAGCAATGGAAAACTAGAAGGTATAGTTTCTCTTAGAGATGTAGCTATGTCCTTGTTTAAAACGTTTATGACAATATATTCTTACATTATTGAGAAGTGTTAGAATAAGTTTATTTATAAAATCAAGTGATCCAAAGTAGTTAAGTTAAAAATTATGGTAAAGAAAAAAGCTTTAATAAAATTTAGTTTTGACTAATACTCTTTGTTCTCACTCTAGCTTAAACAATTTAATTGCTTGTGTTGGACACATAGACTCAGCTTGTGTAAGACAGTTCTCTAAGTTTTCATCAGCGTCAACTTCACCTTCATAATCGTTGCTTGCTCTATAGTTTTCAGTTATTCTTGCTTTGCCTTCATCGTCGAACTCAAAAACTTCAGGACATATTGAAATACATATTCCGTCTCCTATACAAGCATCTTTATCTATGGTTACTTTATATTTCGCCAATAGTCCTCGCCCTCAAGAAATCATAACTCTTATATCTTGTCAAGAAAAGACCTTGCCTGTTTATAAACTTTATTGAGGTAAAAGATATAAAGTAAATACCGTAGTTACTACTTACATGTTAACTGACTACTCCTATTTATATCGGCTTGCCTTCAGGCTTCACTAAGGTGTTTTATCACGTGAGAATTTGTATTCTAAAACGCTGAAGTTCTCACAGCTTGTTATTTGCCATAAAATGTTTCTATTGAACTTGAACAACGTAAGTGTTATGTTTCATAAAATTATTAAAATCGTCGTTTTCATGTTAGGTACATTAAAACTAAGTATATTAGAACTATTATTAATACTATTAATCCTATTAGAAATGATGAAAGCGTTAAAGAATGCTCCACAGATTCCTGCACATGCTCGAGATATTTAGAAATGATTTTAAAGGTATTTAGGGTTTTTCTTTCAACATGTATTATTTGTTTGACGAAGTTCTTAGCTATCTTGCTAATAGCCGATATATAAGTTTCTAAATTAATGTTGGCTAGCTCATTAAGAACATCTAACAATAGCGAAAATGCCCTTGACTGATAATATTTGTATACAATCATTTTCCTACAAACAGCCTTATAAAATGTTTTTAGAGGAGTTTTATGTATGAATACTATTTCTCTCTTATTCAAGTATTGTTCAATGCGCTTTCTAGTCAAATGATAATTTAATTTACTCAGTAATTCTCTAATCACGCTAATTTCTCTCATGAGATTTTGAAGGCAGAGTGACCATAAATTAAATATTGGTCCCCTTAGGTAAGAAGAGAGCTTGTAGAGAAGTAAAGCAACACCTATCACTACGAATACTCGCTCAATGATACTTAAATCTACGGTTAATAAGAGTAGTGTAAGCAGTGTATATTGAAATACAAACTGCGGTAAAAATATAGGAAAACGATAACCTAACAAAAACATTGGACGCCTTGAATTATAGTATATCTCACATGTGAGAAGAAATATGGTAAAAGATATCATTACGTTTAAGCTAAAGTCACCGCTTGTTAGTAATAAATAGTACAGCAATGTTATTATAGGGAAAGCAGTAACTCCGTAAAGAATTCTTAACTTGTCCTCATACACAATATAGCTAAGTACAACCATTGATATTAAAAGAAGCTTTAGTTTTAATGAAATCTCCATATATAAGGTGGATTTAGCAATTAAGGTATAACTTATAACTATTAAATTTAGTAACGATATAAAAGACAGTAACCTATCTAGTATGTAAGGTGCTATCTCTTTCTTAATGCTTCCATTACTAAACATAATTTTTCACTCTAAGTAGTTCATATAGTGATAATAGGATAAATAAAAGCATTGCCGATGAAACGTACAGTACTGGCATTATTTCTCCAAGTATCTTAATTTCTCCAGCATATAGCGTCTCATATATCGAAAGCATAAAGGTTGTTATTATCGAGATTAATGCCATTAACGTAACATAATACTTCATTGTAAGTGCTTCGAGATTAAGTTTCTTAAAGTTCATAGTACCCTTACTAACTATATGAACTTTTAGATATCTTATACTATAAAGGATTGTAAGAGAGATTTCAATAGAAACTATTAGTAATATAGCTAAGTAAATCCATGAATAGGTTAAATAATGTGAGATTGATGTAAATAGTAGAAGTTTTGCTAGGAAACCTACTGTTGGAGGCATGCCTAACATAGAAAGGATCATGAGAATTACAGCAAGAGTTTCTAGAGGAACTATTTTACTTACATAACCTAGTTTTTCCACATCTTTCTCATGTGTTAAAACCTCTACTAATCCTGAGTCGGCAAATAAACCAGCCTTGTATAGTATATGAGCTAAAGCATAGATGGTGATCGCATAAATAAAGATTTCATCACCAAGACGTAGATACATAGATAAAAGTAAGGTCATAACTGCCATATGCGATGTGGTACTGTAGGCTAAAATTCTCTTGATGTCGTGCTGTATTGTAGCTTGTAAGCCACCATATATTGCTGTAATCGAGGCTGCTATGATTAGCGCCATAAATGCTATTTCTTTATCTATATTAAACTTCGTTACTAAGTAAAGCCCATATATTCCCATTTTAACCATTAAGCCTGAAAGTAATGATGATGCAGGAGCAGGAGCTATAGAGTGAGCGTCAGGTAGCCAGAAATGAAGTGGGAAGACGGCTGCTTTAGAAAAAAGACCTACTATAACTAACATAGTTAATATAGGCGAACTTATGTCTATGAATAGGTCCTGTATGGGTACATTTACTGCCCTATTGAAGCCTGTTAAAGCAAGTAGTATGAAGAGCGCTATATCTGTTGGTATCATAGAAAATAAGAGGTACTTTAGAGCAGCATTCATGGCTTCTCTTTTTACACCTATGATGGAATCGTATGCTATCAGGAAGAATCCTAGTAGTTCTGTTAGTAGCCAAAAGGTAATTAGCTCTATTAAGAATTTCGAAGAAAAAGTAAGTAACATTGCAAGAGCAAAAACATCGGTAAGCACAACTAAGCTTGTTGTTTTATACTTTATTTTCGAGTAATAAAGTGAAAAACCTGTTAAGCTTACTGAAATTAATACTCCTCCAAGGATAAGAATCGAACTTACCATGTCCACGTACTGTATGTTCAAGAGGAAAATAATGTATCCAGCAGATCTTAAAGCAACACTTAATTTGCTCTCTCTAACGAGGGGCAAGTTGCCTGTTAATACAAACAAACCGGCAACTACCATGATTACTAATCTTTCTTCAATTAACATCGCTGACCCTAACATCATTATTAAATAATAATTTATTAAAATTCCTCACATTATACGGTTAGGTTAAGTGTTATAACAATATATCTCCTATAGTTCATTATATCATATCCCCATTGAGTAACGAACTCCCTGAAAACATCGCTTAATACTATAAGTATACCTAAAAGTAGTGTAGAAAACATTAATATTATTAAAACTATTGCTGGAACGGTCATGTTTATGGTAATGAATGAATCTCTTTTAAAATTAAAAATTGCACTTATAGCCTTAAAGTAGCCAGCGGCGCAGAGTCCTGATGACGCTAATACTACGATGACTCCCCAAAATAGCTCAGCTTTTAAGAAGCCTAGTGTAAGTAATGCTTTACTCCAGAAGCCTGGTAATAGCGGAAGTATTCCGAAGAGGTTTAGAGAACCTATAATGAATGCTGCATAAGCTATAATATTAGATCTCAACGTGCTTAAACATGATAAATCTTTACCGCAACTGATTATGGATATTCCAGCCGAGTAGAACAAGAGCATATCACCTAAACCATTTGTTATCAAATGCAATATACCTCCTGAAATGCCCTCTGGAACTCCAGATAAAACTCCCATGAGCGCAAGACTAAGCTGAGAAATAGTACTATACGCAATGAGCCTTCTTATATTGCTTTGTGTAACAACAAGTAAAGCTGATGCAAGTGCTGAAATAGACGCTATTATTAGAGCAATGTTAAGTAAGAAGGGCCTAAAGTATTCGATTAACGTTCCCTCTCCCCAAATTGTAAGGAAAAACCTAGAAATTCCATATACCCCTATTATATCAGCTGTTGAAGTAAATAATGCCACAGTCGATGTAGGTGCTTCTGAGTACACATGTAATAGCCAGAAATGATTCGGTATTATCCCTGATTTAAATAGCAATGTCCAAAGTATCAATATCATAGCTACAATTGTAGGTAACATGATGTCTCCATAAACTTTTCCAGAAAACAACACAGCGTACTCAGGATTTCTAGCTTTAAGAGCTATATCAGCCATATTCAACGTCCCATATGAGGAGTAAATTAGGAATGAAGCGAGTAGGTAAAGGGATGTAGCAATAGATCCAGTAATAGCATATATTGCAGCTGCTCTAATTGCCCTAGAGCTTCCCCTATAAAAAGCCGTTAAGGCGTATGATGATATAGCTAACAATTCCAATGACACAAAGAAGTTAAACATGTCGCCCGTATACAAGCATCCTATAACTCCGGTCATAAGTAAAAACGCTAGAGAATAGAAAAGGTAGCGCCATTTAGGTGAAAGTAGCCATGTACTGTATGTTATTGCCACAGTTAAGGATAATGAGCCTAGCATACTTAAAATAGCGCTTACCTTATCAACCACATAGACTATTCCGAGGGGCGGTGGGAAACCTCCGAACCTATATATTATAATTCCTCGCTCTATCGTTGCAACTACAGCATTAACTGTAGCTACTAATGTCACGAGGCTAAGTAATATAGCAGTAAGGTCAACAATAATCTCCTTTTTCAAAATGAGCTTAACTAAAATAATTAAAGTTGCTGAAATAAGCAAATATATTGGCAGTAAACCTATTACCAACATTCTCTTCATCCAAGGACTTTTTTTATGGGCTTTTCTAACTTACCTACAATATACTTTTTAGCTTCTTCAGGGTCATGAGTATGAGCGGTAAGCCAATGCACATAAAGTACTTTATGATGTCTATCAGCATGTAGAGTTAAAGTACCAGGAGTGTTCGTTATAGATGATGCTAAGAGGGCTACACCATATGCATTCTCTAGTTCACACGGTACTTTAACTATAGCAGGGCGCATTTTAAGGTTCCTGCTTAGAACAAGTTTAGCTATTTTGATATGCGATATTATTTCTGCTTTTATAAAATAATAAATGTAGAGAAAAATGTATGCCGGCTTAGCTACATCCCTAACTTTAAGTTCTCCCTTGAAAACCATCTTTTCGAACATTGCAACTAAAATGGAAGATGTAAGTACACCTGTTACAGCAGTTAATGTATTAATGCGGCCTGCGAAAAGAACATAGAGGGAAAGTATTAAAATAAATAGCATTATCTTGTTAACTACTCTTTTCATATCCTCTCCTCCAGAGACACCCTTATGTCAGTTGTTCCATAATGTCTATAGTACATTTTAACTAAGCCTATTATGAACATGTTTATCGCAAATCCAATAACTATTGCTGTTAAAACAAGAGCTTGAAGTAAAGGATCGACGCTTACTTGAGTAAAGTGTTCTAATTCAGCTGGTGTTTCTGGTATTCTTGGAAGGATAGGAGGTTTCGGATAACCTTTTTCTAGCATTCTGAAACCTATAGATATTGCTATCATATTTATTGAGTCCGTAAACAAAACCAATGACATAGTTTTCTTTATAAGAGATGGTCTTGAAAATACTCCATATAGGGCTATACCCATATTAGCTATGAATACCACAATGACAATCGTGAATATTGCTTGTAATATCTCATTCATATGTTTCTACCTCTCTCCACATACTCTCTACTTCTCTTTCCCTCATAGAGTAAATTATGAAGACATATGTTAATCCTGCAAAGACTGTAAGGAACTCAAGTATGTTGTAGAAGAATATAGAGCCTGCTAATGGTACGTCTACAAACCAATGGGGCATTAACGCATTAGAATTCTCTCTTATCATATTCTGAAGGATGTAAGCATTAGTTAGAAACACAAGGGAGTATAAGAAGAGTGAAATGGAAATTACTAGTATACCTGCAAACGCTATCGTTCGTATAAGGAAGAGTTTTCGAGTTCTAAATTTTAGGGCATATAGTGTCTCTATTGAGAAAATAGTTATTATCAGAGCAGGTGCTACTGTAGCTACTGCTCCTGCTTGAAATCCTCCACCTGGAGTTAAATGCCCATACATAGCTAATGAGATACCTACAGCTATGATTAGCGGGATGATTATTCTTGAAGGCATTTTAACTAGAAAAGAAAGGCCACGGTGTCTAAGACCTCGAATCTCAATTACCCCCCTAAACAACGTTGTGATACCTATTATCGCCGAGTACAGTACAGCAGTTTCAAGAATTGTATCTAATCCCCTGTAATCCCATATTATTGCGGAAACCACATTAAGAGCGTATGATGTCAATTCTTCATTCCACGGATTATATGAGTACTTTAAGAAGCTTTTAGCTAAGTCCCGTGTTTTGTAAGGAGGCGTTATTACTATAAATCTCCCTACGTATAACGCGGAACTTATAGCCATAACCATTATGGCTAAGGATATCGCTATTATAATATCTTTCTTTCTCATCTTTCAATTCTCTCTGTCTTTTTTAATACTATAAGTATAAGAATTGGTGTGAGCCCGCTAGATATGGGGATATAAGCTAATGTTACATCAGGGGCCATAAGCACATAATATATTATCGCATAGCATACTCCCTGAAACGCCATGAAAATTGCTGCTACGAGCATGTCTCTTTCAACTATAGCTAAATATGTAGCAACAATCGATAGAAACGCAAATATCAGTAAGATAATCACTGGTAAGAACATTTGCTACTTCACCTTCTCCTTTCCTTTAAATATTCAATAAGATCATCATGTACAAACTTTTTACGGATACTCTTACACATATAGGCTGACCTCGCTAATGCATGTGCCCCAGCAGGAGCTAATAATAGTATTAGAATAGTTGCTACTAAACAAATGCCTGTTAAATAGTATCCTTGAGGGGCTATCCACGGTGCAAATGCTGAGATTAAAGCCACGCCTAGGAGCGGTAATGCTGCGCCACCAATGGCTGAAGCTGTTACTGCATGAATTCTATTAAAGAAACCTTTTAGCCTTAAAACTCCAAGTGCCCCAATGATTTCAAAAAATGCCCCTATGGCTATCATGACAAGTCCTATGGCTATCATTAGATCTTCCATGATTAACCACCGATTTCTTTAAACTCAATATATTTAGAGACATAAATATCAAGCGCATAAAACCAGAGTGAAACTACAATCATGCTTAGTGCTATCATAGGGATTTCTAAATATAATGCTAAAAGGGCCATGAATACTGTAAGGTTGTAATTTAAAGCGTCAACAGCGAGAATCCTATCAAATATAGTTGGACCTCTAATAATACGGAATAGGTAAATTATGGCCGTTATGAGGTAGATTATCGTAGCTATTTCAACGGTAATAACCACTATGCTTTTAAGAATCAACAAATCATGCCACCTACATATTTAGTAGAAATAAGCTTTAAAAAAGTTCTCTTTAATTGACCTCAATAAATTAAGGTGAAAAATGTTAAGCAACAACTTCTACATGTTCCACTAATAACTAAGTGATTTGTTTTATGTTATGCTTTCTTTCCAAGAAATTTCTTTAACGGCTTTAACAACATCTTTCAAGGCAACAACTTTACGTATATTTCTCGTTCTATCATAAATCGTTACTTTCCTCTCAGAAACCTCCTTTGAACCAACATAAACTACTATGTTTATTCCTTTCTTAAGAGCGTATCTTCGCTGCGCTTGCTCACTTCGCCTCATAACATCCACTTGCGTTGGAATTCCCTTTTCCCTTAACATATTAGCGATCGCTAATGAGTAAAGATAAGTTTCCTTATCATGCTTAAGCGATAGTACATATACTTTAGTATAGGTTTTTCTATCAAGTCTGAAAATACCTAGTTCAAGACCTGCATCAATTACTCTCTCAATACCTATTGAGCCGCCTGTTGAAGGTGTATGTTTTCCAGTGTATATTTCTATTAGGTTATCATATCTTCCACCACCAGCTATACTACCCATTTTTGGTTTTTCAACAACATATTCGAATATAGGTCCTGTGTAGTAATCTAGCCCTCTAACTAATGAGAGTTCAATAGATACTTTGTTTTTATACTTTATGAAGTCCATCATTTCTCTAAGGTGCATTATGGCTTCGCTTACTTTCCTATTTCTACCATACATTTCCTCTATTTCATCAAGTACGTTTTCGGGCAAGCCACTGATAGATATTATTTCGCTTATTTTCTCTATTATGTCATTAGAATATCTGGCCTTAGCAAGTTCTTCACGTAATCCTTTATAGCCTATTCTATCTAGTTTATCGATTATTCTATAAACCGAGATAACGTTTTTTAGAGAAAGTGTTTCTTCAAATATTCCGGCAAGCATTCTTCTGTCATTAAGTTTTATTTTGAAATCTTTTAATCCTATGTTTTCTAAAGCTTCAGATAATACATTAACTATTTCAGCATCTGCTTCGGGGTACGGAGAGCCAACAATATCTATATCGCATTGCCAAAACTCCCTATACCTTCCTCTCTGTGGATTTTCATGTCTCCAGACTCTTGAAATATGGTATCTTCTGAATGGAAATTGAACAACGTGGTTTGAGAGAAATCTCGCTAGTGGGACAGTTAGATCGTATCTTAATGCATACCATTTTTCGCTCCAAGGATCCTTAAACTTATAAACAAGTTTGTTTTCTGCTTCTTCACCATATTTGCCCTTGAGGGTATCCCAGTATTCTAAGGCTGGAGTCTCTATAGGGTCATAACCGTATTTTATGAATGTTTCCTCAATAATTCTAAGTATTTTCTTTCTCAAAATCATGATGTCAGGTGGGAAATCTCTAAATCCTTTAGGTACACTGTATTTGGGCATAGATTATCCTCTCTACTTTTCTCTGAGAAAAACGTTAAGAAAACAGTTTTGTTAGTTTAGGGGCTATTGTTTTATGAAGCATGTTTAGAGTGAAATGAAGTCCTCGGGTTTTGGTGGTTCAGGTTTTAGTCCTTTCCTTTCTCTAATTTTCCTTACAAGATCCCATAGTAGTGAGTCAGGTACTGGAGCCCATCTGCTAAACTCTGTTCCCCAGAATACTCTACCAGCAGTTACGCTTCTAAGTACTGTTGCTAAGTCCTGGGATTCAGCTACAGGCATTTCAGCTATTATTCTAACCATCGGCCCCTGCTGTAGAACCGTCACTATTCTACCTCTTCTCTGAGTAACAACTCTCGTTACATTACCCATGTACTCCATTGGAGTTCTTATGTCAAGCTTCTGTATAGGCTCTAGAAGTGTCGGTTTCGAAGTTAGCATTCCGGCGAAAATAGCGTTCCTAACTGCCGGATAGATTTGTGCTGGTCCTCTATGTGCCGGGTCTTCATGTATTACGGCGTCGTGAAGTATTACCTTAACTCCCCTCACGGGTTCATGAGCTAAGGGTCCTTCAGCCATAGCGTATCTGAAGCCACCGATCATTGTGTCTTTTACTTCCCTTAGATGCTGAACACCCTTCGTTTTATCTATGAAAACGTTTATTCTCTCATCTATAGCGATAACTCCTCTCGCTTCATCAGTATCCCATCCTGCCTGATCCCTAAGTATTTTAGCTCTTTCTCTCGGATCTTGGTCTTCAGATATTATTCCTTCCTGAATAAGCTTAATTGTTGTTTCATCTAGAGGTTCAACTGAAATGTAGAATTTGTTGTGCTTATTTGGTGATTTACCTTCAAATATTTTTGATGAAGATCTTATGCTTTCTCTATAAACTATGATTGGCGGTGATGCGATAACCTCTAAACCGTAGTTTTCTTTAAGGAATGTAAGTGTTATTTCCAGATGTAAGTGCCCCATACCTGAAATCAGATATTCTCCTGTTTCCTCGTTTATCTTAACGACAAGGTTTGGGTCTTCAATACTCATTTTCCTTAGTACATCTATTAGCTTTGGTAGGTCCCTAGCATTCTTAGGTTCAATAGCTACTGTGACTACAGGTTCTGAAATGTATCTTAGTTTCTCGAACGGATATGCTTGGTCTTTGTACTCTGGCGAAACGAGTGTTTCGCCAGCGCGAGCTCTATCTACGCCCAGTAATGCTACAATGTTTCCTGCAGGTATTTTCTCAGCAATTTCCCTATGAGGTCCCATGTACAAACCTACTTGTAATACTCTATTCTTTGTTCTTGCTTGTACAAGCCATACTTCATCACCTGTCTCTATTGTTCCAGAGAATATTCTTCCCGTAGCTACTAAGCCTGCATGTGGATCTATGTGAATACTGTTTACGAAAATTACTGTTGGCCCGTTAGGATCACACTCCAACATCGCCTTGCCTAATTCAGAATTTATGTCGCCCTTCCATATCTTAGGTATTCTGTAGCGCTGAGCTTCCTTAGGATTAGGTACGAACCTGACTATCATGTCGAGTAGCGATACATGTAGAGGAGCCATTTCCTGAAGATCCTTTACTCCTTCAGGTCCTCTCTTATATGCCTCAATAACGTCCGAGAACTTTATTCCCTTAGGTAGGGCGTAGGGTATTGTGAATCCCCACTTATCCTTAGCAGCTCCTATAGCCACCATACCCTTCCTAACATCGAGTTTCCATTTGCTTCTAAATTGCGGTTCAGCATAGGTTTCTATGAGACCATTAATTTCCTTAATTATTTGGACGATTCTATCCTGAATTTGCTGTGGTGTAAGTTTAAGTTCCTTAATTAACCTATCAACCTTGTTTATGAAGAGCAATGGTCTTACACGTTCTTCTAAAGATTGCCTAAGCACTGTTTCTGTTTGCGTCATAACACCTTCAACGGCATCTACAACGACAAGCGATCCGTCAAGTACTCTAAGCGCCCTAGTGACTTTCCCTGAGAAATCAACATGCCCGGGGGTGTCTATGAGGTTAATTACATAAGGTTTACCTTCATATTCGTGGTACAAGCTTATGTTAGCTGACTTAACAGTTATACCTCTCTTCTGCTCAATATCTAGGTAGTCTAGTGCTAAAGCCTCACCAGCTATTTTAGGTGAAATTATTCCGGCCGCCATAAGCAGGTTGTCTGAAGTTGTTGTTTTACCGTGGTCAACATGGGCTATGATACCTATGTTTCTGACTTGCTCAATGTTATTCATTATCTTTAGGATGTCTTCAACCATCTTATACTTTACCATGATTCAACACATCCACTTAATTATGAAGCTTACCTCTTCTATCCATTCCTTACCCAGTTCACCTAAAGCTAAATACAGCACGGATTTATAAATTCACTTGTCACCTACAAGTAAAGACTAACGAGTATCTACAAAATATTAGTTTGCTAAGGTGGCAGAATGTGGAGGCCTGTTTAAAACATTTAAAAAACAACATAAGGAGGCAAATGTGGAATATTCTTGAGAAAGAAGGACTAGCATTACCTCCCAAACCAATCTATGGTAAAATACCGAATTTTAAAGGAGCATTTAAGGCATCAAAAATTCTTGCTGAAACATATGTTTTCAGAAAAGCTAAAACTATAAAGATAGATCCCGATTCCCCTTTAAGACATATTAGGAAAATAGCTTTACTTCAGGGAAAAACAGTAGTTATGCCTACGCCAAGATTACATAAGGGATTTGCTATAGTTGAACCAAACACTAATGTTCTTAGGAAAGCCAATTTTGCATCAACAATAAGAGGGGCTATGGTTCTTGGAAAAATAATTAATAACCCCTATGACTTACCTGAAGTAGACTTATTCATAGTGGGATGCGTTGCTGTTTCTCAGGTAAACGGTGTTCGCTTAGGTAAAGGTGGAGGGTTTGGCGACTTAGAGTATGCCATACTTTTAGAAGCAGGGAAAATAGATTCCAACATACCTATCGCGGCATTGGTACATGATGTTCAAGTCTTAAAATACCCGTTACCTAAGGATGCTCATGATGTTCCAGTTGACCTCATAGTAACTCCTTCAAGAAAAACTTCTGTTATTAAAAGAGTAAGCAGGCCTAAGGGAATAATTTGTGAGAAACTATCTGAAGAACACTCTAAACTCACAATAGTTAAAAAACTAGGTAAATGCTAACCTCCGTTTTTAAAATACTTCAAAATGTCCTCTCGATACCCTTTGGTTTTACCGCTATAAGGTGCTTTAAGAAGTTGAAGCATCTTTTGCGCTTTCTCATAACCTACAACTTTTGCTAACTCGGTGCTTGAGGAGGTAAACACTTTTTCTAATGAACCAAATTTTTCAAGAAGCTTTTCAGCAAGCTTAGGACCTATGCCTGGAAAGCTTTGTAAAATACGTAATTGCCATTCCTTAACATCTTGTGTTCTAGGCTTTTTCGGTACAAAAGTTCTTAACCTTTTCTTTTCCTCTTGCTCATGCTTAGCTAAAATATATAGTATATCAGCTGTACCCTCGGATGTTGGAGACCATAGAATAGTTACGTTCATTTCAATAGCTAATGAAGTTAAAGCTCCAAAAACAGCGTTTACCTTATCGGTTAACGCTTTAACTTCTGAAAAGTCACCTTCAATAATTATTATGGGTTTTTCGAACCTCTCTACCATTCTTGAAGCTTGGCTGAAGAGTCTTCCATCAAAAAGAGACTTAACTAAGTCTCGAACAGTTTTTCTTTCAACACATAATCTATCTGAAATCACATAATCGCATGTTTCTAAGTTTTCAAAGAATACTTTAACGTTCCTTTTAACTAGGTGTTTGGCAATGTTACTGCTTCTTTCCCTATAGTCAGCATATATTCTGAGCATTGCTCTAAAACCAACCCAACACGAAACTATACGCTTTCGTATTTAAAAACAAATAGATTGCCAAAATGTAAATAAGTATTAATACAGCATATATTATATCAACAAGCTTTATCCTTAAATCAACCATAAAAGTTCTTTTATATGAAGAACCAAAAGCTCTTGACTCTAATGCTTCAGCTACAAAATCAACTCTTAGAATAGATATTATAAACGCTGGTATTAGGATTGGAAGGATTTTCCTTATTCTCTCGAAAATATTTCCTTTCTCAAGCTCTAACCCTCTAGACCTTTGTGCATCATAAATTTGCACTATATCTTTAGCAACTGTGGGAACGAATCTTACAGAGAGAACTAAGGTATATGCAATGTGATAGGGTATTTTTAACTTATAAAGTACTTGCGCTAAGTCATCAATACATGTTGTAGTGAAAAATAGTGTAAAGGAGTATACTAAAAGAAAAAATCTGAAAATAGACATGAAAGCCATTGCTGCAATCTCTATGTTTAAAAGATTAGGATAAGCATTGAAAACATATATTATAACATAGAACATTATTAACAGCTTAACTATCCCTTTAAGCGAAAATGCTATTCTTCTAGCATTCGCTAAAAACAATGTTTGTAAAACCAAAAGAATCGTCAAGAAAACATAGAAGAGCGGGTTAAACGATAGGAATATCGGAACTGCTGTTGCTAACAATACTACGAACTTTACCCTAGGATCGACATTATTTAGAAACTTATCTTCTTTACGGAAAATAAACATTTCATAAATTGATTCCATTAAGCCTTTCATTTCCTCCCCCTTAGCATGCTTAATACTAAAAATAGAAGTTCATTTTCCGTTAAAGGCCTTTCATCCCTGATTTTAGAAAGTTTAGAACATGTAGCAATTCGCGGTATTTGAGGCATCATAAGATTAGCTTTAACTAAAATCTCTTCATCATAAAGTATTTCCTTAGGCTTGCCTTCACCCACTATAGTGCCTTTAGCCATTACCACAATTCTATCAAAGCCTTCAGTAATAAATTCTATATCATGCGTTACAAGAATAACTGTTTTGTTTTGCAACGTAAGAAGTTTAATGTACTCTCTTAGCTTTTCCTTCTGTATTTTATCTTGGCCCACGGTTGGTTCATCAAGAACAATAACGTCCGGATCGTAAGCTAAAATAGATGCTATAGCTAATCTACGCATTTCACCACTGCTTAGCTCAAACGGAGATCTATCAGCATAGTCGTATAGGTCAAATAATCTTAAAACCTTAGTTACCCTATAGTTAATTGCGTCTTCGGAGTATCCAAAATTTTTAAGTGCGAAAGCTACTTCATCCCATACTCTTTCAGAGAAAAACTGGTGATAGGGATTCTGAAATACTATTCCTACTTTTCTTGATAATTCTGCAACAGAAGCCTTACGAGTATCAACACCAAAAACCTTAACATATCCTTTCTGAGGCTTAAGTAACCCATTAAAATGTTTTATTAAAGTAGACTTTCCTGCACCATTTGATCCTAAGATTACAAGTTTTTCACCTAAATAAATATCTAGATTAATGTTTCTTAACGCAACAACACCTCCTGGATAAGTGTACCATACATTTCTAACCTCTATAGCGAGCTCCACATTACCACCTTTCTAAGAACTTCTGAAGCTTCATTAATGCTTCTCGGAACCTTAACCGTTCTTACATGATTTTTTAGTTTTTTAAAGAAGCTAATGAATTTAGGAACATTCACACCAATAGAGTCTATATCATCTCTCTCCAATATTTCACCAGGCTTTCCTTGTGCGTAAAGTTTGCCGTCTTTAAGAACAAATATTTTTGTTACATACTCCACTAGAAGGTCTAATCTATGCTCTACAACAACTATTGTGTAACCTCTCCTATTAAGTTCCTTAAGTATTTTTGAAAATATCCATGCACTATAAGGGTCCATGTGAGCTGTAGGTTCATCGAATACAAGAACCTCCGGCTTCATAGCTAAAATTGAGGCGACGATGACTTTCTGTTGCTCACCTATGGAAAGTTCGAAAGGTACCCGGTATCTTAGGTCCTCTATTTTAAGTTCTTTAAGCACTTCATTTACTCTTTCACGTATCTTAGTTGATGGTAAGCCTAAATTTTCAAGACCAAAAGCAATTTCTCTTTCAACGGAAAGTGTAAGTATTTGGTTTTCAGGGTCTTGAAATACTATTCCTACTTTTCTTGATAATTCTGCAACAGAAGCCTTACGAGTATCAACACCAAAAACCAGAACTCTACCTTCAAATCTTCCCTCATAAAAGTGGGGTATTAGTCCATTAAATGTTCTTACAAGAGTTGATTTCCCGCTACCACTAGGTCCGGTAATTATTACGAAGTCTCCTCTCTCTATTTTTAATGTAATGTTTTTAAGAGCAGGTCTTATTGATTTAGGGTAATAATATGTTAAGTTCTCTACTAAAATTGCTGCCAAAATTCTCTCCTCCAAAACTTTAGGGCTTCAAGTTTACTATGTTAAGTCCTTTATTCCTTAACTTCCTAGAAAGAATTTCAACTATTTTCCCTTTAACATACTCTTTAGAAACATTCCTACCTTCGGCGCCTGCTGCTACATCATGTCCTCCGCCTGTTCCTCCAAGAGCCTCTCCTAATTCAACCATTACATCTTTTCCTAAGTGAATACCTGTACGTTTAACAAACTCCTCTTTAGCCCTAACTGAAACCCTTATTGTATCGTTTTCTGAAACTATAAATGCTACATCAGCTCCTAATTCGAGAAGCGCTCTTGCAGCACTTGCCTCATATGCTCCAACATCGCTTATAACTATTAAAATATCATTTGCTCTATAAAGATCCATTCTCATGGCTGCTTTTAGTCTAGCTATTTTCTCGGAGATGTCCATGGTTGTCCTAAAGAGCTTCAATATTTCTCTTAAGTCACCTACCTTCTCTAATAAATTAGCGGATATTCTCAAGGTTTCAGGTCTTGCAATGCTAAATTGCCTTGTATCGTAAAGAATAGCTATAAGTAAGCTTAAAGCCACTTCTTTATCTAGAGGAATATTGAATTCTTCGAAAAGCTTGTACACGATTTCCGCTGTTGACCGTGCTTGAGAGTCAACACATAGATAAGCCCGGTTTCTAAAGAAGTCATGAGTGTAGTGATGGTCTATGAGAACTACTTCGCTTTCACCAATAATTTTTAAGAACTCACCTAACTGCTCAGGCGAACCTGTATCTACAATGATTATTGTGTCAAAAGCTCCTAAATCATCAGAGTACTTCTTAACATATGGAATATTGAACCCGAGGTTTTCCAATAGCTTACGTGTAATGGAGCTTACACTTTCAGGAAAGAGGAAAACTGCTTTTGCTTTAGCATTAATTTTTTCTAGTAGCTTTTGAAGAGCATAAGCTGAAAAGAATGCGTCAGGATCAGCATTTTTATGTGAAACTATAGCTACTTTCCTGGATTTTTCAAAAACATCCCTTATTTTCTCTATGTTGCATTCCCGCATTTTCCTTCAACCACTTCTCAATAGTTTCAAAAGCCTTTCTTGACGCTTCCTCTAATACTCCTTCATAGTCTATTTCTAAAATTTTTGGTGCCGAGAATTCTACAGTTATGGTGAAGGTAATTTTATCTTTAAATTTATCAGCCGTAATTAAAACGTTTAAGTCGCCAATGAAGCTTACTCCTACTTTTTCCTCAATAGTCCTTCTTATTATAGACTCTGCTTTTTCCACTATCTTTACAAGTAAATCGTCGCTTACTCTCTCTAAGTCAAGGTTTAACACTATGGTTTCTAAAGGTTTTCTTGTAAAGGACAAAATATAGCACCTTTAAGAAAAATTGCCAAGTTAAGTGTTAAATAGACTAAGATAATTACTTCTACGATACTGCCCTATACGATTTCATAAGCTCCTCGGTAACTCTCTTTCTAAGCTCTTCATATTGCTTTCGCAAATAAGACTCCTGTTTTTCAAGGGTCTTAATTCTTAACTCAAGTATTTCCTTTCTTTCATTAAGCTCCTTTACAACATCACTTTTGGAGGTTTTAATTAAAATATGTCCTACGCTCTTATAGAGCTCTACATCTTCCGGTAGTTTCTCAAGTTCTGATAAGACATTTTCTAACTCTCTTAATTCTGCTTGAACGTTTTGCTTCTGAGCTAAGATAAGCTTTAATTGTTCTTGAACTTGTTGAAACTGGGCAAGTCTTGCTTGCACTTCAGGTGCGAGTTTTTCAGCCACTTATATTACACCTTAATTATTTCTCTACCTTACATGCTTAAGAGTTTAAGTATACTTGAAATCCAGGAAAGGTAGGAATTTAGTGCAGCTCTTAAGCTAGATGTTGTATCGGCTTCTATTGTTATTTTAATTTTTTGCTCTAAAAACACTATGTTAACCTTTGTCTTAAATGTGGGAGCTGACATTGTTTCTGGAAGAAGAGCTTTATAAAGCGTTTTAGCAGTCTCACTACTATTAAACTCTATAGTGATTTCCGCTATTCTCTCCAAAACCTAACCCCACATACTTTAATTATTGGTCCAACTATTCTCCTAGAGGAAGGATTTTCAAAAATAACTAAGCTTATATTCCCCTTAGTCATTACCTTGATTAATACGTCAAATTTCTTTGCCTCATCATATTCAAACACTGCTTGTGCACCAAACATTGTGACTAATGCTTCAGCTAATTCAATTTCATCTTCCGAGACAAGGACCGCTATTGATGATGGATTATATGGTTTTGCAGCATCGGGTATTTCACGCCATAAACTAACTCCTGCTATCCTAATAAGAACCTCTTTTTTAACACCTAAGGGTCTCTCAAGAACCTTGTAAAGCAACATAGCGCTTGGATTTCCTTTCCTTTCAAAAGCGACGACGATGTTTTTCGCTCCTAATCCAAGAGCCTCTAAGTATAGTGCATTAAGAGTTTTCTTACCACGATTCAATTTTATTGAGAATGGTATTGTTGCTGCAAGCTCTTTAATGAATGTTCTAAGTTTAGGAGAAGGTCTATGCGAGGTTGTGAAAATTATTTTTACTTTTTTCGGAAAAACACTCATCTTACTCCTTTCTATAAATTATTGGTGGAAAGAATTTACTTAGACCTGTTCTTGGAACATAAGCTCCTCCTGCGAAAACAGCACCACATTTCCTACATTTCCATAATCCAACACTTATTCTAACAACTCTACCTTTATATCCGCAAAGCGGGCATGTATGTGGAGTATATCTCTTTTCTAAAATGTCTCTTACTCTTTTCCTAAGTGTAGAACCATATCTTGCACCGTATCTTCCAGCTATTCCTACAACCTTTGTTCTACCCATTTTAAACTTCACCGTTTACTGCATGTTCGGTTTCGGTAAAAGAATGTTGGTTTGAGTTTAAAAAATTTGTTACTGAGCTTTTTTAATGGCTTCATTTATTTTAGAGAACAATGTTTTAGATGCGTTTTTCGCTAAGCTAATTGCTTCTAAGATTTCCTCTTCTGTGAAAATACCTGTACCCATTTTCTGCATACCAGCTATCCTGCCATCTTCGGATATGGATACGGCTAATTTACACTCCAATATTTGTTCTTCATCAACCGTGGGATCAACTATTAACTTATTATTAACCTTGCCTATAGTTACGGTTACTACCTTATTGTTTATAGGTAAAGACGCTTTATCCTCTTTATTAAGTTCTACGTTCTTATCCTCCTTAACCTCAGCTTTAGGTATTTTGGCTACCAGTAGAGTGGTCATTGCCGCAAGCATTGATGCATCAAGAAGATTCCCATCATGGTCAAAGACGTAAATGTCCAGCCATAGTATGTACACTTTTTCCCCAGGTATTATTGCTAGTTTTGACAAATCAATTACTCTAAGTTCCCTAATACTTCTATCAATAACCCTTGCTAATTCAATAGCATTCTCATCCGGAGGGCCTGGTTCAAAAGTTGGTGATGCAAATGGTACGAACTCAGCATTTACCGTAATCACTCCATCATTAGGTGTATCAGGAAACGGAGATCCTACGCCAACTTTTAAACCGGCTATTACAACGGTTCCTCCAACCTTAACGTATGCTGAACCCTCAGCTTTCGCTATATAATTAGGTATTATAGTTATTTCGCGAAATTCATCAAGTCTTCTACCATCTATTCTTAGCCCTTTCTCTATTAACGAAGCCATTGAGTGTTTTTTCAGTGTAGAAACTATTCTTAAGTTAGTTGGTGTTATACTCATGGTTTAAACCTCTTCAGGCTTTATTTCAACATATTTCTTTTTGAGTGCTTGTTGCTCATACTCGTAAAGTTTCATAATGCCCTTCTTAGCTAGTTCCAAAGCCTTCTTAAATTCCTCCTCGGTCAATACGCCATTAAGCTGTAAAAGCACTATTTTACCTAAACTAGGCATCATAGCAATGGGCATGTCAGCTTCTCCATATTCATCCTCTAATTGGTTAATGTCTAAAACTAATTGTCCATTAACTTTACCTACAGCTACGGCTGCAACTAAATCCCTCATAGGTATTCCGGCATCGGCGAGAGCTAGTGAAGCAGCCATTATTCCTGCTGTTCTTGTACCCGCATCGGCTTGGATGACTTCAATAAACACGTCTATTGTTGTTCTTGGATAAAGCTCTACAAAAATTACTGCCTCTAAAGCCTCCCTAATTACCTTAGAAAGCTCTATCTCTCTACGTGTTGGTGCAGGAGATTTCCTTTCATCAGTTGAGTAGGGTACCATATGATATCTCGTTCTTAAAATAGCTCTGTCAGGTAACGTTAAATGCTTAGGGTGTATTTCTCTAGGACCATAAACTGCAGCTATTACCTTAGTGTTTCCCTGTTGAACATAGGCTGATCCATCAGCATTTTTTAATACTCCAACCTCCATAATTACGGGCCTTAATTCATCAGGTTTTCTACCATCAATTCTTAATCCTTTCTCATCGATTAATTTGATGCTTTCAGACTTCATTTTGTAATACCCCTCATTTTAAGTTCTTCGCGAATGAAAGCTCTTACGCGATCAGTTAGACCTGTGGTATGGGTTTCTCTCTCCACCTTCTTTATTGCAAGAATAGCTACTTCCTCATGTAGTGGAGATGAACCAACAATCCAAACTCTACCGTTTAAACCCACAGTTATTTGGCATTTAGTTTCTTCCTTAATCATGTTTATCATCGAACCTTTCTTACCTATAAGCCTCGGCACACGTGATGGAACGATCTCTACTATTTTACCTTTAGTTATTTTTCCAAGACCCTTACCTCTAACAGTAAGTATAGGATTTCTTGTTCTATCGAAAACGCTTATTTTAGCTACCAAGAGGTCGCCTATGTCGAAATATCTTCTTAAATCATCCTTTAGCGGATTAAAAGGTTTATTTAAAGCATCATTAGCATGTAGAACGGCCGTGTATGGGGCTCTTATATCTACGGTCCAGGAAGTCAATCCTAAATCTATAATTATCCCTATTACTACGTCGTCAACTTTTGGAAAGTAAAATCCTTCAAGGGCAATTACATTTACCCTATTATTCTGTACTTCAGCAAGTCCTATTACTGCGGAGTAGAGCTTATCACCTACCCTATATATTGTATGCTGCGATTTCACTTCCACGTCTTTCCCTTCGGCCAGTAGCTGTCCTGGCACAACAATTTGCCTATGCTGTACATGCACTGGCATTTCCCTAACTCACCATTTAGTCTCAACTATTCTAACTTCACCTGTACCTTTAGATATAGCGTTTACCTTATCTATAAGTGTTTGCTGCATTCCCGCTGGAATTTCCAGCTCCATAAACAAACTCCCATCGCTAAGCCAGGCAGTTCTCTTCACCTCGCCGAAGCCTGCAAGCACACTATAAGCTCTTCCAGAGAATGGTGAAGGTATTTTAACCCTAACTATAGCCTTAGCCAACTTGATGGGTAAAACCCTGCTTAAAGCCTTAATTATTTGTAATGCTTGCTTTTCAACATCTTTAAACGGGTCAATACCTACTCTCAGCTGCTCCATAGCTAATTCTATTCTTTTAGGTGGATGTGGAAGCTTTGTTTTAGGGTTAATGCAGTTTTTAGAAATAAAATCTATTATTTGCTTTCTCTTAGCCTCAATAAGGGCTCTTCTTTGCTCAGCTGTTATCTGTATTTCTCCCTTTCTAAGAATTTCCTCAGCTACCTTATACACGTCGGTTGTTCCAAAAACCTTCTTTATAATCTCTTCGGAAGCTTTAAGACCCTTTCTAGCGTCTTTATAGATAAACTCTCCCTCTAAAACCTCCCTAATACTAACTTTTTTACCTTCTTTAAATTTAAAAGCAAGATCGGGCTTAACTAAAATCTCGAATCTATGTCCATGGGTTTCAAGTCTTGCTACTATAGGCTCATGCCTTCTACTCATACAACATCACTTCTCTACCTAGAAAATATTGTAGCAAAATCTAAGCTAAAAACACAACCAATTTAGAAAGTAAGTGTAAGCTAAAAGCTTCTTAAGCCACCTTCTCCATGTACTTTGCTACTTCACCTATACCTAACTTCTTAAACAAAGGCTTCTCAACCGGGATATACCCTATTTCAATATATTCTGGTGCAAGTTTCTCTTTAGATACTTTCGTTAACGTATCTATGGCTAAAACTATTAATTCATCAACTGTTAAATCTTTCTTATATTTTTTCTCCAAATATTCATTAGCTAACTGCCCTTCAGAACCTATTGCTACAGCAAAGTAGCTCATGTATTGACCGCTTGGCTCAGTCATGTATAAATGTGGCCCCCTATCGTCAACGCCGCCTATTATTAAAGCTACTCCGAACGGCCTTACACCAGCATGTTGTGTATAACTTTGCTTAACATCACATATTCTTCTCGTTAATAGTTCTACACTTATTTTTTCATCGTAAAGTATTTTATGCTGAATAGCCCGCAGCCTTGCATAGTCTACGAGAACTCTACCATCAGATGCGAAACCGGCAAATGTCATACCTATATGGTCGTCTATTTGAAACACTTTTTCAATATCTGAAAAATCCATAAGAGGGAGAACTTTCTTCTTAATGGCTGCTAAAACAACACCACTGTTTGATCTTATACCTAAAGTTGTCCATCCTCTTCTAACAGCTTCGAAAGCATACTCTACTTGGTAAAGTTTTCCATCAGGCGAAAATACAGTGATTGCTCTATCATATCCCATTGACGATGGAGTGAACATAGCTACTAAACCTCTAACCTATGGTCTTTTGCAAACTGACTCTAACCTTACAATTAAAGGAGGTATAAATATATCTTACCACACGCTAATGCATTATAGCGGCATGATGAAGACTGTCCGACCGCTGAGAAATGATGATGGTCTTCTATCTGACTTAGTATATTATCAGCTGGTAGTCCCCCGATCATCAATCACTTATGTTTTCCGAGGGACTCATCATCTTTAGTAGTTTTTGCTCCATACTTAACAAATTACTAAAGTAGGAATATAAGGGTTCCTTTAAAGTAACATTTAAAGGCTTTACTTTCATGTAAACTATAATTGTGATGAAGAAGCACATTATTAAGGTTAAATATTTAGAAGCAGCATTGGTGACACTGGTTTTCATTACATCGTTAACACTATACATCATTAAGCAGTTTTCCTCACCATTACTTTACGGTATTGACTGCCCTTACTATTACATTCAAATATCAAGCATTCTTAATAGTGGAGTTCCAAAATACCCTGATCCACCTCTCTCATTTTACATTCTAACAGCGTTCTCGATAATATTAGGTGATGTTTACGCTGGAATAAAAGTCGGCTCAGTATTTATAACACTACTTGCAATGTACGCTATATACTTTTTAGTAAAGAAAATTAGTGGCTCTACTGTTGGAGCCCTGGCCTCATGCATTTTCTACGCATTCTCTCCTGCACTTGTAAGAATGAGTTTTGATTTAATAAAGAACTCCATGGGACTATTCTTCCTCGCATTAACAATGCTTCTTTGCTACTTAGCGTTAAAGAAACATAGCTTCAAATACTCTATAAATGGCCTCTGTTTTCTCTGTATTAACAGGGTTAACACACATACTTGATTTTGCGGTCGCTTATGCTATTCTCCTATTGCTCACTATAACATACATTATTAAAGGTAAAGGCGAAGTGAAATACCTTGTGATGCCGTTAATTTTAAGCTCAGCTCTATTAGCCTCAGGATTTTTAGTGTACGAAGTTATGGGAGGAGATTCTTACAAAGGAATTTCATTGGTTAATGAAATCATCCAGGGTAAATTCTTTGAAATCAAAAATCCCATCGAAGTATCAAACGTGGCTTTTCCATTAATTATAGGTGCATTAGGGATCATTACTTCAAAAAGTATATTAATCAATGATGTTGATAGAAGAATTATTTTCACATTATCAATAATACTAATAGTACTCAATATCCCCTTAATTCCCCGTGATTTTCTTTGGAGATTTAATTTAATGTCAGCCATACTTGTACCTTTAATTTTAGGAGTATTTATTGGTACAATTAAAAGTGTAAGGCACTCAGTACTTACAGTATTGCTAATAGCTAGCTTACTTACCCCCCAATTTATAACGGCCATAAGCGTTTTGAAACCAAGCATTACTACTGAAGAATACTACGAACTTAAACACATAGCCGTTAAAGCACCCAGCAACATCGTTTTCGTAGTTCCCAACACCAAGATAAGATATTGGCTAGAAACACTAACCCAAAACGTTGTGAAAAAACCCAAAGACGCTAAGTCTGGGTCTTTAACTATACTTGTTGTTGAAAAATTTAGGCCCGTACCTCCATGGGCTAAGCCTTTTTACGAAGGAGAATTCGTTAAAGCTTACCTACTATTTCCTCGATCACCATAGTGTTTATGTCAGATCGTCGCGAGTTCTTCACTAATCCGACATGGAGCGGCTTCATCATCCACTTCTAACTAATCTAAACTTAGGGTTTTAACTATTTCCTTAGCTCTCCTTAACGTTCCCGTAGTCTTTAATGGTATGAAACCTAGCTTGCCTTTTGAAACCTCAGATACCATGGCAAGAGTGAAAAATACCCTACTTTTCTGTATATGAACAAACCTTACAATACCTCTCATCGATACTTCATCGTAAAATACAAGTTTCGGGTTTGATTCACCCTCACCTAATATGCCAAAAAGCTCCTTAAATGTTTCATGAAAAACTTTTTCAACATCTTCCTTTTTAACCGGTTTTTCCGAAACCACTTGAAAAACAACATATCTTTTCCTAGGTTTTCTTAAAACATTCCTTACAGCGACTCTTTCACTACTTAGCTTAATTCTAGTTTTCAATATGAGGACTTGTAACTTTAAGACCCTATAAAGCACATAAGTTAGTGCAAAGAACATAAATCCTATAGCCGAAAATGCCAGAAACAATAATATGTCAAGCTGGCCAAATATGAGAAGCGAGGTTAAAGCCAAGAAATACGTTGCTTCAAGAATAGCTAATGCGAGAAATAAAGCTACAACGTTCAAAACAACACCACCCACTCAAGATATTACATCGACACCTCGTTGAACATGTTTACGTGATTTCTTATGTAAATTTCTTTTTAAAATAGCTAAAGGATAACTGGTAATTGCCATTTTAGCGTAATCTTCGGGAAGCCCGAGTACTTCAAGTAGTGAAGTAAGCTGGCTAGGTGATTTAACGTCAACAATTTCTGACGAAGCTGAAGAAACAATTAAAGGCACTTTAAATTTTAGAGTATAGTACATTACTCTTTTAAGGAAGAAGAACATTTTATAGTTAAACTTGCTTACATACCATAAGTGTTTAAATGGGATTTCCAAAGCTATGCCGTTTTGGCTCATAAGTTTAGCTTGTGATTCATCGTAGAAATTAACTAAACCGTTATAGTCAAAGAATACTGTATCAATTCTTCTATCCCTTCCTGAAAACCTTGCTACATCAAGGGTTTTCGGTTCAACAGATACTACATCAACTCTCGCTCTAATCTTCCTTAAGCATTTTTTAAGATCCCCCTTACTATTTGAACTAATGTTTATTCTAATGAAGGTAGTTAAACCTATGCTCCCACCTAACTTAAGGATGTTTATAGAATCTTTCGGGAAAATACATTCCCTGTCTAAGGTGTTATATGCAATAACTACTATACGAAAACCTAGTTTGCTTAGAGTTTTCAGTATTTTCATAAACTTATTGCTATCTTCTATAGCTTTAACATAGAAATCTATTGGAGGCCTTATTTCCATTTCAAATCAGCCCTAATTCTTTAAGATATTGTTCTAAGGATTCCGTTCTTTTAGTACTAAATGAAATAACTACTTTAACTATGTCATCACTATCTTCTAAAATTACTCTTCCAAGAAATGCTTCTTGCTTAGAGAACCTAAGGTAAAGCTTTGACGTCTCTACTCTTAAACTTAAAGATGCACCTAGCAAACGTTTACTTACTTCGTCAAGACTTTCAGCTATGTACTTTAATGTTTTTTCAGCATCTAATCCTTTAAGTTTAAAGGAAAGCCTTACTATTGGGTTACCATAATGTCCTTTAAGCGTTTTTTCCTCAAAAACCACTTTCTCTCTTAACTCTTTAGGAACAATATGTAGCATTGCCTTCTTAACTTTATCGAGATTCTCTGTTGCATGGCAGCTAGCAAATACCTCTAATGACTTAACTTTAACCATAAGTTCTCATTCCCAATGTTATAAAATGTACTAAGTTATAGAAAGCTGTTTTGTGAAAAATTATGGAGAATTAGGACTTATTTTCCAGATTTAATTACGCGTGCCCCTCTTGAAGCTTCATGCCTCCTTCTCTCTTCTCTCTCTTTCTGCTTTTTCTTCCACTTATGTTTGTGTGTTCCACGTAAACCTCTTGACTTAAGAAGACCTCTCATTTTTCTGCCAGCTGCAGTTTTTCCTCTAAAAACTCTGCCTTTCTGTGATTTCTGAGTAACCCAGTTTATGTCAGGGTCATTCTTTATTACTGGGTGATGAGGGTCGACAAGTATTACTTCAAACCATTTATAATTACCGTCTTCGCCTACATAGTAGCTGTTAAGAACAATTAGGTTAGGGTATTTTCTTGCGGCTCTTTCCTCGGCAATTAATCTAAGACTCTTTGCTGGAGCGAAGCCGTAAACGCCCATTCTTTTAGGTCTCCTACCCTTATTTGGCCTAGGCTTCCTACGGCCTCCTTTTCTAACACGAACCCTTACAATAACAAATCCTTGTTTAGCCTTATAACCTAAAGCTCTTGCCTTATCTAATCTTGTAGGTTTCTCTATCCTAACTACAGCGGGCTCCCTACGCCACCTAATTATTCTTTGCTTAAGTATTTCCTTAAACTCTCCTTCATAAGGACGCTTCCATAGCAGCCTAATGTATTTATACATTTCTCTTAAACACCTTAGCCAGGGTAAGATTACAGTCTAGGAGGACTATAATGAGTAGGGAGGAATATAAATCTAACCGAGAATCTTATATCGAAAATTTCTAGATAGTATTTGAAGAGAGGTATGTTAAGAGTTGCTTATTGGAGTCATAGGTAAAACGAATGTTGGTAAATCAACTTTTTTCGCTGCAGCAACGTTAGTAAGTGTTGATATAGCCAATCACCCTTTTACCACAATTAAGCCCAACGTCGGTGTAGGGTACGTTAGAAAGCCATGTGTATGTAGAGAGTTTAAAGTTAAAGATAACCCTAGAAACTCTCTTTGCATTAATGGAATAAGGTTCATACCCGTAACCTTAATCGACGTAGCGGGATTAATACCTGAAGCACATAAAGGAAGAGGACTAGGAAATAAGTTCCTAGATGACTTAAGAAAGGCTGACGTACTTCTGCATGTTGTTGATGCGTCAGGCTCCACCGATGCTGAAGGAAGACCTGTACCTCCCGGAACATATGATCCCATAGAGGAAGTTAGACTCATACAGAGAGAAGTTGATCTATGGCTATTCCAAATACTTCAAAAGGATTGGAAAAAACTTGTGCATAAAGCTGAGTCTGAAGGTAAATTCGAAGACCTCTTAGCTGAGAGATTAGCAGGACTCTCAATAACGAAAACACATGTCGTGAAGGCCTTAAGAGAAACAAAACTTGAAAACGCAAAACCCTCCTCTTGGAGAAATGAAGAATTATTGCTTTTTGTTTCAACACTTAGGAAAATAGCTAAGCCCTCAATAATAGTAGCTAATAAAGCAGACATACCTGAGGCACAGGAGATAATTAAAAGTATGGTTAAGGAGTTAAAAAACCAAGTAGTAATTCCTACATCAGCATTAGCAGAACTTGTTCTTAGAAGAGCTGCTAAGAAAGGATATATAAGCTATTTACCTGGTGACCCTGATTTCAAAATCATAGACGAGAATAGGCTCACTTCAAGAGAGAAGAAAGGGCTGGAATACGTTAAAGAACATGTACTTAAAAAGTGGGGTTCTACAGGAGTTCAGCAAGCAATAAATAAAGCAGTACTTGATGCTTTAGAAATGATAGCAGTATATCCTGTCGAAGACCCTGTCAAACTTACAGACCATGAGGGAAGAGTTTTACCTGATGTTTTCTTGGTGAAAAAAGGTACAACAGCAAGGGAGTTTGCGTATAAAATACATACAGACCTAGGCAAAACGTTCCTATATGCAATAGATGCTAGAACAAAGAGAAGGCTCGGAGAAGAATATGTGCTTCAAGACGGCGACGTAATATCCATAGTTGCCGCTAAGGGAAGATAAAAACTACTTTTTAATTTCTTCGAAATAGTATCCGCTACGTTCCTTAGGTTTAACGAAAGTATATGGTGGAATATCATCGTAAATTACCAAGCCTGGGGAAATCCATGAATAAGCTCCTACCTTCACTCCAGGCATTAACATAACATCAACACCTGTTCTCACGTAATCTCCAATAAAAGCCCCTAGCTTTCTTCTCTTGCTATCAACTTTTCTTCCCTTTAGAATAACTTTTATGGATTTATCGTCTAGCCTAAGATTAGCTATTATAGTTCCTGCACCGAAGTTTACATGCTCGCCTATAACACTATCGCCAACATAGTTTAAGTGGGGAATGTGTGTATAATTCATAATTACGCTAGACTTTATTTCGCATGATGCCCCTATTTTCACATGCTCTCCTAATACAGTATATGGTCTAATATAACTATTTGGACCTATTTGCGAATATTTCCCTACGTAAACAGGTCCTTCAATATATGTTCCACTCTTTACCAATGTGCCTTCACGTATTAGCACATTCCCTTTAATTATAACGTTACTTTCAATGTCCCCCAAGATTTTTTGAGAAACTATCTTATTTAGAAAGTACTTATTTACATCGAGAATATCCCAGACTTTACCTAACTCTAACCATTCACTTTTACTTATTTTAGCGATAGCGATTTTTTCATACTTACTCATAAGAGTTAATGCATCCGTTATTTCTATTTCTCCTCTAGGAGATAGCTTAATATTGTCTAGATAGCTTAAAACATGGACACTTAAAACATATATTCCAGCATTAACAATGTTGGAAGGTTCAGTGCCAGGTTTAGGCTTTTCAACAATACCTTTAAGCAACCCGTTCTCTTCGATTAGAACACCGTAATCCCATGGTTTCTCAGTTTCCACCGCAGCAATAACGTTCTCATAGCTTTCCGATTTCTTTAGAATTTTTCTTAAATTAGAAACCTCAGTATAAACATCACCGTAAATTAAGAAGAATCTTCCTTTAACATGTTTTTCCGCCGCCTTTAAAGCATGCCCTGTTCCTAAGGGTTCTCTTTGATCTACGAACTTTATTGATGAAAATATGTTTGAGAATCTTTTTGCAACATAGTCAATAATTTTCTCTTTAAGATAATTAACTACGAAAACTACTTCTGAAACCCCTATGGAGCGAAGATTTTCCAAAATGTAGTGTATAAAGGGTTTATCTAGAACTTGAATCATAGGTTTAGGTTTAGTATGTGTAAATGGCTCTAACCTCTCTCCCTTACCTGCAACTAAAACAACTGCTTGATTAATTTTCATTCTCAAGCACCGTAATTAATGCTGTTATAGCTGATGCTGCAGCTAAATCCGTTGAAATAGTGACTCCAGGTGCTATATCAAGTATGAGTGTTGCAAATCTATATATACCTGAAGGTATTCCGATTCTAGAACCTATTAGGATATTTATTCTTTTATTCCTTTTATTTTCAAAAATCTCCTTAATACTGTCCTTAACCTTAATTATGGGTTCACCTTCTGGTTCAAAAACTACTATAGGTTCCCTATACCTATCTCTAACTAGTTGGTAAAGATCTTGAACATACACGGGTACTCTATGTACATTACGTCCATAAGTTTTCTTCTGTATCTTAAACCTAGACTCTATACCTTCATAAACGCCTTTAATAAATGTAGCTAACTGATCCGCTGGTGTCATGCCTATTGGGGCTACTATTAACTCCTTAACCTCAAATGTTTGCGCCTCTCTCCCTATCCTAACACCCATATTGTATGCTGCATTAAGAGGCCCCAAGTAAGGCATTTGCACTAAAGCTATTCTTCTTAAATACTGGGTTACAGGTTTTTTACCAGGCCTAAGTTTCTTATACTCCTCGTGGCCTGGTAGAATAGAAATTAGCGCGTACTCCCCTATAATTTCGATGACAACTATTTTGTCAGGAAAGCTTAAGTTAACATTTGCTTCCGTAGCCTCCTTAATTGCTGCACCAGCTTTCACATTAACATCAATGCTTGTGAACTCATGTCTCCCTCTTCTAACTGTTCTTACAGCAAACGTTTCATTAGGGCTTATGTGTTCTTTAGCTATTTCTGATGCAGCTTTAGCTATCTCTTCAAGATCAGCCTTAACTACAGTGAGTGCAGGTATAACCTTCTCCGCTTCAGGTACTTCAGCTTTTATTTTCCTAGCATCGTCTAATGGATTCTCAGAAAATACGAGAACCAAACCTAAGTAACCCTGAGGCCTAGGTTTAACTTTAACTTCGGAAAGTATTTCGAGAATTCTCGCAGCGGCAATGTCCTCTAATCCTAAAGGCGTTTTCACAATTATTATTGGTTTATTCAATAATTTCACCTAAACTCCTCTGGAGAAATAAAATTTAAAACTTCAAGATAAAGAATGTGGTTATTTAGGGAGGAGAAATAGTTTTTACGCTGCACTAGGTTCCTTAACAATGACTTCTTTAATTAACTCTTCAGCTTCCTTACCTTTAAGCATAAGCGGTGACACTACGGCTGCTGGTTTAGGCCCGGTTGGTGAAGGTACTGTTAAAAGTTTTGACTTATAAATTTCGACTTTTCTTATAGGATAAATTTTCTTTGCTTCATTGTATATTTCGGATGCTAACTTTCCGAAAATCATTGCTTGAATTAACTCGTTAAAAGTCATTTCGGAAGCTCGTGACTCAATTATTTCCTTCATTATTTTCCTTATAGCTCTTTTTTGTGACGACTTACATCTGAAGGATGTTAGAACAACTGCTGTGATTCTTAATCCATAACCGTCCTTTGTTCGCACATTAAATATCCCCTGAATTTTGCTACTTCTCCTCCTAACTATGCTTCTCATGTAATCTCTAGCTAGTTCATGACCTTTAAACCTTGTAATGCATTTATTACCCATAACCTTAATCACTTGGAAGAATAAGTGAACATGCACTAAAGTGAAATCTCCTGTTAAATCATAAAGTGTTGTTTCAAGAACTCTACTAATAAGTTTTAGCGGATCATCTGCTGGTGTTGTTCCTAAAGGAACTTCTCCGAAAACCGGAGGTGCTACTATAGTGTACCATTTCTTCATCTTCCACCTATCTTTCACAGCAGCTCTGGGTGCAGGCATTTTACCGAAGCACCTTTGTTTTTCCTAAGCTATTCCTTTTAACATAGATAAGTGGTATAAAAGAGTTACTTGTTATTTATCCTTCACTTTTTCAAAAAGGTTCTCTAAAGACTTAATATGGGCTAAAATTTCGTCAGCTGTGTTTCTAATAGTACTGATGTTGTTAATGTTTTCGCTTGTAACATCGATTTTTAAAGTAAAAATGTTTTCATGAACCTTATCCACTATAACCATGTTCTCCTTTGTCAGTAGGTTATCTGGTCTTAGAGCTAATGCAATAGACTTAGTTTTCTCTTTACTACTAAATTTAAGTTTAAGTATTAAAGTAACCTTTACAAGCACTTTAAACCTTCCTCAGTGAAGATATGATATCTCTTAAGTTAGGAAACAAGAAACCTGCTTCTAATGGTTTCTCGGACTTCCTACTTAAAACCTCAATTGCTTTAGAAGCTCTTGTTAAAAACACTCTCTTAATGGTTGAGTATGTCATTAAGAAACCTTCTTTTCCTTCAAAAACTATTATATCTGATAAGTCAGCATATCCCGACGTTAAAATTACCGATTCAAGCATATGGAACGCTCTGTATTCACTTAAATAATTTGCTTTAACAACCTTTACTCTTCTCCCCCCAACATCGAACTCTCGCGAAGGCTCTCTTAATGCTTCTTCAAAACACTTACTCACATTCCTTAAAGTATCGTAGTATGATCTTATGTATGACTTAATTACCATGTCGAAGTACTCCTTAATAAAAACTGACTTATGTAAACCTAAGTTTTCGGAAATCGCTGTAAGTTGTGCTGAAAACTCTAAAAGATCGTCTGAAAGATGTTGTAGTGGAGTTTTTAAGATATACATTTCTCCTATTAAGTCTTCAACTCTCCATGCGTTTGGAGCTATTTTATTAGCTATTTTAAGTATACTTTCAATAATTCTCTTTATTGTAGAAGCCTCATGGTCAGCGAGTTTTGAGGAAAAATCTTCTATTCCAAACTCTTTCACAAACTCCTTAGATGTATTTTCATTACTTGTTAAACCATATAGGTAAGGTATGAGAGATTCCGATAAAGCCTTATACAGGGGTTTTCTATGTATTCCGAAAATTCTTACACCTTTGAACTCATCAATTATTTGCTTCGCTACAGCATCACTTATTAATGATTTTTCTAAGGGATCTTTAGGTATTTTAAAGAAGCTTGAAGATACAAGTGAAGCTAGCGTTAAGACGTAGTCTAAAGCATCAAGTCTTTCTTTAAGAATTCTCCAAGTATAAATTGCTGATCCAGAATATTTTGTTGAACATACGATGATAGCGTTTCCTTTACTCTTACTTAGGCCTTCAACACATAGCCCAAGTATTAATGCTTTTTTCACGTTTTTAGCTAGCTCATCATAGCGTTTTTTAGATAAAGGTATACCTATGCTTATTAAGTTAAGGTTTTTAACACGTTCAATATCTATTGATGGCTCTAGCCTTACAACAATTGGAGAATTAAACTCTATGAGCTTATGAATGAATATAGAGGCTGAGAGAACATCAGATACGGTAGGATAAACATAAACTACTGTTTCCTCACCTGATGACATCATATTTAAGCTATAATTGATTACTTTGTCTAATTTACTGCCCTTCCCCGTCGATGTAAAAGTAAAGATGTCTACCGAGGATTTGTTAAGCAAAAACTATTCCACCATAGAATTAGAGGAAAGGACTTCTTAATAAAATGTTCTTAGAATGTCCTAGAAATGAGTAATCTAACCTTCTCCGGTTCATACTTCCAATCTTTAGGTAGCCTACCTATTCTTACATAATATTTCACGAGCCTTCTAATTTTAGACTCTATTTCCTCTAAACCGCGTTTTGAATGGTAATCTTTGGGATGCTCCTCTAAATGAGCTCTTAATTTTGCAGCTCTTTTCATGAGATTAAAGAGGTCTTCAGGTATCTCAGGGGCTAATCCGTGTTCCTCAAGAACCTTAGTTATTCCCTTTCCAAGAATGGGTTTAACTAACGGTATTCCATACTGGTCTCTTAGAATAATACCTATCATTGATGGTCCATAGCCTTTTTTAGCGAGCTCAACTATTAATGCTTCTATTTCTTCGGAACTTAACCTAAGCCAGCGTGGAGGGCCTGCCCGAATGGGTCTTGTTGAATGTGATTTTCCCTTTTCCCTTTTCTTATTCATATTCTCTACCTACTCCCTAATCTACCCTCTTGCATCAAAGTGTAGTCTACTCTACCTTTTAAACTTATCTTGAATAAGCCATTCTCCAAGTTTCCTAAACGCTTTCGCCCTATGAGAAAACTTATTTTTCTCACTAATGCTCATTTCAGCAAAGGTTTTGGTTTCACCTTTAGGCATAAATATGGGGTCGAATCCGAAACCTCCGCTACCCTTAGGCTTCATAGTTATAGTTCCCTCTGCTATGCCTTCAAAAAATGTAATGTCTTTCTCATCAATGTATCCTACAATGGACATGAATTTAGCATGTCTATTAGAAACATTTTCCATTAATTTAAGTATTCCATGAAAACCTATAGTCTTAAAAACATAGTTTGAGTAAACCCCTGGAAAACCCTTTAAAGAGTCTATAAATAATCCAGCATCTTCAACAACTAAAGGCTTCTTAACAATATAGTAAAGGGATATTAGCGAGTATCTTACAACATCCTTTAAGTTATTAGCCTGTATTTCTGGCTTATCTAAACTTACTTGTTCAACATCTATACCATATTCATTAAGTACATTCGATACTTCAAGAAACTTATGCCTATTCTTAGTGACGAAAATTATTTTCACTTCAACCTCCTCTCCTTAACATACCTGCCTCTACGTCTAATTTCAATTACCTTATTGTAAATTTTCTTCGCAACAGCATTACCAATTACGCTAATGTAGCCTTCTAAAAGGCTATTTTTAGATATTTCAACAACGTCATAATGTGTGCTCTCAATAGATCTAAACATTAAATGGAGATCTATAGCGAACTCCTCTATATCAGATGTTCTCTTCGATAAGCCAAAATCTATTATAAAGGGTATTTTTTCCTCAGTAACAATTATGTTTGATGTTGTAAAGTCACCATGAGCTATATTGTTTAAGTGAAGCTTCCCTAAGAGAATACCTACCTTGTAGAACATTTCCTCAATAAATTCGTTAGTAACGCCTTTCCTAAGTTTTTTAGAGAAAACATCTCCATCAATGTACTCCATTATTATAGATGTCTCTGTAACATTATAGTTAAAAAGTGTAGGTGCGTGAATACCGAATTTACGTGCGTAATATAGCATTCTAGCTTCATTAATTGTTCTCTTAATCCTAAGGTTTATATCGAATTCCGGCGGCCTATAAGGCTTTGGAACTCTCTTCTTATAAACAATGGTATAGCCGAGATATATTCCCTTGTATATGTGTGCTTCAGCCCCTTTACTTATAAGTTCAGTTATTTTTAAGCCTACCTCTTCATCCAAGGAATATCTACCCCATCAAGCCTCCATCTTTGATTTACGAATGCCTTTTCGGGATCTATTAACACACCATGTTTATACAGTAAAAGGCCAGTCCACGCTATCATAACTCCATTGTCACCTGCATATTTTCTAGGAGTTACATGGAGTATTGCACTATGATCCTGCACCATTAATTTAAGCTTATTCTGAAGAACAAGGCTTGCACCAACACCTCCAGTTAAAAGAGCTTCTTTCTTCCTAGTATGAGCTAATGCTCTTTCTGCTGCCTCAACAAGCATATTGTAAGCGTTCTCTCGGAAACTTAAACATATGTCTTCGAGCTTCTCCACACCCTCCTTTGCTTTCCTTAAAGCGGCTGTTAGTAAGCCTGAGTAGGAAAGGTCCTCTCCTTTAACAACGTAAGGTAATTCAACTATTTTCCTACCTTTTTCAGCACATAAATCAACTACATGCATACCTTTAACAACATAGGGTGGTGCTAATCCAACTTCTCTAGCAAAAACATCTAGACAGTTTCCTAATGCAATATCTAATGTTTCCCCAAACACCCTATATCTTCCACCTGAAAAGGCGGCTATTAAGGTGTTTCCTCCGGAAACATAAACTACCAAAGGGTCTTTTGCCCCAGTAAGCAACTTACCTATTTCAATATGGGCTACAGCGTGGTTTACTGGAATTAAAGGTTTAGAGTAATGTATAGCTAAAGCCCTGGCTATAACTGCTCCGGCTCTTAAACACGGACCCAATCCCGGACCTAACGCTACAGCTATGGCATCTACTTCATGAATGCTTATTTTTGCTTGGCTAAGAGCTTCACTTACAATGTTCGCAGCAACATTAGAATGGTGCTGAGCAGCTTCTCTAGGATGAATTCCACCTTTTTCTGGAACATAAGTATCTCTTACATCAGCCAAGATGTTACCGTAGTTATCAACTATACCGCATCCAAAGGTGTGGGCAGTAGACTCTATACCTAACACTATAGTCTTGCTTTTAGATGACATATCTTAAATACCACTACGTAGTTTCTTAAGTAGAATTGAAGTTGCAATGTTTTATAAGATGTTTTCAGAGAAAACTTTAATGAAAAATACTTATTTACGTTTCTTCTTTGCTGTAACAAATTCCGTGTAACCACATTTTCCACAATGCCATCTTTCAACAGGTTTTAAATGATGAGCCATAATGCTTCCACATCTTGGGCATCTTTTGTTTTTAAGTTTTATAGTGCCTTTCTCGTAATCATACTCGTAAAGTTTATGGACATACGCCATTTTAGTTACTCACCTTTCTCTTTTTTCTCGGGTTGGTTTCTATGAATAATATGTGGTGGTTCAAATTTCTTTGCTCTCTCAGGCGAAGAGTAAATGTGTATTATAGCTTCCGTTTCTGAAACTCCAAATTTTGTTTCAATCTTTCTAACGTATACTTGGTCTATTGGTATGTTGAGAACTTTCGCTATAGCTTCTCTTACAACATATCTTTTCGGCGTCCCTTTTCCCATATGGTATATTATTCCTTTAATTTCTCTTCTCTCAATGAGGGAATTCCATTTGTCTTCAACAATAATCATTTCGTAACCTTCACTTATCTTTACGGTCTTTACGTCTCCTGCTTTAGTGAACGACATAGCCATTACCACATGGGTTTTTTACTTATAATTCACTATTTCGACTCTTAAATGCATGAGTTATACTTATACTTTCTGTTCATTTCAGTTAACATTCGGACACTCTATGTAGGTCTCCTTCAAATTTCATTAGAATTTCTTTTGCACTTTCTTTAGAGTCCCTATTTACTAAAATAGCGACAACACCTACTCCAGGTTGCCCGTAAAGCACTAGTGACCTCTCATACGCCTCAATAATTAATGGTAGAACAGCTAAATCTTCTTCGCCATTCACTTTTATTAAGGTTTTAACGGGGAGTTTAAGGAATTTCTTAATTGTACACCATAATTCCCTAGTTATTGTTCCTGGAGGATTACTTACTTCAACATAGACATTATAAAATTTGAAATAGGGATAGGGGAAAATTATCTTTCTCCTAAAACTTCTTTCATCGATAACTGAAATATCTGGATAAATTGAGTTCATAAGCAAATATTGAGTTACAATATCTCCTACTGTAATTATTTTTAATGGCTTATACTTTTGAATTAAGGCAACTATTTTTTCAATGGATTTCTCAGGTATTTGCTCTAAAAGTATTCCCAAAGGTTCTTTAAGTCTTTTCCTTAAGTAATGAGGGAGTTTAAGATGCATTGTCAAAACTATCTTACCTTAATAGCGTACATGTGTGGCTTATTTTTATCTATGAACTTAGCTGTTTTAGACTCTTTAGCGACTATTATAACTAAGCCTTCCCAGTCATCACTAAATTCTCTTGAACTACAAACTGGACATCGCATTTCTTCATGAGGAACTAGAGCACCACATTTTTTACATGCCTTAAAAGGTTTCCTCCTACGATAAGACATTGTTTAGCTACCTCTTTTTAGGCTTCTTTTTCTCCTCCTTTTTACCGTATATTCTCTCAAGATCCTCTTTTATCCACTCCAGTTTCCCTAAGAAAGGTTGCCTCATCGTTGCACCTATTTTCATAACTTTGTTTGATAGAGACGCACTTACAGCAATAATACGGATTCTTACTAAATCTCCTTTTTCAAGTATTTTCTTAGTTTCCTTGCCTATGAGAGCACCTCTCCTACTATCATACATGAGGACATCATCAAGTATTTGTGATTTATGTGTTAAAGCGTCAAGAGGGCCTAAGTTCACGAAGGCTCCAAAATCTGTTATTTCCACTACTTCCCCTTCCACAACCTCCTTTATTATAGGCTTAAACGTTAACATACTAAATTCAGCATCATGATATGTGGCGCCATCACAGTGTATAATAGTTCCTTCCTCAGAAACATCAACGTCGAATACTGCAAGTATTAAGCCAAGTTCCTTATCTATTGTTCCCTCATATTTTTCTCTAAGAGATGCAAGTGCTGCTTCAGTAAGTGGTTTATCAAACATTTCGGGAGGTATTCTAACAATGTCATAAACCCTGTAAACATAATACATTGGAATTCACCTATTAGCTACTCGTTGGCCATACTATTTCCTACGTGCAAAGGTAACTTAGTAAGTACACTTATATAAATAATTTTTAATCGAAAACTCCTTCAACATAAATTCTTCTTTCCTTAATGTTTAATCTAGCAACGGGTACTCTTAGCAGCCGGGCTTTCCTACGTAATTCCCTATCATTAGTGAGAAGTATTGCTCTATGATCAATGGCTAAGGAAAGTAAGGCATCATCTATTTTACTAAAAGTTTGTCTTGCAGAAACGATTTTGACCTTATCTTTAACTAAATTGAGGATTAATGTTGCTTCTTTCCTCTCAATAGGTCTACCTTTGTTTCTTAATTTTTCAAGCTCCTTAATAACTACATCAGGTATGAGAATTTCGAATTTAGCTAGTAAAGCTTCTCCTAGTTTCTCAAATAAATCAATATTATGCCTTACTGATTGAAGCAATATGTTGGTGTCTACAATTATTCTGTACTTTAATATTTTAGAACTCCCCAACCTATTAATCTCCACCTACCCATTACTTGTCTACTTATAGCTACTTTAGCATCCTTAAGAGCAACAATAGGCTTTCCTAAAGATATTTCCAGTACGTCCTTAGTTACATTCTTAACTATACCCCATGAAATCATTGTTCCAACAGTTAACATAAGCTTCTCCCTAGGCCTTATTGGAGTAACTTTCATCATTTGCTTCATACCTACAACTCTTTCAAGAGTCCTATACTCCAAAGTTATCTCCCAAAGCACAGGCGGAAGCTGCCCGGGCTTACCTACGACATTTCCCACTAAGTTATCGTTTTTAGTAAGTGCTGGATCAAGCTCAGTACCTATAGCTACAAGCCCTCCAGGTCTCGCTTCCTTTACTTCCAAGTTGCCGAATCTAAGACTAGTAACTGTAGTTTCTATTGGCTGATAATCTATCTTACTCCTCTCTACTTCTACGCGTACTCCAGGCCTAATTTCAATTTTATCTCCAACCCTAATTACTCCTTGAATAATGCTTCCTCCAAGAACTCCTCCTATGAGCTTCTCCGGAGGCGTACCTGGACGGTTTACATCAAAGCTTCTAGCAATATACATTAGCGGTGGTTTTGTAAGATCACGTTGAGGAGTTGGTATGATTTCGTGAATAGCTTTAACCACTAAGTCAATGTTTATTTTATGGAGAGCACTTACCGGAATTATTGGTGCTTCCTCGGCCCATGTTCCTTTAACAAACTCTTTAATTTGCCTATAGTTTTTGAGGGCTTGCTCCTTAGACACTACATCTATTTTGTTCTGAACAATTATGAGATTTCTTATCCCGACAATATCGAGTGCTGCGAAATGCTCTCTAGTTTGAGGTTGAGGGCAAGGTTCATTAGCTGCTATTACAAGTATTGCTCCATCCATTATTGTTGCTCCAGCAAGCATAGTCGCCATTAAAACTTCATGGCCGGGTGCATCAACATATGACACCCTCTTTAAAAGCTCACTTTCACAACCACACTTAGGACAGGAGGGCTCAGTAGTCCATGCTTCAGGCTCTGAACAGCACTTACACTTAGCTATGTTTCCATCAGCATACCCTAACTTTATGGTCATACCTCTCTTAAGCTCTTCACTATATGTAGCAGTCCACTTACCTGTTAGGGCTTGTACGAGAGTTGTTTTTCCATGATCAACATGTCCTACTACGCCAATATTTACTTCAGGTTGCTTAATTTCCCAGGGCATTTTAGCTTAGTAACCTCCTTCAAACAATATTCCACTAGCGTTTCTTTGAAATACTTTATTTTTCAAGTTTCTTAAGTTCTTCTTCGGTAAGTATTTTAACATTTATTTGAACAATGTCTTCAGTTATGGTATTTCCACGCACCATTTTCCTTCTTCTTTCACCTTTTTCCTTAGGATGGAACCCTGGCGGACCTTGTAGAAGCACTCTCTTCTTAACCCCTCCCGGAATATCAGATCTCATAGGGAAACCTGAGCTATCACTACCTCCACGAATCTGAAGCTTCTTACCCTTTAACTCGCCAGAAATAAGTGAACCATCAATAACATCGCCTATTTTCAACCCTATTAGCCTATAGGCTGCATCACCCTTCACAACATATGTTTTAGCCTTACCAGTAGTTGGGTCCGAAACAACAACCTTAAACTCTGGCATAACCCTAAACCACCGTACTTCACTGTCGCAGAAAAGTAAAAACACCTTCAAAATATAAACTTTCCCGAATAAAAACATACAAATACTTAAGCATATAATGAAACTCATGTTGAGACTGGAGGAAAGAGGTTCTTCATGAATATTGAGTTTTATTTTTTAAGAAAACTAACCGACTGGAAATATACCACAATATTACCAAGCAATTTAGTTATAAAATATTTAGCGTGCTTGAACATACGGCGCTTATTTCTCATACTATACGTCGTCTTATTAGGGTAATGCATAAAATTACTAATGCTAAAGCAATAGTTAGCATCATGAACATCGTGGTATTGTTTGTTTTATATGTTTGCTCATTAAGGGTAATGCTTGGAGGTATAATGTAGTATGTATTGTTGATGAAAGCGCCGCCAACACTAAATGGATGCAAATTAATGAGAGCCTTATATTTTTCACGTAAAGCAGTAGCACTATTACTCATGAGTAAGCCTAATGAGATTATCATACTTATTAGGTTCTACTATAAACAGTACATCGTTATTACTAGTATAGCATTTCGATAGAAAAACGAACCCGTGATTACAAGCACCTATGTTTACCTTAGATAGCTTAATGACCTCGTTAAACACTTTACTACTTGTTATGGTTATTATAAGAACATCGTTATTTTCTAACACATTCTCTAACGTACTTCCGATTTGGACAGAAGAATAAAGAGTAACGTTCGGCCTTAGTTCAAAAAGGTTAAAGCTCATTTTAGTTAGGATGTCTTTAGAGCTTTTGGCTACATCTTCTAAAGGCTCATCATAAATTACTACTAAGTTCTTTGTCGAAAAGACCGCGACCGTGTTTTTAGTAAATACTGTGCCATTATATTTCTCCTTAAGATAACTTAACCATTCATTCTCTAATTCATTTAGGTCCTTTCCATATATTTTCTCAAATAATTGTTCATTAGGGTTCTGTGCAATTAACCTATATAGTTCAATAAATCTATTTACACCATATTTTTCAATAAGCCAATAACCAAAGCTATCAACTTCCCAAGCATAGGATCGTGCATGAACTCTATATTCAAAAATAGCCTTTGAAATAGGTTTATAATAACCTATGTTAATCATTGATGCGGTAAATCCATGAGGATATTTCAACGTCTTCTTTAAAACGAGATAGCCTTGAGGTATAGTGTTTACCATTTTTAATGCTTCCATAAGCCCGAAACTTGCATCAGAATACCAGTAACCTATGTTATTTAAAATAAAGTATATGTCAATAGCATCAATAACCCAACCCAATAAATAGCCCATACTCATTAGGCTTTCGTTGTCTAAGGATAATACTTGTGCACCACGCGCTTTAAGGGGAGCATAAGCAATAATAACGCCATTATCCGTTATTAGGAATGGTTCATACCGTATCCCTAATTTTGCTCCTAACTCCATAGGAACTATAGTTACATTAATCCTTTCTTTACTTAAGCCTAATATGCTAAATATTCTCTCAACATTATTATCCAGAATTGCTAATATATTTTTGTTATTTTCTTTAACCCATAGATCAACGTCTTTATGGACTCGTAAGCTAACATTTTTACCTTCAAAAACAATGTATTCACCAGTATTTCCTTGAGCTAATAAAGTAGTTCTCGGTAGAGCAAGAAGCAGTAATATAAACGCAATCATCATACGTGAAATATTACTCAATGCTTAATGATCACCCTCCTTAATTATTTCTAAGCCAATTATTCAAAGATTTACTCTAAATTTATCTATGCTATTAAGGAAGTACGCCAAAATAATCTAAATAAAATTCATACTAAAACTAAGCTTATTAACTAAACTTATTAATTATGAGTAACTCCTAAATGCCACTAACAGCATAAAGAATGTACCATTATTAACCTGTACCTCTACAGTAATGTTTAAGCATCCTTTGCGTGCATAGGTGTTAGAACGTGCTATTTTCACTTAAGATAATAATTATTCTAATGGAGGCAGGAGTAATCTTTATGATACTAATGCTAATGTTAAGTTATAATATGGCCATAGAAGTTAATGTGAAGTCTCCGCCTTCGACAATTGCTTATCCTATAACACCTGCTACTACTCCCACTAAGGTGTACTACCATGGTAATAATATCTCTAAGGGTTATTATTATGGTGAAGGATTTAAGCTTGTAAATAAGGAATGGGTTTTAGTTGAAAAAGAGGGAATGATTTACCTAGTTTTTAGACCTGTTAAGTCTTCTAAACCTCAGAACTATATATTACTGCTATACTGTCTTCCCCTCAAAGAGTTTAAAGAAGATTCACTAACAACCAGTATGATTGATATTACTGTTGATGAGTTTATTAAAGGTCTTTTGGGGAATGATTCGAAGCTCGCTATAGGAGCGCTTAATGAGTTGGAGAGAACGTTTCCTTTGGAATTAAAGGCGTCAATAGTTATTAACGATAAGGAGGTTGGTATTTACCATAGGATAGCTTATTCGGCTAAGGAGAAAATGGTTGTTCCTAATAAAGGTAAAGGCTCCTCTAGGTAGGTTGTTGAAAGAGTACGTGATAATAGTTAATATCATAAGCTATTTCTCTGACAAAGAGTTTGGAAGTAGCAGATTTTTCGTACATATTAGGCCACCGTCTTAACCTTTATTCTATCTTACCTAAGCTCTTTTGCTGGAGTAAGCTAAGCTTATAAGTTTGTATTACAGATTGTATTACGGTGGTTTTTTGGGAAGTGTTATTATTAGTGTTAGGATTCCTAGGGAGCTTAAGGAGAAAATTGAGAAATACGATATTAATGTGAGTAATGTTGTTAGGGATTTTCTAGAGAAATATGTTGAGGATTTGGAAATTAAAGAGCTTTCGAATAGACTAGAGAATTTGAAAAAGCGCTTAGCTGGAAAGATAGATTCGAAGCTTATAGCGGGTCTTGTGAGAGAGGATAGGTTTAGATGAAATATCTTCTCGATGCTTCATCACTAGTGCCTTTACTTGTAGACTTTGGAGCTAAAATCATTTCTACGGCAACAAAGCATTCCTTAAACATTACGGAATTAACGATGTACGAAGTTGGTAATGTCCTGTGGAAGCTAACCATGCTACTTAAATACATGAGTTTAAGTGACGCATTAGAAATAATTTTAATATTTCAACAGCTTACAGAGAAGAAAATAATTAACATTATTAGCTTAAGAAACCTTAACATCGGGGAAGTAATGGAGTTAGCATGTGATGAAAAAATAACATTCTATGATGCATCATACATAGTAGCAACAAAGAGCACTAACGCCGTATTTGTCACTGAAGATAGAAAGCTTATGAAAATTGCTGAGAAATATGGTGTAAGAACCTTAACCTATGCTAGCTTTAAAAAGCGAATATAAATGAAAAGACCATTAAATAGCATTTATGCTGTGTTCGACATAGATTTTCCAAGGACTTAATTGAGGATATAAGAATCATGTAGTATTAAATACGTTTAAAACTGCTGTTTCGCAATAGTGTTTGGAGTGATTCGACATGAGTGTTGAAGGTAAGAAGCTAAGGCAACCTATTGTTGTAGTTCTTGGACATGTTGATCACGGTAAATGCTTACATCCCGATGAATACGTGTTTTTAGGAGATGGCAGATTTATTCAAATTAGAAAATTGTTTAGTGAAGAGTATGAGATTGATAGAGATGGCAAATATGAGAAAATTAAGAGGAAAACACCTGTTTACTCCTGCACCAAGGATTTAAACATTGAAATTAGGGAAACAGAGCATGTATGGAGAATAAAATATGATGGATTTGTTTATGAAATAACTCTTGCTGATGGTAGCTCTGTTAAGGTAACACCGGAGCACCCATTTCTAACCTTTGAAGGCTGGAAGCGAGCTGATGATATAAGAATAGGTGATTATGTAGCGGTTCCAATAAGAGTGCCTTTTAAGAGCTCTTTTGAGAAGTTAAAGGCCTACGTTCTTGAAAAGCTAATTTATGAGAAATCATCGTTATTTAGACTTAGAGAGGATCTTTTAAAGAAAATGAAAATTTCTGCTTATGATCCAAGCTACCATAGGTTCTATAATAACAAGCTTAGAGGAGAGGACATACTTAGAATAATACAGGAATTTAATATAAGTAGAAAAGAAGTCTTCGCTAACATAACATCACTTACTTTTTCCAGTAGGAAAAGAAGGGTAGGGCACTCACGAAAGTGGATAAAGCTTCCTAAAACTAGAGCAGCGTGGAAGAAAATATTCTATATAGCTGGCTTAATGTTTGGTGACGGGTCTTCAGGTTTTGAGGGATTAACAACAGCGAATTCTAAAATACTAGAGCTTTTCATAAAATATCTTTCAACATTAAAAGCTTCAACTTATATAGCACGCAATAATAATGTTTGTGAAGTAAGAGTTATCGGCGGTAGAGCTGTAAGGAAATTCTTTACAATACTCTTCAACTATCCGTTAAGGAGAAAAGCAAGAAGCATAGTGCTTCCTGAAATAGTTCAAATAGCTCCATTAGATCTTGCGGCAGAGTTTATTAAGGGCTACTTTGATGCAGACGCTACTGTTGATGCGAGGCAGAAGCGTATAGAAGTTGTTTCAGCATCTCCGATATTTCTAAAACAAATGAAATGGTTACTGCTAAGATATGGGATTTCATCAAAATATGCTGAATACGAGAAAAACGGCAGAACATATAGTTACCTATACATTAAGGGTAAAAGGAACCTTGAGCTATTCATGAAAAACATAGGCTTTAACGATCCCGCGAAGATGAATAAGCTTAGTGAAATAGTTAGGAGTAGTACAAGAGACGACATAGTAGTAGAAAGAATACCTTTAAGTGGGGAAAGTTTAAGAAGACTGCGATTGTACTTTGGTTTATCAGCTACTGATGTCAGAATACCTTACTTAAGAAAATATGAGAACAATTTCGAGAAAATGACTCTTAGAACATGGAAGAAATTTATCAACAATATTAAGGCGAAGCTTTCAGAACCTCAATTTGAAAGTAAGCTTAAGAAGAAAATCTTAGTGTTAAAAGGTCGGTTAAAAGATGTAAATACTTTAAGATCTTTCAAAGCAGATGGGCTTCTTGATTCTGAAGGAAAAATAACGAAATTAGGAATTGAGATCCTCAGAATTTGGGAGAATAAAGAGCACAGAAAAATATCTATTCCTAACTTTGAGAGCACATCGTTTGTTAAAGTAATTAATGTTAAGAAAATCCCCTACAAAGGATACCTATATGATCTGGGCGTTTCTGAAACACAGAATTTCATAGCTAATGGAGTAATAGTGCATAATACCACACTTTTAGATAAGATTAGGGGTACTGCTGTTGCTAAGAGAGAGCCTGGTGAGATTACTCAGCATGTTGGTGCCAGCGTTGTTCCAACTCATGTTATTGAGAAGATATGTGAGTCCTTACGTAAAATGTTCCCTATTAGACTTAAGATTCCGGGATTGCTTTTCATAGATACTCCTGGTCATGAGCTTTTTTCGAATCTTAGAAGGAGGGGTGGGAGTGTTGCTGATTTCGCTATTTTAGTTGTTGATATTACTGAAGGATTTAAGGACCAAACTTTCGAAAGCATTGAGATTCTTAAGCAAAGAAAAGTTCCGTTCCTCATAGCCGCAAATAAAATAGATAAAATTCCTGGGTGGAAACCCCACCCCGATGAACCATTCCTTATAACCTTTAGAAAACAGTCTCCGAACGTTCAAACAAGACTTGAAGAACTATTATATAAAATCATAGGTGAAATGTATAAGTTAGGTTTTAGAGCCGATAGGTTTGATAGAATAAGGGATTTCACAAAAACTGTAGCTATAGTTCCAGTTTCAGCAAAGACAGGCGAGGGGATTCCCGAACTTTTAGCAGTACTTGCAGGACTTACACAGCAATATATGGCTAAAAGACTCATGTATGCTGAAGGCCCAGCTAAGGGAGTGATTTTAGAGGTTAAAGAGGAACCAGGATTAGGTACGACAATAGACGTCATAATTTACGATGGTATATTGAAAAAAGGAGACATAATAGTTGTTGGAGGAAAGTATGAGCCAATAGTTACTAAAATAAGAGCCTTACTAATGCCTAAACCACTGCAGGAAATACGTGCTCCAGAAGAAAAATTCATGCAGGTAGACCATGTTATTGCAGCTGCTGGAGTTAAAATTTCAGCTCCAAACCTTAATGATGCATTAGCTGGTTCACCTATTTTCGCAGTTGAGGATTTAACTAAAGTTGAAGAGTATAAGAGGAAAGTTGCTGAAGAAGTAGCTAGCATAAGAATTTCAAAGGATGTCGTAGGAGTTGTTGTTAAAGCTGACACTTTAGGTACATTAGAGGCACTTGTGGAAGCTTTAAAGCGAAATAATATTCCGGTTAGATTAGCAGATGTAGGACCTATAAGTAAAAGAGATGTTGTTGAAGCCTCCACCTCCCTTAAGAAAAACAGATACTACGGAGTAATTTTAGCATTCAATGTGAAGCCTCTTCCCGAAGTTGAAGAAGAAGCTACTAGAGAAAACATTAGAATATTTAAGCACAATGTAATCTACAGGCTCATAGAAGAATATCTTGAATGGCTTACTAAGGAAAGAGAAAGAGAAAAACTAGCTGAACTACAAAAACTCATAAGACCAGGTAAAATCAGAATACTTCCAGGATACGTTTTTAGAAGAAGCGAGCCAGCAATAGTTGGAATAGAGGTTTTAGGAGGAATAGTAAGGCCAGGATACCCCCTTATGAGGGCAAGTGATGGTAAAAGAATAGGTGAAATACTTCAAATACAAGATAAAGGCAAAAACATAGGTGAAGCAAAAGTTGGACAAGCAGTAGCAATATCTATTAAAGGCAGAGTTATGGTTGGTAGGCAAATTAATGAAGGAGACATCCTCTACACAGATGTTCCTGAAAAACACGTTGAATTATGGATTAAAAAGTATAAATCAGAATTAAGCAATGACGAACTAATGGTTCTTAGAGAAATAGTTAAAGTGAAGAGAAAATTTAATCCATCATTTGCAGCAATGGTTTTCATTTAGTAAGATTTAGTAAGAAACAACTTCGCTTTTATCAAAAACAATCCACATTTCTCTTTCAGCAGATTCAACGCTATCGGCAGCATGAATTATATTTTCCTGAACAGATAAGGCAAAGTCTCCTCTAATCGTTCCTGGAGGAGCCTTTCTACCATCGGTAGGCCCTATGAGTGTTCTCATAACACTTACTGCTTCATCACCCTCAACAATCATCGCTACTACAGGTCCTGAGGTAACAAACTCTACTAAGCTATTGAAAAACGGCTTTCCTTTATGTACAGAGTAAAGTTCTTCGGCTTTCTCCTTGGATAGTTTAAGCATTTTTAAAGCAACTATTTTAAGACCCTTATTTTCAATTCTTCTAATTATTTCACCTATAAGCCCTCGTTTTACGCCGTCAGGTTTTATCATAACATATGTTCTTTGGAGAACCATTTTGGATCAGCCACGTTTTTATGCTTTAGCGTACTTTAATGTCCACTTGTACTTTTTAGGATTTCGTTTAAGCTTTAGCATGTTTTTAAAACATTTTCTAGAACAGAACCAGAAAATAGTGCCATCGTTTTTAACATACATTATTCCTGTGCCAGGCTCTATGGTTCTACCGCAGAACACGCAGGTTCTATATTTAACCATTCCTGATGCACCTTTGAAATTTATTCTGACTGGAAATTCTCGGTGGAAACATATTTAAAACTCTTTCTACTAGAACCATAGTGCACATATTACTTAAGAAACTGGTGCGGCTAAATGAGCTCTCAAAAAACTAAGTCGATAATTGAGGAATTAGGATACCCTGCTGAAGTAATCCAAATAGTTGGTAGAACCGGTGTTACTGGAGAAGTAATCCAAGTTAGAGTTAGAATCCTTGAGGGAAGAGATAAGGGAAGAATACTTACGAGAAACGTGAAAGGCCCTGTTAGGCTTGGTGATATTTTAATACTTAGGGAAACAGAGAGAGAAGCAAGAAAGCTTTCTGGAAGATAAAAGATAAAAATTATAGTGTTATACTATTTTATTAAAAATAAGTGAGCACTTATTCACTTAGTAGCTTTTGCTTTAATTTCATTTACCTTAGCTATTACTTCCTCTACTAGGTCTTTTGCGGCACCCGGATCTATTATACATGCACTAGCTGCTGCAACCTCTATTCCTGCAGCTTCACCAAGCCTCTTCTTACTTGGAACATATACGTAAGGTATCTTCTTCTCCTCACATAGTAATGGCAGATGGGCTACTATTTCCGGAGGGTCAACGTCCTCAGCTATTAAAACAAGCTTAGCTAAACCTCTTTCAACAGCTTTCGTTGTTTCATTAGTTCCCTTCTTTATCTTACCGCCTGTTTCCCTAGCTTTCCTTATTGCCTCGTATGCTTTCTCAGCTAAGTCAGACGGTACTTCGAATCTAACATAGAAAGGTTTAGACATGGTTACTCATCCTCCTCCCATTATGAGTCGTCGTTCATCGAGCATAACTGTTCTTAAAAGGACTATATAAAGATAGGGGTCATTATTATTCATGAGCAAAATAAGTAATATAAACGCCTTCTTTAATGCTATCTATTCTTACAAAGCCAAACCTATAGAACTGAAGAACAATGTTAACGTTAAACATTTTTATTGCTTCTTCAGCTAATCCCTCAACATTTACTAATTGATTACCACTAGGCTTCCTAACAATAACCTTTACGTTCTTATCAGCTGGAACCCACTGTATTATTGGTGCCTTACGCTTCCTAGCTTCCTCAAGAGAAGACCCTGCATACTTAGCCGTAACAGGATCATCCCTCCTTTTAGGAACACTTATAACTTCTATATTAAATAGTTCAAGAAGTCTTAAGAATTTTCCAGGAACCAACTTTTTACTGTCTTTTTCTGAAATGTAAACTTCAACTTTATTATTAATTCCTTTAAGAACAATTTTCCTCGAACCTAGCTTCTTATTTTCTGGATGGTAAGGTATTTCTGATTCGTAACCACTAATTCCTTCTACAATAACTTTCACAGGATTATCTACGAAAAGAATTCTCGGAGCTTTAATGTCAATTATTTTCCTATTAATAGCGGCGAGATTCTCCATAGATATTGTTGCCTCAGAGGGCTTAATACCTACGTCAAGTATAAGTGCTCTAATAGCTTCAGCTGAGAAACCTCTTCTCCTTAATGCAGCAAGTGTTCCCAGCCTTGGATCATCAACTCCCTCGAACTCTCCTTTCTCTATTTTAGATTTTATCATTGACTTGCTCAAAATAAAACCTTTAAGCTTAAGTCTTCCAAAATGAATGGTTTCCGGATACATCCAGCCAAAATAACTGTAAAGATACTTCTGCTTTACAGTATTTGTCATATGCTCTTTTGCACGCAAAATATGCGTAATGCCGAGTAAGTAATCATCTATTGCTGAGGCAAAATTATATGTGGGCCAAACAATGTATTTGCTACCTACAAGAGGGTGGGGGTTCTTATTTGTATCTATTATCCTAAATGCTACCCAATCTCTAACCGAGGGATCCGGATGATTAAGATCCGTTTTAACCCTTAAAACAGCCTCCTCTTCACCAAAGTATCCTTCAAGCATTTTATCCCAAAGTTCAAGAGACTCTTCAATACTTTGGCTTCTATGCGGACAAGGCTTCATGTTGTCCCTATATTTTCTAAACGTATTCGAATCGCATGTGTCAACATATGCTCCACCAAGCTTAATGAGTTTTGTAGCGTAATCGTAGAAAATTTCTAACCTTCTTGACTGAACATACTCTCCATCCCATTTAATGCCAAGCCATTTTAAATCATCCTTAATTAAATCATATGCTTCAGGCATAGGTTTCTTAATTTTCGGATCAGTGTCATCAAATCTTAAAATAAACTTGCCCTTATACATTCTAGCGTATTCGTAACTCAAAATAGCTGGCCTAGCATTTCCCAAATGAAGGACAAAATCGGGATTCGGAGCAAATCTTGTAACAACTTTACCATATTTCTCAACGTTAGGTAGTGGAGGAAGTTTCTTTTCCTCCTTAACCACCCTTTTCTCTAACAGTTCCGGATATTTTTCTTGAAGAATTCTTTTCTGCTCTACAAGGGGTTTACTATTAACTTCCTCTATAATTTCCTTAATTAACGGTATAACATTCCTTATAATACTACGTACCCCAGGTTTTTCAGCAATAACTTTGCTTATAACGGCTTTTAATTCTGCTTTACCTTCGTGAAGTACAGCATTTTGTAAAGCATATTTAAAGGCTAGCTCCCTTATTTCATAAGCATTCAGAGACTTTGATTCTTTCGACATTCTCTTCACCTACAAGAATTACTATGTAGTGTTGTATTTCTTCAAAAATAGTCCCTATATATGCAACAACACCTTCACCATTGCATATTATGTTTCTAACTTCAAACTTACCTGTAACCTGATATCCTATAATATCCCCTTTTTTAACGAAATCTCCCTCTCCTATAGCTAAAAATATTTTAAGACCTAAAATGTCAAGTAGCTGAACATTAACATTTTCTTCAATAAGCATATAAGTATCGGTTTTCGGAGAGTAAACTATAAACGACTTCGTTGTTTTTGCACTTTCTAAGTCAACTATTTCCTCATACGCTGTTTCATAAGGTTTAAGTTCAAAAACCCTTTTAACATCTATTTTAGCTAAAAGTTCTTTGCTTAAGCCTCTCACTGAACAGTATTTTCGTTCACGAGTTTCTAAAATAGCTTTTGAGCTTAAACTGATATTGTTCAAGCTTTCATTAACAAATATTTGTGGATATTTATAAGAAGAATTATTCATTTTTAAAACCAGGAAACCTATTTTATCCTCTTTACTACGTACTCGGCTAATTCGACTAGCATTTTCTTAGCGTCACTATCTTTAGTCTCTATAGCGTTAAGCGCTGCAATGGCTTCATTGGAGAACTTTGTTGCATACTGTTTAGCGTAATCTATTGAACCTAGTTTTTTAAGTAAATCAACTATTTCCTCAATTTTCTCTCTCCCTATTTTCCTATTCCCTAAAGCATCGAGAAGCTTTTCTTTCTCACTAGGTGAAGCATTCTTTAATGCATTTATGATTATTATTGTTTTCTTTCCCTCTCTAATGTCACTACCTACGGGCTTCCCTACTTTCTTTTCTTCACCCATTATTCCTAAAATGTCGTCTTGAATTTGAAATGCTAAACCTATTTTTCTACCATACTCCGCTAAGTATTTTATTACGTCATTTGGTGCTTCAGCTATTAATGCCCCGATCTTCGTTGATGCTTCAAACAGCACTGCCGTTTTCTTATATATCATTGTAAAGTATTCTTCCTCTGTCACGTCTAAGCGATCCTCAAAAGACATATCCATTGCTTGCCCTTCGGCAATTGTTGATGCTGTTTTAGCTAATATTTCAGCTGCCTCTACAACTCTTTCAATAGATACTCCATTAGACGTTAGCTTAAGTATTGCCTCAAAAGATTTAGAAAACAACAGATCCCCCGCGATTATAGCTGTAGGAATACCCCATACTTTATGTACTGTTGGAACGCCCCTTCTAAATTCGTCCATGTCCATCACATCATCATGAACTAATGTGAAGTTGTGGAGAATTTCTATAGCAGCAGCTGCAGGTAAAGCTTGGTCCTCATTTCCCCCTGCAACACGTGTTGATAGAAGTAATAGTGTTGGTCTTAGCCTTTTGCCTCCAGCCCTAATGAGATGTGTTGACGCTTGATAAAGATATTCAGGGCCTCCTTTAAGTATTTCTTCAAGTATGTATTTATCTACTTTCTTAGCTACTTTTTTTGAATAAGCTAGTAGTTCCGAATAACTCATTTCCGTAACCTCTCATGACATATTATACTTAGTTGTTCACGTTCACTCATACTTATCTAAACTTTTCTAAGTAATCTTTAATGCTTATGCCTCTTTGCTCAAGCCACTCTCTAGTCTTTCCTGTAATAACTATTTTTGCCTTCCTAAGTTCTTCAACGTTTCGAGAACCTGTTAAAACCATAGCTACACGTATTTCCTCAATAAATACCTTGAGAAGCTCTTCAAGTTTCTTAGGCCCCCTAACAGTGGCTTTTAACGCAGGTAAAGCTATTCCGGCAACATTAGCCCCTAATGCTAACGCCTTAGCTGCATCTATACCTGACCTTATCCCGCCGCTACCTATTATTTCGAAACGTGTAGATGCAAACCTAACTTCCACTATTGAAACTGTCGTTGGAATACCCCAATCCCAAAATGTTTTGGCTATGTTCTCCCTAAACCTATTCCCCCTTCTCCTAGCTCTATACATTTCAACAGCTGACCAGCTTGTACCCCCTAAACCTGAAATATCTATTGCTCTAACCTCTGTTTCCTCAGCTATTTCCTTAGCTACCTCATATGAAATTCCGGCACCTGTTTCTTTAACAATAACGGGAACCGGTAGCTCCTTTGATATTTTAGCTATTCTTTTCAGTATCCCTTTGAAATCTCTATCACCTTCTATTTGCACACACTCTTGAAGAGGGTTTAAGTGTATTGCTAAGGCGTTAGCATCTATCATTTCTATAGCCTTAAGAATCTTATCAATACTGTATCTTTTAGCTTGAACGAAACCTATGTTGGCTATTTTAAGAACTGTTGGCGCATATTCTTTAACAACAGAAAATGTATATTCTAATTTCGGATTTTCTAAAGCAGCTCTTTGAGACCCTACACCTAAACCCAATCCAAGTTTTTCAGCAACTTCTGCCAACACTTTATTTATCTCATATGTTTCTGGATGACCTCCAGTCATACTGGTTATTATGAGCGGTGCTTTAAGCTGTTTTCCTAGAAAATGCGTCTTAAGTGAAACTTCAGCATAGTTGACTTCTGGAAGTGAAAAATGCACAAAATGTATGTTGGAAAAGCCTGGAGAAACTCTTGACTCAACATATTCGTTTAAGCAAATATCTATGTGCTCTATTTTCCTAAATTTTATTTCATCCACTTTATCCAGTTTAACACACCTTAATTTCCGTTTTCACTTTAACCTCTTTACCTAAGAGAATATTCTTTAGGAAGTCTTTCTTTAAACCATTAAATATTACTGCTTTTATAGGATGCTTGCAGCTTATGTATTTTTTAAGTTCTAATAGTTTAAAAGCCATACCTCCGGTTACATCATACCCTACATGTTTAAACATTTTACCGCTTAGATTATAGGTCCTTAAATTGATTTGAGGTATAAGGTCCTTTAGCCCATGTTTTGGGGGATATGTTCTGTAAATTCCATTAACATTTGTTACGTAAGCTATGAGATTAGCTTTTAATTTTTCAGCTAAAAACGCTGCTAAAGTGTCTCCTGACACTATAGTGAAACCTTTAACCAAGTCGTAAACAACATCACCGTATAGAACGGGAACTATTTTATTCTCAAGGAAGCCTCTTACTGTTTTAATATTGGCTTCAGAAATTTCTCCGTTTTTTAAAATAATGGCTGATGATGTATGAATGGTTTCCGCTAAAACACCTTCTCTCCTAAGCTCTCTAACAAAGAACGTGTTTAACCGAATCATTGCCTCATGAATTTCAATGAATCCTTGTGAGGATATTTTGCCTTTGCCTAAATGTTTTAATGCAACATAATGTCCAAAAGAGCCTCCACCATGTACTATGATTACTTTTAACCTACTATCACTATGTAGCGCTTCCTTTAACTCCCTAGTTAATCTTCTGACTACATTCCTTCTTATCTTAAAAGGCTCCCTCTTATCTGTAATTACACTTCCACCTATTTTAATTACGGCTAACAATGTGGGCCCTCAACATAAATTTTAAACGAAAGTCTTCAACTTACCCTTAAACTCTGTTTCAGGTTTTTTAAAACATACAAGCACGGTCTTATAGTTTAAATCGGGGAATGCTATACACTTCCCTCTATAGTATATGTTAAGATCGATTTCATCCTCTAATCTGTAGAAAACATGTTGTATAGCTTCTTCAAAAACTATGTTCTCATATGGTACTTTGTTTTCTTGAATTGCTCTAGCAGCCTCTATAACATTCCTGCCCTCTAAATGGACAAAGTAGTCTTTAAACTCACTGTACTCTATATTTCTCGAAGTAAGCGGGAACTCTACGGCTACAACATATATGTCTATAGGTGTTTTTGAAGGTAACTTAACATAGCCTTCACTTAACCTATAAATTATGCTTAACCCTTGAAGAGAAGACACTCTTAAAGCCATAATTATTGGGAGGTAATTTAATGTTTCCTCACATTCAAGTAGAGGCGAATAGCGAATTATATCATCAAAGTCTACACTATATCCTAGTTTTTCCCCAAGAATTCTCATTAGTACTCCACTTAGGGAAGCGTATGTAGAAATTTCAATGAGTCCTGGATTTAATAGAACATTAATTTCTACATTAACTCCGACTTCTCCAATGCCTTGAAGATATTCGTTAAGGAAATGTTTTAAAATTTTTTCAAAAGTAACTCCATTAATCTTAAAAATATTTTTCTCTCCAGAAAGTTTCGAAACAGATACTTCAAAAATAACTTCTCTGTCTGTTATAGCAGCTATTATGGGATTTCTTCGCCTATAAATTATTGTTCCGAGGAACGGAATGCTATACTTTACACTATACTTTTCCATTTTCAAACATTCCTTAAAACTTCTTACGAAAGACTATTGAAGCATACCCTACTACTGCTGATAAATCTCCAGTTACATCACCTGAAGTTGCATGTTTAAGAAGCTGTGCCTCAACATTCCCCATTAGTTTAGCGTATTCAATAAGCACCATGGTAGGGCCAGGTCCACACATTGAAACATCATGTCCTTCAAGTATCCTAGAAAGCTCTTCAGAATTCATTTTCAATATAGCATTTATGGCTAATTTATCCTTCTTAACCGTAATGTTTTGAGGTTCATAGTGGTTTAAATCAGTACTTGCTATTATTACAATGTCTTTACCAAGCTCAACTGAGGCATCATATATTGCTTTAGCTACTTTCTTAGCAACTTCAGGCGTTTGCCACATCATAGTTATTGGTACAAATGTTATTTGCCCGAAAAAGTACTGTAGAAATGGTAACTGAACTTCTATTGAATGTTCATATCTATGAGCTACAGGGTCTATATCAACTATTTCACTGCGTTTAGCAATTTCCTTAGCTAAATCCTTATCTACGGGAACCTCTCCGAAAGGTGTAGTCCAATTGTCTAGCATTGTTGAAATAGGAGAACCTAATCCTGTATGATTAGGCCCTAATATTATGAAAACATCTGGTTTACCATCTAGGGCTAATTCGAAGAAGCCATGTGCCGCTACAGGTCCCGAATAAATATAGCCAGCGTGGGGTGAAACTATGCCAACTACTTCTCTAGGCCCCTTAATTTTTGCTTGAGGAAGTTTCCCTGGACCTAAAGGGTGCTTAAATACTTCCTCAATTTGTCTTTTTAAAAGCGTAGATTCGCCTTCGTAAAAGAGGCCAGCAACTGCAGGAGGTCGTACCATAAAATACTCACCCTATTAAACTGAAAATATTTTCTACAGTACCTAGATACTACTTATGTTGCTTCATGTTCTTGTTATTTTCTGTTCAAACTCTTCAACAGGAACTGGAAGATCTCCGTCCGGCGGTATTTCTCCTCTCTCCCTAAGGACTTGTCTTGTAAGTAGCCAGTAAAGTAAAGCTAATGCTTTTCTACCTTTATTATTTGCAGGAATTATTAAGTCAACAAACTCGGTTTTATTGTCTGAATCACAAAATGCAACAACAGTTATTCCGACTTTAGATGCTTCCTTTAATGCTTGAGAATCTGATCTAGGGTCAGTTACTATTAAAAGCTCTGGTTCAAGATAATGTTCTAAGTGAGGATTTGTAAATGTACCCGGTTGAATTCTTCCAGTAATTGCCTTACACCCAATAAATTTACAAAACATCTGAACAGGCTTATGACCATACTGTCTTACGGAAACAGCAACTATTTTTGTAGGATCATATCTAGCTATAAATTTCGCTGCAATCCTTAACCTATTATCTGTTTGCCTAATATCTAAAATGTGCAGTCCATCAGGTCTTACCTTATAAACGAATTTCATCATATGCTTAGTTCCAATATGGGTTCCTATGTGAACTCCTGCAGCTAGATATGTTTCCAGAGGAACTAAGAACTCTGACTCCTTCTTTTCAACACGTTTTTCCGAAGACATATTATTCTCCGCCCTCGCAAGTTCACGTAGGTCTCGTAAACTTAATAACCTGGTATATGAGGTCTATGTGGGAAAGGAGCATTCTTCTACAACAATACCTCTTAACGCCTAAGTCGTCAAGAACTTTTTCAGGGTTCTCTCCTTGAGCAACTCTTTTGCTAAATTCCTCCCATTTATCTCCAATTAATGCTCCACATGTGAAACATCTTACAGGTATAAGCATTTTTCAGTCCTCACACCGCATATTGTCATGTTGGGGATTAAATTCTTATCTGTAGGATTTCTGCCATCTTCTCCTAGCACTGTATCTTGCAAACTTCTTCGGCTCAGCTTGTCTTGGATCTCCGCTTAACATTGTTTTATCATACTCCAGAAATAGCTTCTTTAATTCCTCATTCTTAGTTAACTCAATGAGTCCCCTAGCTATAGCTATTCTTGCAGCATCGGCTTGGGCCATAACCCCGCCTCCCTTAACGTTGACATGAATGTCTATGGAGTTTCTTATATCATCTCCTGCTAAAAGTAGTGGTTCCAATATTTTCCAGCGAGCCATTTCTATGGGATATATTTCGACAGGAACATTGTTGATGAAAACCCTACCCCTACCGGGCCTAATTATTGCTCTCGCTATTGCTGTTTTTCTCTTACCTGAGGAAATAACTATTTTCACTAATCATCACCTAAAGGAGTTTAGGTTTTCAAAACCTTGGGTTTCCACCCCATTTGCATAGCTATCTCTGCTAAGGTGACATAGGTTCTTCCAAGCTTTGTTGCCAAAGCATCCTCTATTTTAATCATCTTATCCTTTATCTCTTCATACTCTGGAGGTACACCTGAGAAAACCTTTAACCTACGAAACGCTGCTCTCCCCCTAGGCTTGTCTATGGGCAGCATCCCCCTAATAGTTCTTCTAACTATGTTTTCAGGGCTTCTCGGCCTTCTAATTCCTTGCTTGTAGGGATTGTAATGTGTTTTTACTTCAAATAAGAGCTTATATGATTCGATAACCATTCTTTTATTTCCACTTACAACTATTTTGTCTGCATTAAGTATTGTTATTCTTTCACCATTAAGTAATCTTTTAGCAACAATGCTTGCAAGTCTCCCTAAGATGTGTCCTTCACCATTAATTATGGTTTCTTTCTGCATAATATCCGGTCACCCAATAATCTTAGTGTTTGAACCTTTAGGATTTTGCAAAGCAAGCTCTAAAATATGCAAACATTTTCCTCCAACGGAAACTATTTTCTCATATGCTGTTTTTGAAAAACCTATTGCGGCAACAGTAACTTTATGATTTATTCTCCCAGCACCAAGAACTTTTCCTGGAACAACCACAACATCTCCTTCTTTAGTGTAACGGTTTATTCTTGAAACATTGACTACTATTCTCTGCCTTGAAGGTTTCTCTAACCGTTCAGCAATATCCTTCCATATTTTAACCTTGTTCTCTCTAGAAATTTTCCTGAGAACTCTAATTGTTCTTCTAAGAACATAGTTTGTTGGGCCTGTCCTTTTCATTCCTATTCTCCTCCCTCTAAACTTTCGATTTGTTTAATGAACTCTCCGGCTTTTCTCTCAAGAAACCTTGCGGCTTCAGAAACTATTACTTCAGGTGGTAAAGCACCCGTCGACTCTATGGTTAAGATGTAGGAGTTTTCAACCCAAGAAACCCTTATTGCTCGAGGTTCGCAAACTTCTTCGCATGCTTTACATAGTGTACATTCTAGAGCATTTATTATCTTTAAGGTTTTATCCTCAATTAATAAAATGTTTCTAGGGCATTCTTCAACACATTTACCGCATAAAGTACATTTCTCCACGTCAATTATGATTTCCGGAACATACTTATGTGCACTCACTGAAACAGGGGACCACTTTATATGTTCTCTTCCCCTACCTAACCTAGCATAGGCCTCTAACGTTATTTTTTGGCCCTTAGCTAAGATAGCGATAGGTATTTTGTCCGAAACAGGCTTTACCGTAGGATCTTCGCTCTGCAAATCACCTGAATATATTATTTCATAGTCTCTCTTGGCTTCAACATCTAGGAATAATCTTGTGTAACATTCAGGGTTATTTATTGGATTAGCTCCTTCACATTCTTCCGGAGATTTAAACCGTGAAAGATCTGTTGTTAAAGGCACCAATCCTAATCTATGAGCTATTATTTCATCGTAAAGGACAGATGTGTTATCGAGGAAAGCTACTTCATCTATAGCTAAAGTTGGCACATCAGATATGGCTAGTCTCCTTATAGCATTAACCAAAGGTAGAGATGCTTCTTCGATCATTAGCTTAATTTTCCTATCGTCCTTTTCAAGAATCTTAATTTTCATTGTTAAACACTCCATGATCTAGACTCTTCTACCTCTACGTCCACCCGGTCTTCTCGTGGTATCATGAGGTATTGGCGTTACATCCTCTATTCTGCCAATAATGAAGCCTGCTCTTGCAAGAGCTCTTATTGCAGCTTGAGCTCCAGGTCCTGGAGTTTTAGGTCCATGACCCCCCGGAGCTCTAACCTTTATATGTATTGCTCTTACACCTTTATCCATAGCTTCCTGAGCTACTCTTGAAGCAGCAAGCATAGCAGCGTATGGTGACGGTTTTTCTCTATCAGCTTTAACAACAATTCCTCCTGAAGCTCTAGCTACAGTTTCTGCTCCAGTGAGGTCAGTAATGTGAATTATGGTGTTATTTAGTGAACTGTAAATGTGAACTACACCCCATTTAAGCTCACGTGCTATGAACGCCACCTAATACTCACCTTTCCTAACCTTGTTGCGAAACCTGTTGTAGAAGTTCAGGTTTCTTCTTAAACGGGCTTATTGAGTAATAATCTACTAGGTCTTCTTCCTCTCTCTTTACAAGATATCCAGGGGCGTTAACTCTTCTTCCTCCAATAGCTATGTGTCCATGAATTATTAATTGTCTTGCTTGATAAATAGTTCTTGCAAGACCTTTTTCGTAAACAATTGTTTGAAGTCTTCTTTTCAAAACGTGTTCTGCAGTTAATCCTAATACGTCATCTAGTGTTGCATTTTCCGGTAAAACCCCTAAATGGTAAAGTCTATTGAGAAGAGCTTTCTCCTGAACTTTTCTGTCCTTCTCTGGAAGAGCTAAAAGGGCTCTGGCTCTATGTCTAAATTCTCTAGCAAGTGTTTTAGCTATCCAAAGTTCTCTTTTATTTCTTAAACCATACTTACCCATAAGTATCATTTCTTCTTCTAAAACTTCTTTTCTCCATGGATGCTTGGGTCCTATCCATTTCTTACGTGGTTTCCTTGGATCACCCATAGTGAATCACCGTTACTTTCTCTTACGTTTAACACCTACTGTTAACCCTAATCTACCAGTTGTTCTTGTTCTCTGCCCTCTCACTTTTAACCCTAAGGAATGTCTTATACCCTTCCAACTCTTAATTTTCTTCATAATTTCTATGTCTTTCCTAACAGCCATAATAAGGTCTGAACCTATTAAGTGAACGTCATTTCCTGTTTCATAATCCTTACGTCTATTATAAAGCCAGGAAGGTAAGCCTAGCTTTTTAAGGTTTAAAAGTGCCTCTTCAATTTTTTTAACATCTGATTCAGTTAAGTTCCCTATTCTCATTTCAGGATCTATACCTAACCTCCTACACATAGCATAGGCTAAGGTAACACCAACACCCTTAATTTTAGATAGACCATAAGCTACTTTCCAGTTACCGTCAATATCTACTCCAGCAACTCTAACTATGTATCTGAACGTTGTTTGCGAGGACATGTAATCAGCCTACCTTCCCGTATACTTTGCTTCTTTCAGCTACCTAAAACCATACACAAGTAAGGTTATTTAAATCTTAATGAGAAAGAACTATTTAAACTATTATTGAAAACCCTTAGGGTTAGAGTTAAGCTAGCATTAGGGAATAACAATTAAACTTTGAACCATGCTAGAATGTTCCTAGCCTTGTTAAAATATGTGACTATAATGCCTAAGCAGTAGATGATTAAGCTAAATTATTGCTAATTACTTCAATACTTAAATGGATACAATTAAATCATATTACGAGGCTTATTCTAAATACGTTTTATAAGCATCTGAGGACACCTATTACACTATTTAGGTGTATCCCCAACATCAATTTCGGTAGTTGAATCAGCTCTCTTAGTTGCTAAAAGGTATCAATTACCTATAATGTTCATTGCTTCTTTAAACCAAGTAGATATAGATGGTGGATATACTGGCTGGACGCAGCAAAAATTTGTTGAAATAGTGTCTGAAAAGTCTCTAAACTAAATTACAAAGGCCCAGTAATGATTGCCCTTGTCCATGGTGGACCATGGCTTAAAGATGCCCATATACACCAAGGCCTTGACCTTGAAGAGGCTATGGAATACGTTATGAAATCTATTGAAGCAGCAATAATTTCCGGATATGATCTATTACATATCGATACGACAGTAGATATTTGCTCTAAAAAACCATTAAATGAGGAAATTATTGCTAAGAGAACACTTGATTTAATTGAGTATGCAGAGTCTATACGCATGAGTAAAGGCTTACCCAAAGTAGACTATGAAGTAGGAAGCGATAGATGGGAAGTTAATGACCCTGAAAGAGTCAACATTCTCCTAAAAATGATAAGAAAAGGGCTAATAGAAAGGGGTCTTAAAGAAACATTACCTTTATTTGTAGTAGGTGATTTAGGAACCCGTATTGCCCCGGAAAACATTATGGATGTCAGCGCAGGGATTAAATTGGTTGAAATCGCTAAGAGGTATAACTTATATGTTAAAGGACATTCAACAGATTATGTTAAAAACCCTGAAGATTATAAAAAGACAGGTATTGGAGGCACTAATGTAGGTCCTGAATTCGCGGATGTAGAATACCGTGCCGTTAAAAACTTGTTAAGTTATTAGAAAAAGAGAAAATACAGCATAAGGATGAGCTTCATTTAGTACTAAATACCGTAATTGATTTAGCGAAGAAAGATGGTAGATGGAAGAAATATGTTCCAGGAAACACTAATGAACTTGAAAGTTTGCCAAGTGATTATAGAGAATGGGTAGTAGGTATATGCTCAAGATATATTTGGTCAAATAAAAAAGTTATTGAGTTGAGAAGAAAACTCTACGAGTATGCAGAAAGCACGGGCATTAATGGTCATAAGATAATTGTTGACGAAATAGTAAAGGCAATAAGAAAGTATACAAAAAGCATTTGGTCTTGAAAAATCACTTGTTAAACTCAATAAGACAATTAAGCCAGTTTAGCAAATAAAGGCATATAGAGTTAGAGGTTTTCAAAATTGCTTAGGGAAGATTTTTCTCACTATAAAACATTTAAGGAAATCAATGAAATACCGAAGAGCATCAAAGAAGTTATTGATAATATTAAGAGAATAAAGGAGGTAGCGGATGAGCTGCATAGCAAAGGAGTCAATGAGCTATACTATATAGGTTGTGGGTCAAGTCACTATGTGGCCATAGGTTCTGCGCTTCCATTACTCATACATTCCACTATAAAGACTGTCATAGCTCCGGCATCGGAGTTCATGTTTTACCACTTAAATAGCCAGTATGAATCAAGGAAGGCAGTAATAGGATTTTCGAGATCAGGATCAACAGCCGAGATTTTGAATGCTATGCAACAAGCTAAAGAAAAAGGGTATGTAACCATAAGTGTAACTTGCACTAAGGACAGCCCTATTTTAAGGTTAACAGACCACTCCATCCTCATAGAAAAATGCTATGAAGAAAGTTACGTCATGACTAAATCGTTTGTCACAATGCAATTAGCAGGGTTACTACTTTCTCTACATCAGATTTCCAAAGACTATGAATGGGCAGAAAGCATAATAAAAGAGTCTACTAAACTGCCAGCGATTGTAGAGAAAATATTGGATACCAAGCAATAATACTTTACATTAGCAAAGGAAACTTTAGAAAAGAACGCATTCATCTTCTTAGGTACATCAGTAACTATGCCTGCAGCTTTTGAAGCTGGATTAAAATTTAAGGAAATGACACACGCATTTACTGAGGCATTACATGCTCTAGAGTTTAGACATGGCCCAATAGCTCTTGCCAGTAAAAGCAAGGAAATAGCCTTATTCATTCTTGCACCAAGAGATAAAAGCATCAATAGGATAATAAAACTCTATGACGAATTAGCCAATAAGGGTTTCAATGTTAAATTAATCACTAACAATGAAAGCTTTAAAGGTCAATTATACATTGATTGGCCTGAACACGTATACTATTCACCATTATTGTTCATTATACCACTATACTTAACGGCATTTTATAGAACAATACTTAAAGGATACAATCCAGATAAACCCAAAGACTTGGTCAAGGTCGTTAAAACCTTTTAAATTAAAGAGAACATTGTTGATGAAATTAAATGGAATTTTCTACAAATAGTCTTTCAACATGCCCTATATAGCCTAGTCATTAATAGTGTTAGCCATAGCCAAATCTATGCAACTATATACAGTGCATTCTCAATTTTAAGATCTAATGATCTCTTCCATATGATCATGTGAGTCTTTAGAACTAGAGATATAGCGGCAGACAAAATAGTTAGTTAATGCTTAGATGAGATGTTTTGGCTATCTCCTGAGAAAAATGGTGAATCCTGATCTTCACTGATCTTCCTCATTAAAAACTGTGATAGGAGAAGCTAAGCGGTAGCCTAAATACTTAACTACTACAGCATTGATTAAAACGTTTTCGATTAATCTAGAAATTTAGAAATCGGTATATAGAGTAGTAAGTTAAAAATTATTATTTGGAGGTAGTATTCTAATGATGCCTCCAAGAAAAGCCGTCACTAAAGCTTCTGTTATAATATTAGTAGCTATAGTTCTGATAGTTATAGCAGCTATTGTAGGGTACTATGCTGGAGTAAGTACAGCTCCACCACCAGCATCGCCAACGACAGTGACAACGGTGACTACGGTGACGACAATAACAACAGCTCCTCCGACACCTACACCTGTTGAGAAACAATTAATTATATATCATTGGTGGACGGCAGGCGGCGAGAAGGAAGCTATAGATGCAGTATTTAAGGTGTTTAAGGACAGGTATCCCGAAGCCGAAATAGTCGAAAATCCTGTTGCGGGCGGTGCTGGAGCAGTTATGAAAGCCGTTATTTGGGGTCTATTAGCTTCGGGAACACCGCCAGACACATTCCAAGTACATGCTGGTGGTGAACTTAAGGAATATGTTGATGCAGGTTATTTAGCACCAGTTGATGAAGTATGGGAGAACATGGGATTGGCCAACGTAATTCCTTCAACACTTCAAGCAATGTGTAAATTCAACGACCACTATTACGCAGTTCCAATAAACGTTCATAGATCAAACGTCTTATGGTATAATCCTAAGATATTCGAGGAGCTAGGAATTATTGATAAATTTGGTGACCCAAGAGCATGGGACTTAAATACTTTCCTTGAAGTAGCACGCTACATTAAAGAGAACAAACCTGAGGTAGCTCCGATAGCTTTAGCTACTAGAAACAAGTGGCCATTAACTCACCTCTTTGAAGTACTTTTAGTGCTCCATGGAGGGCCGGAAACCTACGTTAAGTTCTGGACCGGGAAGTTTGATTATAAGAACCCAGAAGATCCTGAATGGTCTACTGTAAGAGACGTTCTTAAAACAATAGCGATAATGGCTAAAGAAGACTTGTTTAACAGTAACCATCCAGAATTGACATGGGATCAAGCAGCAGCGTTGGTTTACCAAGGTAAAGCAGCAATGTACGTACATGGAGATTGGGTCGCAGGATACTTCATGTCTGTAGGTGCAAAGTATGGTGAAGAATGGGCTGCAGCACCGTTCCCGAAGACCGTGTTCATTCTGCTATCTGACTCCTTCAACCTACCTAAGGACGCACCACATCCAGAAATAGCAAAAGCATGGCTAACGGTCGTCGGGTCTCCGGAAGCGCAGGAAAGCTTTAACCTTATTAAAGGATCAATACCTGCACGTGTAGACGTTTCACCAAAATATCCAGACCCATATAGACCGGAAACTGCCGATGACTTTAAGAAATCAACATTAGTACCTAGCGCTGTTCATGGAGGAATAAGCAAGGAGGCTTTCGTAACGGAAATGCATAACATATTAACTAGCCTCGTAACAAGTGCCTCAGCTGGAGCAGACATAGACACTTTAGTTAATGCGGCAATACAACAAATAATGCAAGCAATCGATAGATCAGGAGTTGTAAGCTTCTGGGAAGGATACACAATAGATTACTTCATAACGAAAAGGTAAAAATAAAAACCAAAAACTCTTTTTTCCTCTCATCTATTATTTTTGATTAGCCAGGTGCCTACTATGTTTTCAAGTGAACTTCGAGAGAAGCTATTGTTTCTAACACCAATATTGTTCGTTATAAGCATGCTTTACGTAATGATTGGTATTTCAATATATGTTTCAATGAGTGATTGGAGGAGTTACCAAATATCCCTTAATTTTGTAGGCTTAAGAAATTATGAAGCATTATTTTCTAACCCTAGATTCTACACTGCTTTAAGAAATAATATTATATGGATCATTTTGTTTATGGGTCCAACTTCGATTTTAGGGTTGATAATAGCCTACATTATGGTTTCGACAGGTAAGGAAATAATATTTAGAACAATCTTTCTTCTACCAACAGCAATTTCAATGACTGTTGCTGGAACACTTTGGGTTTGGATGTATGCTAGAGACGGAGCTATAAATACTATACTTAAAACTTTAGGCCTGAACTTCATCGTAAAACCGTGGATATCTGATCCTTCAACAGCACTTTATGCCCTAATTTTCGTCACTATTTGGCAATACCTAGGATTTGCAGTTATAATTTTTGAAGCAGCAATAAAAGGCATAGACCCATCACTTATTGAAGCAGCTCAAATAGATGGAGCATCATCATTTCAAATATTCTGGGATGTAGTAGTGCCTCAGGTAAGGCATGGATTTTTAGTTGCTGTTCCGTTACTTGCTCTCTCTGCACTTAAAATATTTGACATAGTTTACGTAGCTACACGTGGAGGGCCAGGCTTAGCCACAGACGTTTTAGGATATTTCATGTGGGAAACAGCATTTTGGCAAAGATTTATGGCTGATGGTGCAGCTATAGCAACGATAATTTTCGCAATTTCATTAGGAATAGTCATACCCTATGCTTTAGTTGCTCTTAGGAGGTGGTTTAGGTGAACATGAATATTAAAATGGTCCTTGCATATCTCTTATTAATATTTATGTCCTTGTTCTGGATGCTTCCATTCTATGTTGCGTTAATCACTTCGCTTAAGAGCCATGAAGAAACATATACAACAAACGTTCTTCAGCTTCCATCCTCACTAAATATTGCACCGTGGGTTTCTGCATGGGAGAGGATTAAGAGAGCATTTTTTAATAGCATAATAGTTTCCTTACCTTCAACATTTCTATGTGTTTTAATAGGTACTTTAGCTGGATATTACTTAAGCAGGCATGTTAGTAGAGCAACTAGAACAATGTTTTTCCTAATAGCTATAGCCACATTTATTCCCTACCAAATACTTTTAATTCCCATGACTATGTTTTTAGCAGATATCGGAGTTATGGGAACCTACTTTAGCTTCATAATTGCATATACTATATTACTAAGTCCGTGGGCAGCTCTTATATCTTCAGCATTCTTCATGGCTGTACCTAAAGAACTTGAGGAAGCCTCCTATATTGATGGTGCATCAGCGTTACAAACTTTTCTTAAAGTAGTTCTGCCTGTTGCGCTTCCGGGAATAATCTCTACAACAATAATAATATTCATGAGTATTTGGAACGAATTCCTATTTGCAGTAACTCTAAGCACAAGCCCTCTTGTAAGAACTATTCAGCCGGAAGTCGCTAATTTAAGAGGAACAACAACGGTTGCATGGAACACTCTCATGGCTGGTTCATTAATAGCAATACTTCCTCCCTTAGTAATAGCTTTAGCTCTTGGAAGATACTTTATAAGCGGACTATTAGCTGGGGCCCTTAAAGGTACCAGGTGAAATTAGATTATTGCTTTCTCAGTTTTCTTGTCAAATATGTGGATTTTTTCCACATTAAATTTAACATAAACTTTCTCGCCATGTCCTTCTTGAAATTCTCCAAGCATTCTGGATTTAAATAGATAATTTCCTACTTTCAAATTTATTATTGTTTCAGAACCTAATGGTTCTATAACGTATATTTCCGCTTCAAAGACTCCTTCAATAGGTTCCTTAAGCACTTGAATATCTTCAGGTCTCACTCCAAGTATTAACTCTTCTCCTTTGGCTTCCTCAGAAACTATTTTCGCTATGTCACTTGGTAGTTTTATCTGAAATTCACCAGAATCCAGAAAGTAGCTTCCTCTTTTCTCGTCATAAACAAGCGTTACATCGAAGAAGTTCATAGGTGGCGATCCTACGAACCCGGCTACGAAGAGGTTTGCAGGTTTATGGTAAAGTTCCCCTGGAGTCCCTATTTGCATAACTTTTCCAAAATTAAGTATAGCTATTTTATCAGCCATGGTCATAGCTTCTGCTTGGTCATGTGTAACATAAATTGTTGTTATTCCTAGCTCTTTTTGAAGCCTTTTAAGCTCAGCCCTCATTAAAACCCTAAGCTTAGCATCAATATTACTTAAAGGCTCATCCATAAGGAATACTTTAGGATTTCTTACTAGCGCTCTTGCTAGCGCCACTCTTTGCTGCTGACCACCACTAAGCTGCCTAGGGTAACGATCGAGAAGATCTTGAATTCTTAGGAGTTTTGCTACCTCCACCACTTTCTTTCTAATTTCCTCTTTAGGAATCTTTCTTAGCCTCAAGGGGAAGGCTATGTTATCGAATACTTTCATATGGGGGTATAGTGCGTAATTTTGGAAAACCATAGCAATATCACGATCCTTAGGGGGTATTGAAATTTTTCTTTTAGCGTCGAAAACGACTTTGTCGCCTATTGCTATAACTCCCTTATCGGGTCTCTCTAAACCAGCAATACACCTTAAAAGAGTTGTTTTTCCAGAACCTGAAGGACCTAAAAGGACGAAGAACTCTCCATTCTTGACGGAAATGGAAACATTGTCTAGCGCTACTACTTTACCTCCAAAAATCTTCGTTACGTTAACGACCTTGACTTCAGGCAACACATGCCGCCTCAGAATTCACTTTCTCCTGCGACAATAAAATTATCAGCGGAAGCTGCTTATATTTTTAGTATATCTTAGTGTATCTATGGAAAGAAGAGAAGTATACTTAAATGTAAAAAATCTTAGAATTCTTCCTTTAAACTTTAACTAAAAACTTCTTCACTTTAGCAACAAATTGTTCATGCTTTTCTCCTATGTTTCCAGTATCCTGGGAATTTATTCTTCGGAAATAAAGGCGGATTTGCATGTTTCTTATAATGTCATCTAATGCAGCTTTACCTTTAACTTCACTGAATCAAGATCACACTCAACTACTGAAAAGTAAATAAGGTATGGTTATAAGAATACTGCCTTGTAAAAGTTATGCTTACATGCAATGTCGTAGAAAACAGGCTCCTAAGCCGTTAGGGGTTAAAAGCATCTAAGTCTTCAATTATTATCATAATGGATTACAGAGAACATATTAGGCTATTTGCACTGCTAAAATATTGGGTGTTCTAATGAATTCCTCCTTTAAAGACTTGGAGAAAGCATATAAGATAGCTGACTGGATGGATGATCCTTGGTCTTCTAAAGGTAGAAGTAGATACTTACAGGCTTTAAAGCGTTTTGAACATCTTCTTAAGCATCAATGGTTTAAGGAAGTACTGAATATGGGTAAAGTGGCGGTTTTAGATATTGGAGCAGGTAAGGGCATAGGCGGCGTTGCTTTAGTAAAGATCCTACTTAAACATGGAGTGCTTGTGGACTTAGTTATGATAGATGTTCGTGAAGATGCTTTAAAAGATGCTAAGCGTTTTGCAACAGAGGAAGACGTTAAAGCAGAAACTAGGGTCTTAGACGCTTTGAAAACATACGAGTTAGGGAGAAGCTTTGACATCATCTTAGCTTACGGAGCTATTTTGGCGCACTTTAACGACTGGTCACTTACTAAGCTTTTCGCTTCACTTAACAAATGTGCTCACCATAGAAGCATAGTTGTTATTGAAGAACGTAATAGAGTAAATGCAATATTTAAAGATGGATTCAAGGAATTCCTCGTTGAAAATAGAGATCCAGAAAACTTAAGCATATCAGTTCACTTAAAACACGACGTAGTAACGGGCTCATATTATAGGGCTTATATTAAACTTAAGAACTATGAGATTACTTCATTACCGATAAATTTTAGAAATATCTCAACAATAGCTTCACTACTTTGGATATTCTTCCAAGACGTAGACCTTGTCTACTCTGGAGAGAATGAAATGTACTTTGTACTAGGGAAATCCGCTAGAGAAAAAATAAGAACAAAGGATATTCTATTATACGAACCAACAATTCTCAAGCGCAAGGAACCTTTAAATCTCTATAATTTCTAACCCTAAAAATTATTGTTTAATTTTTGGCGCCGGGGGCGGGATTCGAACCCGCGCGGCGGCCGAACCGCCACTGGCTATCCTGTTAGCTCTCAAGGCCAGCCCCTTAGTCCGCTCGGGCACCCCGGCGCGTATTTGTTATTTTGGTGTTCGAGTTTTTATTTTATATGGTTTTTTCGCTCATTAGCACTTTGTATCCTTTTTTACTAGCAAGTACCTTTACATTTCCAAAGACTTCCTTCATCTTCTCCCTTAGCTTATTTGCTCCCTTCCATGCTACTAGTTGGAGTAAGCCGTGATTCTCAAGTCTAGTGTAAGCTCCTTCAACAATAGTGTTTATTATTTTGAAACCCGCTGAAAATGGTGGATTAGAAATTATGGTCTTGAACTTTATGGTTTCAGGTAATGGATCATAGAGGTTGCCTTGAAAAATTACTATTCTGTCTTCAACATTGTTTCTTTTAGCATTTATTTTGCATAATTTAACAGCTCTCTTATTTATCTCAACCATGTAAACTCTAAGCTTGGGATTGAGTTTAGCAAGGGTTATGCCTATAACGCCATAACCTGCTCCAACATCTAAAACGTTTCCTTCATCAGGGATAATCATTGTTTCAAGGAGCAGTTTTGTTCCTGGATCAACTCTTCTCTTAGAAAACACTCCTGGTTCCACTATGAACTCTACGGAAACTCCTCTTATTATATCGCTTATAACTTCCTTCCTACCTATACTACTCGGCTTCTCGCTAAAGTAATGTTCTAACATTATTTCTCTTTCCCTTCAGATTTCCACGCTTTAGGGTAAAGTCTAGGCTCTATTATTACTCTCGAAGTTTTAACAGCTATACCTTTCTTTGCCTCCATTATTTGTTCACTACTCATATTTGCTTTACCTAGAGCAACAAGTTCTCCTTTAACAGTGAAAATAGCTACCCGGTCTCCAACCTTTATTCCCTCATGCAATGCAAGTATTCCTGGAACAGCAAGGTTAGCCCCATGAGCTATCGCATCTACCGCTGTATCTCTAATAATTATCTTAGGTAATTCACAAACAGCTCTTTCCATAGGCATAATGTATTTTCTAAGTAAGTCATCTTTTCCCTCATACCTCCATCTATAAAGTGCATCAGCTAAGTCCTGAAGCCTAACTAATGATTCATCCTCTTTAAAGGGACCTGCTCTGGTTCTCCTAAGCTCTCTCATATGGGCGCCAACACCTAAAAGTAATCCAGCATCATGGCACAATTTTCTTATGTACGTTCCCGCCTCGCAACCTATTTTCATAAGTACTAATTTTCCATCTCTTTCAAGAATATCTATGTAATATATTTCCTTAATTCTAAGGGATCTTTTAACTGAAGACCTAAGAGGGGGTCTTTGGTAAATTTTACCTTCAAACTTCTTGATAACTCTTAAAAGCTCAACATCACTAACGTTACCATGAAGCTGCATTACACAAACATACTCCTTAATCTTATGGACAATAACACTGATAACTTTAGTAGCGTATTCTAAAGCAACTGGTAAAACACCACTTACTTTGGGATAACCCCGCCCCTAGCCCCTATTTCAAGGGGCTAATGGGGCTCTAGGGTCCCACCATGTCCGGCCTTTGTTAAATCAAACATTCTTTTAATCCATGCGACAACTTCATGACTTGTAGGTCCAGGCGGTTTGTCCAGGTTAATTACGCCATGTTTAATGTAATAATCTATAGGCCTACGATACGGAAAATAGCCGTATTTTTCATCAGTTTCAAGATCCCCCTTGAAAAGGTATCGTCTCCTAATACCACATACTCTATCAAGTTTCTCAAGAAACTTTAAACCTTCAAGATAAGACAATGTTTCTTCCTCCCTAAGATAGAAATGTTACACTAGGAAATATAAATAAAAACCTATGTGAAAGCAGTGTTTAAGTAGGCGGTAAAACAGGTTTAACTCTTTCTCTCATAAAATCCTCTAAACCCTTAGCTCTTATTGCTTCTAAAACTTCCTCGTCTGAAGCTCCTTTTTTAATATCTATTTTTTCAGGTAAAACCTCAATATGTTTAATATTTGCTTTCCTCCTTTTAACACCGGTTAGCTGCTTAGGCCCAGTTATTAAAACGAAATTATCATCTACAATGTCTACTATTACGCATTTTCTTCCAGCTTCTCTACCAGCTATTTTAACACATATTCTTCCAACCTCAATTGCTGGCATTAAAACGCACCCCGTATTCTGCCTTGTATTTCTAGACGTTTTTCTTGTAAAACGAGATATGGTTTAATAAATATTATGGTTTTCTCAATATTTTAGAAACAGCTTTATCTATAATTGCAAATGTTTCTTCAATGCTAAATTTTTCGGTGTTGATTACTAAGTCAAACCATGATATATTGGCTACGTCTACACCGTATATTTCTAGAAATCTTCTTCTCTGACTGAACTCTCTAGTTACTGTTTCGTAAAATGCTTCCCTTAGTGAAATGCCGTCTCTTTCAGCTATTCTCCTAACCCTAACCATTAATGGAGCTGTTACGTAAATTCTTAAATTAGCTACTTCCTTAACAACCCATGCAGTTAAGTGACCATCAATAACTATGTTTCCCTTAAGTGCTTCTTCAAGAGTACGTCTATCAATTTCTAAATCTATTGAGTAATCTTTTTCAGCTATTTTACTTAACTCGGAAAGAGTAAGACCCCTTTCCCTAGCTATTTTCCGAAACAATTGCCCAGCAGAAAAATATCTTAAACCATACTTTTCAGCTAGCTTAAGAGCATACGTGGTTTTACCGCTTCCAGCAGGTCCACTTATAACTATCACATTACGTGGTTTATGCAATAGTAACAGAGCCTCTAATAGCTTCTTTCAAAAGGCTTCTTAAACAGGAAGCGCAAATGACTCCACCATACATTCTCTCCGGTCTTCTAAGGGATTTAGGTAGTTTTCTTAACTCAGCTGGTCTAAGCCTTGGAACACCGTTTAAGGGCTTTCCGCAGATAGCGCATTTTGCAACATTAGGCTTACGTTTCTCGTAATGTATTTTCACATCCCCTCCAGGTATTCTAACATACATCCTTCTTAGAGACCTACTCCTATACCTAGGTCTAGGCATGGAGTGTTAGCCTCCGCATTAAACACCGTTTAAGGACTGGTTTTAATGTAGCCGTCTGGAACTATTTAAAATTTTAATTTAAATTTTCTTTAAAGCATCCATTATTTCTTTAACTGCTTCATCAACTTTACCTTCCCTATTAAGTACTATTTTAACCGTAGAACCTGTAAGTACTGCTGAAGCTATTGATGATATTCTCGCTAAAAACATGAACTCTCTTATTTCATCAACGCTTTTCTCATCCATCCTAAACCTTACACCTGCATCTCTCATTCTTCTTGCATATATTTCTTCAGGTAAGGCTTCAAGGTTAATTATTAAGTAAGGTTTAATGTTTTCTATAACGTGCTTTGGCAATCCAGGCCAAAATCCTGTAGCAGTATGTATTAATGCATGCGTATCAACAATAAATATGTCATGTTTTTCTCTTTCGGCATCCTCCCTAATTTTCTTAGCTGCCTTCTCCTGGAGTTCCAATTGAACATGTATTGGTAATTTACGTATTTCATCTCTATGAGCTATGAGTCCAAGGCTCTTTGCTTCTTCAAACATGTAATCTCCGAAATTAACTATTTTCACATCAAAACCTTCATTAGCTGCTTTCTCTTGAAGCTTTTTTAAAACTGTAGTTTTACCTACACCTGGGATTCCAACTATAATTACAATTATTGGAGATTTAGGCTTCCTAGACATAGTAAATCAACCATTATACTTGTCTATTACAGAACACATTATTGCTTAGTTCATATATTATTCCTACTGTTAATAGGGAATGTTAAAAAATTTATAGAAAAATCTACTCCCCTATAAGCTTCTTTAATAGTGGATATGTTTCTAATGCTCTCTCATAAGCTATTATTTGATAGTATTGATAAATTATTCCTACTGAAAGCAGTATTCCCATGCCTCCACCGAACACTCCGAGTATTTCCGCCGAAGCGGCTATGACTCCTACAATAATTGAGCTTAGAAGAGCTAGCGGATAAATGTATTTTGCTAGGAATTTTTCAAGGGTTTTAACGGAGCCTAACCTTAATCCTGGTATGTTCATTCCTGATTTCACAAGGTTTTCCGCTTGATCCCTGGGACTCATACCGCTAACTTCAACCCACATAAGTCCAAAAGCAATTGCAGCAATTATCAGCAAGATTACATAAACTACAGCTTTAACGGGGTCTTCAGCAACACTAAATATTCCTCTTGGAGGACTCAAGTAATATGCGAGACCACCTGTTGGAACAACCCTACCGTTCTCCATAGTTTCAAACGTTCCTAGCAGGTTCAGGAAGAAGTTTGTATTTGACCTATTAAGTTGAGACCACAATATTTGTGAAAAGAACAAGTAGTCAGCTATGAAAATTGAGAACAAGAGTACTGGAACGTTTGAAACATAGAGGAAGTTTAAGGGGATCTTTGATCTAACACCCCTATATCTTTGAATAGCTATCGGTATTTCTACGCGAACACCGTGAAGATATATGAGTAAGAACATGAAAGCTAATGTAGCTATTAAGCCTAAGAGATCAGGCAACTCTCTCCTAATAAGTACCGCTAGTACTTCACCACTAAATATCCTATTTATTAATTCAGGAATTACACCATAATATGTTCCCTCCTGAGGGAAGGGTGAAGGAGCTATGCTAAACATGCTCCAAGTAACTGCTTCAGCAACATTAGTTAATATGAATAACGAGATAGCACTTCCTATACCCCAACCTTTCTGTAGAAGCTCATCGAATAGGATAACTATTATGCTTGCAAATATTAACTGTATAATAACTAGTACTTGCTGTTCAGGAGTTAACCTAATGGGTAAGCCGAAACTTGAAACAGCATATGCCGTTGCTTCAACAACAGCTAATATTAGTGCTAAGCCTTTCTGTGCTGCCGTAAACTTTTCTCTTTGCTCAGGATCCGTTAAGTCAAGCTCTATTATTTTGGCTCCAACGAGAACCTCTAAGATTATTCCAGCAGTGACTATAGGGCTTATTCCGAGCTGCATTAGAGTGCCCGTTCTAGCTCCGAAAATAAGTGTGAAAACTGAAAGTTGCTCGATACCCGTTGCTTGCTGAGGTATTCCAAAAAGTGGAACATTACCCATAATAAGGAACATTAGTAAAACTGCTCCAGTCCATGCAAGTCTTTCATAGAGTGAAGGTCTACGTTCAGGCTTCTTCACTGAAGGTAGGTAGTATGCTATTTTCCCTAAGAGATCAATGAACACCATAGTAAATCATCCTTAATTTTAGAGTAAAAGTTACTTAACGATTTCTACTATGCCCCCTGCTTTCTCTACCTTTTGCTTAGCTTTTTCCGTTATGAATAACGTAATTATTTTCAGCTTTCTAAGAACCTTCCCTCTGCCAGCTACTTTGTTGAAGCCAAGCTTTCTTACATCAATCCTTATAAAATCTCCCTCTTTCTCAGCTAATCCCTTCTTTACTAAATCCTCCGCTATTTCGTCAAGTTCCCTTATGTTTACAACTTTCCTAGTCAAAACAATTGTTGGCGCCCTAGTAAAACCATGTTTCCCAAAGTAATTTGGAGCATACTTTACTATCCAACTCCACTTATGCTTATGAAGACCTGCAGCACCGAAGCCTCCTCTACTCCCAGATTTCCTATGCTGACCTACCCTACCATATCCATGTGTCCTATTTCCCCTAAGCTTCCTTGACTTCTTTCTCCTCCTAACAACCATACTTAAACACCTTAAATCATTAGATCATTCTCATAAGTAATTCATTTATCTTTTCACCGCGATATCCTAGTTCTCCTCCGGCACCGAATGGTCTTTTTATTGTTCCCTTAAATCCTCCTTTTGGAGGGTGAAGTCTAAAAACAGGTTTAATAATGTTTTCTATTTTGTTTAAGGTTATTTCTCCTGAAAGAAGTTTTTCAGCTAACTCTTCAATTCCACCTTTAAGTTTGAGTTTTTCCTTAACTATATTGTCTGTTAAGGGCTTATTGCCTACAGTTCTACCTCTTTTCCTAAGCAACTCTATAAGTACATTCTTAGATATTTCTCCCCAAGTTATCCAATCTTTAGCTTTAAAAAGCATTCCATCTAAGCCGGGGGTTTTTGAGTGATATAATGTACAGTAAAATCTTCTATGGAGTCTTAGGAGTTTTAAAGTATATTCTACGTCGTAGGGAGTATCTGGCTGACCCCTAATCCTAATAATAGCGTATAGCGGCATTTTCATGCTACCCTCTTAGCCAATCTTCAGGAGTAATAATTCTATATGTCATTTTCAATGCATTATATACTGCCATAGCAAAATTATATGTGGTTCTGGTTTCACCTTTTGAAAATGACCAAATATCCCTTATTCCAGCATATTTTAGAACCTTCTTCCCCGTATCCCCTATTACAAGACCTGTTCCTTTAGGGGCGGGTTTCAAAACAACCTCTACGCTACCGCTTTTACCTCGAACCACAAAAGGTACCGAGTGCGGTTCACCGCATCTACATTCCCAACTACCGCATCCCCTTTTAACAGGTATTATGTTTAGTTTAGCATTAAGCAGAGCTTTTTGAATAGCAAATCTAAGTTGTCTAGCCTTTCCAGAACTAATACCTACATAGCCGTTCATGTTACCTATTACAACGACTGCTTTAAATCTTGAAATTTCTCCTGCGTCTGTTTGTTTCTGAACAATACCTATATCTATTACTTCATGCTGTAAATCGGGCAATAAGTAATCAACTATTTCAGGCTCGGTTATTCTAAGGTTTTGCTCAAAAATCTCATCTATTGAAACTATTTTCCCCTCTTTAACTAACTTGCCAACTTTAGTTCTAGGCTGCCATTCCTCCAAGCTTGGTACTTGACCGTAGCTGCTCATAACGAGTTACCTCTATTTAGAATAGTCTTGAATAATTTTAGCTTTTACCTCCTCAAAATGCTTAGGTAAGTCTTCAGGTTTAAGCCCATTTTTAAGATACTGTGAAAAGAGTTTCTGATAAAACTCAGGATTCGATTCAGAAAGCGTTTTAGCCCATGAAGCTATATGCTCACCCTTGATCCTATCTTCTGAAGGCAAAATTTCTGGACTATGAGGTATTTTTAAACCAGCGTCTAAAGCTCCTTTAAGAACGGCGAAAACACGAGCCCCCTTAACAGCCCGATGAAGACCTATGTCTAAAATAGCTTCTTCAGTACCTTTGGATTTGGCTCTTAATCCCACAAGTAAACCTGTTAAGTATGCTGCTGGCGTATTATCTGTTGAAGCTTTCCAGCCATACTTCTTTTTAAGCTCTACACTATGTGCCGATGTAAGTACGATATCTCCCTTAGGATCAAACTTGATTATTTGAGCAATAATGTATCTTAAAGTCTTTCTAGCCACTAATCTTAGCTTTTTAGAGAGAACCATGCGGTATCTCTTATAGTAACTTGTTTTTCCTTCTCTTCTCCTCCTATACTTCACTTTATACCTAGGACCTCTAGCCACTTCTAAGACCTCCCTGCAACGAGTTCCTTAATGTAATGCTTTAGCTGGGCTTTTGTTTTGAAAACACCTCCCTTAACTAGCATATAAAGTCTACGATACTCTTTAGGTGTAATAACATTTCTTTCCCTATACTCTTTAAGCAGTTTTCTTAAAGCCCTAACTCTCATCATCCACTGCTCTTTTCTTGAAACTTTAGAGTATTTACCTCCCTTCCTATGGCCAGGCCCTCTTCTCTGCCCCTTCTTTCTTTTTTCATGCCTCTCTCTCCATCGAGCCCTGCTATTTGAATGTTCGGGCTTAACTCTTATTATGCCATCTTTGATTAGCTTTCTCACATCCTCCCTAGTTATTGCTGCTTCTACTCTATCGTAAGCTTCTGGGTCAATCCATATTCTACTTTCTCCTACACCAAGAATTTCTGCTGCAAGCCTCTTCTGTAAGCTTAAATCCATTATTCAGTCCTCCCCGCATTAGCGACTTTGATTCCGAGTTCTGAAGCTTTCTTAAGTATTTCGAGCCTCTTTCTTCTACCTACTGTGCTAGCTATGTAGACTATATGTTTCTCCTTATCAACTTTTTCCAAATCTGAAATATTATGCACGATAATGATTTCTCTACCTGTTGGATGAAGACCCCTTACAAGTTTTGGTCCCCTATATCCTGAAGAAGGCATTGGAGGATATCCTTTAAGCTTATGTCTAATCTTATTATCTATCCCTCTAGGTCTCCTCCAAACTTCATCAAATTTAGCAAATTTCCACCAAAGGGTACGTAGAAGTCTTGGCCTCCTCTTATTCATAATGTTTCTAAGTTTTAGAAGTCTCTTAGTAGTTTCCTTCATGCCTTAATCCTCCATAGTTCCCTTTTCATAAATATATATACCGTCCATGAAAACTCTTGGATCATAGTCTTTAATTCTAGCTGCTTTCTCAATATTAGCTGCTGTTTGTCCAACATGTTCAATGTTTATTCCTTCCACAATGATGTCTTCGCCTTCAACCTTCACTGTCACGTCATCTCCGAAAATTTCCGCATAACGGGGAGCTTTTTCTCCTAAATAGTTTTCAATAATTATCCTTTTGCCTTGAACCTTAACTGAAATTGGGAAGTGAGAATATATTATTTTAAGTTTGTACCTATAACCCTTAGTTACGCCCGTAATCATATTTCTAATATGGGCAGATATAGAACCCACAAGTGCTTTTCTCTTCCTATTAGCGAAGAATGTTTCAACAATTATTTTATTATCATCTTTCCTAATTATCACGTGCCGAGCATGTGAGAAGTCACGTTCAAGAACTCCCTTTGGACCACTAACTTTAACTTTCATACCGCTTATTTCTACATTTACGTTTTCAGGAACTTCTACCTCTTCGTAGTAATGTATTAGTTTTGTCAATGACATTAACCCCCTTAATACACGTACGCTAAAACGATACCTCCTACTTTCTTAGCTAATGCCTCTTTATGAGACATTACTCCTTGAGGTGTTGAGAGCACTATTATGCCCATTTCTCTTGATGGAAGATATTTTCTAAGCCACTCAGGCATATGTAGTAGGTCAACGTATTTTACAGAAACCCTAGGCTTTATTACACCACATTTGTTTATTCTTCCAAGAAGCTGAATCTTTATTTTACCCCATCTACCGTCATCTATGTATTCAAATTCTCCAATGTAGCCTTCCTTCTGAAAAACCCTTAGTACGTTAGCTATGAGTTTAGAGGCAGGCATTATTACAGCTTCCTTCTTACCTCTAACCTCATTATTCCATATTGTTGCTAACGCGTTAGCTAATGTATCAAGCATAACCATGAGCTGTCCACTCCTTAATTGTACTTTTTAAATCCTAATGTAGAAGCTACTTCTCTGAAGCATTGCCTACAAAGATAAAGGCCATATCTCCTTATGAGAGGCCCATGGGATCCGCATCTAATACATACCCGAGAACCTTTCCCGTATTTCCTTTGAACAGGTAGCCTAAACTTACCCATTAATCAACACCCTTAAACTATTGTTACTCCAAACTCTTTAATCATAAACTCCATTGCTTCCTCCCTTCTTACCCTATGTCTTAAAGGAATTCTGGAGCGTGCTCTCTTCCTACGCATTACACGAAAACCTGGTCTCTCTATAGTTACGCAAACATCCATTCCGAAAATTCCTATTTCAGGATCATATTTAACTCCAGGTATTGAAATATGCTCCTTTATTCCAAAGGCAAAATTTCCGAAACTATCAAAACTGGAAGCTTTAAGCCTCCAACCCACAGCCTCTAAAGCTTTACGTAAAAACTCCATTGCCTTTTGCCCTCTTAAAGTAACCATGATGGCTATGTTTTCTCCTCTATAAATACCAAACTCCTTAATTGTTCTCTTAGCTCTTCTAGGAACAGGTTTCTGGCCTGTAAGCATTTCTAATACTTTCATAGCTTTCCTTAGTCTCTCACCGCTTTCACCAACACCTATGTTCACAGTTACCTTTGCTATTCTAGGCTTTAACATAGGATTCTTCTTCCATAGGTCTTCATAGTTCATTTGAACAGTAGACATTACCAAGCACCTTCAGGAAGGCTTATTTCGGGATTATCCTTACCTATAACGAAGATGTAGTCTTGAATTGTTTGGAATTTATTACCATCCTTATCCTCTAATGTTACAATGTTCATTCTCTTTTTCATCATTTTAGTTATTTCCACTATCCTACCTACTCTTCCAACGTTTCTACCATCAATAATTATTGCTATTGCACCTTCCTCAAACTTATAATGTCCAATAATTTCCTGATTAGGAACAGTTATTTTTAAGGTATCAAATGTTTCATAAACATCTTCTTCAGGATTTGTTGGGTCAGAAACTTTCACGAAAATATTCCTACCATCATGCAAATTTAGTTGAATATGTCCTCCTTTAACTGTTGTTTTATTCTCTATCCTCACAAGCTTGTATGAAGCTTCCTCCTTACTTATTTCGTGAAGCTTAAAGAACTTTACAGGATAAGGTATAACTCTAAAGTGCTTATTTAACTTGGGAATTTCGAGAATGTCCATTAACCCTACGGGATATTTATAATTTCTTCTAACTCTCCCATCAACTTTAATGTGTCCTTCAGCAATTATTTTTCTCGCTTCCCTACTCGTTTTAGCTAAGCCCAAAATTTCCCTTACAATTATGAGTAAAGGTAAGCTTCTTCCTAAAGGATGAGGACCTGGGCTAGGCTTAACTACCCAATGATACTCCTTCCTAAGTATGGGCCAAAAAGCTGGTGCTGCGAACCTTGTTAAATGCCTCTTACCACCCATTTTACCCATTTCATATACCACCTGCTTTACTCAGCTTCTTCAGAAGAAGCTTTTATTTCAACTTTTCTTCTTTCAATAATCCTTTTCCTGTAATTATCTGATAGGTCAAGTTTAGTTATAACAACTTTTGATGGGTGAATAGGATAAAAGCGCTGTGTACCATCAGCTCTCTTAATGGTTACCCCTTCAATGTAAATTCTTACTCTCTTATAATCTACTCTGACAACCTTCCCTTCATGACCTCTCCAGTTTCCCCTAATTATTCTTACAGTGTCTCCTTTACGAACAGGAAGCCTTTTTACACCATGTTTTTCCTGAAGCTCTTCCGAAAGGGGGGCATTAAAGAATTTATGTCTTAAATGTAAAGGTGCGTTAAAGAAACTTTTTCTCTGCTTTTTCGGTTGCTTTGAACTTGTTAAGCCCATAATTTAACACCTTCAACTTAAACTATTATTGTCGCTAACTCAGCTATTTTCGGCCATCTCTCAGCTGCTTCCTTAGCTACAGGGCCTCTTATTTCCGAACCCTTAGGTATCCCCTCAGGAGTAACTATTACTGCTGCGTTATCTTCGAAAACCACTCTTGTTCCATCAGGTCTACGATAAGGCATTCTCTGCCTTATTATTACAGCTCTAACTATTTGCTTCCTCATATCTGGTGTTCCCTTCTTAACTGAAGCAACAACAACATCTCCTACAGAAGCTTTAGGTAATCTTCTAAGTCTCGTTTTATAGCCTGGAACCCCTATGACAAGTATTTCTCTTGCTCCACTATTGTCAGCTACAATAAGTCTTGTACCTACCTGTATTCCCGCAGATATTCCTCTACGTGTTGTTTCTCCACCACCTGCTTTCCTTAAACGTTTAACCATAGCCTATTACCTCTCAACAGCTTTCTTCAATATCTTTACTACTACAAACGAAACAGTCTTAGATATAGGTCTTGTTTCAGCTATTAATACTCTATCTCCCTTTTTAGCATTAATGCAGGGAGGATTATGAGCATGAATTTTGCTTCTACGTCTCTCATACCTTCTAAACTTCCTTACATAATGTAAGTACTCTCTTTCAACAACAACGGTTTTATCCATTTTATCTGAAACAACTACTCCTTCAAGAACAATTCCCCTTACAGATAACGTACCGTGGAATGGGCAGTTCGGATCACTACATTCTTTCTCGGGAGGCTCTACTCCAGGTAATCCTATGTTTCTCCCAGGCATATTTCACCATCTACCTCTGATTCTCTTTTTCAGTCTCTCCTCAGGTCTTCCAACTAAGAGCAAGCCTTCAACCATGACCTTTCTCCTATCGGGAAGCGTGAATAAAAATTTAGATACAGATTTAAGAACTTTCTTCTCACCAAAAGGTGTTTCTAAGATAAGCATGTTGTATGTTTCATCAACAACCTTACCTTTTAATCCAACATAGCTTTCAGCTAAAGACTCCACTACTTTGGCTTCCAAACCTATTAGCTCATGGTTAATAATGTTTCGAGGAGAATGCTTCAATATGTGAGCACCTTAATTACTTACCTTTCCTCCTTAAGCTCTTCCTCCCTATTTATTGTCAATATGCGGGCAATAGTTTTCCTAATAGCCCTTATTCTTCCAGGATTTTCTAAAGTACCTAGTTGAGCTTGCATTCTTAGCTTCATAAGTTCAAGTCGGAGCTCTCTTAATTTCTTCTCTCTTTCCTCCCTACTCATGGCCCTTATTTCACGAGCTTTAAGTGACATAGTAAATCACCTACTTTAACCTGCTGTTTGCTCCTCAGCTTTCTTAGCTAATTCTTCAGGAGCTTTTATTTCAATATGATCCATGGGCTTCATAGGTTTAACTATTCTTACCTCAATACCGTAAACGCCTGGTTTAAGTAGAGCATGGGCAACAGCTCTTTCAACCATTATTGCCGCTTGCTCACCAGTCTTATATATTCTTCCTGCACGATACTTTTCGTAACGTGCTCTTTCACTTGTCAACTTGCCGCTAATAACTATTTCCGCCCCTAACGCTCCAGCTTCCATTATCCTACGTAACGCTATGAAAGCGGCTCTTCTAAAGTGGAATCCTCTTTCAAGAGCAACAGCAAGTCTGAAAGCAACAATCCTAGCCGATAAATACGGGTTCTCAACTGTTGTAACGGTTATTTGCGGATTCTCTAAACCAAATCTTTTCTCAAATATTTGTGCAAGCTGCCTAATCATGGACCCTCTTCTACCGATAATTATCGCTGGTCTTTCAGCATAAATTACTATCCTAGTGCCTAAAGGTGTTTTGAGAATATCCACAGCAGCATATCCTGCTCTGTAAAACTCTTTAGCTAAATACTCGTCTATTTTCGCCTTAATAATTCCTTTTTGAACAAAAAGCTTTTTCACATTAACCATGGTTTTAAACCTCAGCTACAGCTATTTCAACATGAGTGTATTTTCTAAACCAAGGAGTAGCTCTTCCAAAAGCACGTGGAGTATACTTTTTAAGAACAGGTCCTTTCTGAGCAGCTGCATGTATTATTTTAAGTCTTTCAGCATCTAATCCCTTATTTATAGCGTTGTTTTCAGCATTCTCAAGCACTTTAAGTATCTCCTTAGCTGCTTTAACAGGGTATCTTCCAGCAGGCCACTTCCACCTTTCCAAACCCCTATGATGAGCTACTTTACCATGGTATCTACGGTAAGGTATTGGCTGCTTCTTCTCAATAACTGCTTTAAGAAGCTCCTTAGCTTTACTAAGCTTCATACCCTTAATAACCTTACATATTTCACGCGCTTCCTTAAGTGAAATAGGTAAATCCCTACCACTAGCTAAAGCCGTTTTTTCAGGGTCAAGATCCTTCACTGAATACTCCCATGAAGGCATTCTGCTTACGCCCCGCACCTTTACTATTCTAGTTATCGCTTGGTTCTTTACGTAAGTAGTGGTAAAAAAATCTTAATCAAACCTTCGCATATGAGAATAAAGGAGAAAAAAGGGAGCTTACATTGAAAGTAATGATGCTTTTTCGAAAGTAGGATGCTTCCAAGAAATTCTCTCTAACCTTTCCAAAGCTTTTAACTCGCCGTTTTCGGTCAAAACAGCAACAAATCCTCTCCTTTTACGGGAGACAATGAGTCTATACTCACCTTTAACAATATACTCTCCATTATCTCTTTTCTCAACACTTACATTCACTATTTCTATTGGAACCCTACTACCATGAATTGCCCTAAGAACAGAAACTATTTTAGATAGAAAAACATTCCTCAACTTCTCCATCCACCATCCCCCCTACAACACATTTGAGGGAGACAATGGATGGAGTATTTATGAGAAACAAAGTTTAGTCTTCATAGTTTTTAATATCTTACACCTTAAAAGCCTTCTCTATAAGAGCTGTATTAATTTATTAAACTAAAAATGTAATTTAATGCTAAAGTATTCCAAGCCTTGTAGCTACTTCACTAGCACTATATTCAGGCTTTAACTTTATGTAAGCAGCTTTCTCTCCCCTAGGTGTAATGTGAGTGTTTACTTTAGCAACTTTCACTTCGAAGAGTTTTTCAAAAGCCTGCTTTATCTGATGCTTAGTTGCCTTTCTATCTACAATAAAAACTATAGTGTTTTCCCTCTCTATCTTTAACAGCGCCTTCTCCGTACTTACGGGTCTTAGAAGTATTGTGGTTAATTCGCTCATAACATATTCACCTTAAACCTTTCACTTAATTCCTCTAAAGCTTTGGGCGTATACACGGTTAACCTTCCAGGAACACCGCCGGGAGCTAAGTGAAGAACACTTAGACATCTTGCTTCAACAACGGTAACTCCGGGAAGATTCCTAGCAGCTTTTATTAGTGGTTCCTTTTCGTGAACAACAAAAAGTACGCTTGTCGGAGTCCTATATCTCCTCCCCCTCATTTTCCCCCTTCCAGCTCTTATCTTAGTTCCCTCTTGCGCCCTAACAACATCATCCCACAAGCCAAGTTTTTTAAGAACCTCTTTAAGCTTCTGCGTAGTATCTATTTTAACAACATCATCAATTACAACCATAGGTATTTGAAGTACGTTTTCCACCCTATGACCCCTATTTGCAACGTAGTATTTCATTGCTGTAGCAGCTAATGCACTCACTATGGCTAATCTTCTTTCCTTCTTATTTATTTCCTCATGGATTTTCCTTTCAGGAGTTGGAGGAAAAGCCCTTCTACCACCTACAGTGCTTACAACGAATCTACCACGAATACCTCCTTTTTGCCTAGGTATTCTAGCTAATCCTAAACCTACACCTAAGCTTTCTGCGGAAGTTCTCTTACCAGCCATAAGATCTCTTCCTTTAGGCTGAAGTCTAGCAGTAAATGCCGAAAGAAAAGCTCTCCTAATCAAATCTATTCTAACGGGTACATAGAATAGTGGAGGAGTTTTTATTTTTGCAACTTCCTTACCTTCGAGATCATAAACCTTTAGTTCACTAGGAATTTCAACTAAAGGTTTAGATAAGGGGACAAGTATTTCATAAACCATACTTAAACACCTTGCTTACTTTCAAGATTAATATACGTTATTTTCGGCAGATGGGACGGAATATATGGTGGTGGCCTAACAGGATACCTAAGTACTATAAGTCTTTTTCTAGGCCCTATTATGGAGCCCTCAAGTAAAATGTAGGGCCCCTTAACTACTCCGTAATTTATAAATCCTCCTGCGGGAGTTACCTCTAATCCATTATCGCCTATTTTCAATATTCTCTTATTGTACTCTGTTCTCCTATGGAATCCCATTTGACCCGGTTGCGGAGTTTCACTTACTGTTCCAAAACCTGGGCTTCTAGCACCTATTCTTCTACTACCTTTCCTATGCTTATGCCATCTCGGCAGCTCTTTAACGCCAAATCTTTTAATTACTCCTTGGAATCCATGACCCTTAGTTACGCCTATTACGTCGACGAACATTCCTTCTTCAAAAACATCTCTTACGTGAACTTCTTTGCCAAGAATTTCTACAGCATATTTCAACCTATCCTCTATTGATCCTCCTCCAATCCTTATTTCTAAAATGTCCGGTTTCTTCTTCGGAATACCTCCTGCAAGCTTAGGTTGCGTTGCAGCTAAAACTCTTAAATCAACTATTTTCTCTAAGTTCTCCTCAATAATTTTAAGTTTAGATTCCGGATTAAGCTTTTCAGGTAAGGGATGAACTTTCCTTATTACCTCTAGCTCTTTTGGAGGAGTAGTCCAAGCCTCAGTAAGAGCATAAAGTCCTTTTACGGGATGTATGGAGTATGCTCTAATAGCTAAAATATAAAGTGGAGGAGCATCAAGAACTGTGACAGGCTTGAAAATTTCTTGACCATGAGTTCTCGTGTGCAGCCTGTCATCAACCATAAGGACATGCGTCATACCTGCCTTGTAAGCTGCAAAACCCAATAGTTTAGGCTGGGGAAGTTCAGGATCAGGCCAAGACCTAACCCTAGGTACTATTCTTGAAGCTCTCTTACGAGGCCTAAGTCCAAGACTGCCTCGACGTGGCGCGTGCTTTTTTCTTGCACCCATTCCGCTACACCCTAAAAGGGTCGCTTGGATTTATGGGTAGAAACTGGTTTATAAGGTCTATGCTTCCACAAACCCTTAGTCATGTAAAGAATGCGTTAACTATCTTTTTCAACACGCAACTAAAGCATTGAACCTTGTTGAACTTATAAGTTTCGTAAAGTAATCTTCTTCAAACTAATTTTTCCCTAGTCCTATCATTATTGTTGTTATAGCATAGGGGATTACTAGCTCTGCTTTTGCAATAATATTGAATAGGAAAAGATAATGAGGAACACTCTTCTAACATTAAATGTAATAGTTATTCTAACATATTTCCCCATCTGAATACTCATTTACGGTTTCACCAATATTTCTCAGAGAAAGTACATGTGGAAAGTGAGAATAGTTCCTAAACAACTATAGAATGTTGTTTATTAAGGAGAAAAGCTCTAACGTAGCGTGTATTGCTTCTTCTGTTCTAATAACTTCAACTCCTTGGTAAGGTATAGTGTTTAATACCATATCAAATTCTTCGTTAAGAACGAATCCCTCTCTAGCTGCTATATCCCAGAGGCTCTCTTTTGGCGCACCAAAAGCTATTAGAATAGAGGAGGCTTTAGCACATTTCTCCCTTAATTTGTTCAAGCTAATAGGCTCACCATATTTCGATGTGGCTATTTTTAAATCCCATTTTTCCCTTATTACTTCAGAAAGCGAGTCATAATATGAAATATTGTATCCAAAGTAAAACGGGACTTCCTCAAATGAAATGAGTTCTCCAAGAATTCTAGGTTTAATTTTAACTATTTTAACTATTACTAAATCCCCTTTTCTAAGACCCTTCCTAAACTTAACCGTTACTGGCTTATTTACACCTATTTCTACAAGAACCTTCCCTCTACTGACACTTACAACAACACCTTCCCTAATATCGCCAGGTTTTATAGCTTTAGTTTGCGGATGATTAGGTGTTTGCAGCGGAGGCAATATTCCAACATATTTTAAATTCTGTTTAAGAGGAACAACAAGTTTTCTAAGATATGGCGGCGTCCTCAAATACTCTAAAATATCGACAATTAATTCACCATCGCTTTCACTATGAGGCTTATCCTTATAAACTATAATTTCATCGACTCTATGTATTGAAGCAGCTCTAGCAATAAAACCTACTTTTATTGTTTTAAGCTGTAATGTTGGCTCATTAGAAACTGTGCTTGAAGGTATAGCTATGGCTAAGTAAGCCTTACGTCTTGGAGGAGGATATGGAAAAGGTTGTTTCAACAATAAGTATCAACCATTACCCTTATTCTTAATATGAAAACATTTAGAAACTTATTTAAGCATTCTTATCGAGTTAAATTGCTCAGATAAAACACTGTATAAGTTAATCATTAAGAAATTAGTTGAACCGTGTTTATTTCTTCTTTTTCTTTTTACCCTTAGTTTTTTCCTTCTCCTCTTTCTTAGTCTCTCCTAACCCCATGAATAGTGTTGTTCTTTGTCTACCACCCATGTATATGTTTCACCTCCCCTAATGGTTCTTACTGAGAAATCTAAGTAATAGGTGTTACCTTTTAAAATCTCCCCCTTTAAGTGCGGGAGTTTTATATTGATGTTTCTGCAGAGTTTCTACGGGCGATGATGATTTTGCCGAGTTCGGAAACGTGAAGAACCATTCATGATCTGAGCTATATTTTGAGAATTTCGCTGAAATTAGCTTCTGTAAGGAAAAACCACATCAATGCAATAATAGACACTATAACTATGCTTGCTGAAGCAATAAACATGATCCATAAACCTGCTTGGAACATTTTCTCCTCAAACCTCTTAATCACAAGTTTCCCTACATGTCTAGGTTTTTCCTTGGCCCTCTTTCTGCGCTTTTTAGCTTCCCTCTTAGACATATCTTAACCCCTACATGTTCCTAACTTAAAACTTAACTAGAATAAAATAATTACGTATACTATGCTAAAAACTCTTAGATACTAGCATTTAGGTGCTAAGGTAATGAGGATTTATAGAATATACTTCACTACATACGATGATGAAGAGTACAGGGAAATTATAAACTTCCTTAGAAACAAGTTCAGTAGCGTTAAAGAGATTAAAAGTGAAGTAGTACCTGAATTTAGATTCGTAGAAATAAGGAACATTAAAGTTGACCCTAAAAACTTAGAAACAGAACTTTCTAAAAGATTCAGGCTAAAGTTCAAAGTAGATGAAGTAGAAATAGTGCTCCCCTCTCATAAAAGTTAATATGTTCCTTCTTCAATCATTAATGTCTGAGCTATAGTGTGTAAGGTGTTTATGGTTTGGGGAAAGTAGGCAAGATAGATAAGCAATACAGACCTATTGGAGTTGAGGAAAGAATACTGAAATTCTGGAAAGAAAATAGAATATACGAAAGAATAAGGGAGCTACTTAAAGATAAGCCGAAATTTTACTTTCTCGACGGACCACCTTACCCATCAAGCGATGTGCCGCATATTGGTACTGCTTGGAATAAGGTGCTTAAAGACTTAGTTATAAGATTTCAACGTATGAGAAGACGTTTCGTATGGGATCAACCAGGGTACGATACCCACGGATTACCCATTGAAGTTGCTGTAGAGAAGAAACTCGGATTAAAAAGTAAAAAGGAAATAGTAAGTAAGGTTGGTGTTGAAAAGTTTGTTAAAGAATGCATGAACCTTGCTTTAACAAATGCAAAGCTTATGAGTAGACGTTTTGAAAGACTAGGAGTTAGCATGGACTGGAACAACCCCTACTACACTTTAAAACCCGAATACATTGAGTCAGGATGGTGGCTTATAAAGAGGGTTCATGAACAGGGTCTGCTTAAGAAAGGAGTTAAGGTTGTGTGGTGGTGTCCCAGATGCGAAACAGTTCTAGCAGACTATGAAGTTCAGGAATATAGGGATATTGAGGACCCCTCAATATTCGTTAAATTCCCTATTGAAGGCGAGAAAAATAAGTACTTACTAATCTGGACTACTACCCCATGGACTCTTCCAGCAAATTTAGCTGTAATGGTTCATCCCGAAATGAATTATGTTGAAGTAGAATTTAAAGGGGAAAGACTCATCCTAGCTGAAGTAAGACTTGAACCCGTATTTTCCAAGTTAGGTGAGAAACCAAAGATCATAGCTAAAGTTAAAGGTAAAGACCTTGAGGGATTACGCTACATACCTCCCCTACTTGAGGAAGTGGATGCACAAAGAAAATACAGGAGCATGAAAACACATAAAGTGGTTCTTTCAGAATTTGTAACTCCATACGAAGGAACAGGTCTTGTTCATTCAGCTCCAGGCCATGGAGAAGAAGACTTCATTATCGCTCAAAGATACGGAATACCAGTAGTTAGCTTAGTTGATGAGAAAGGAATTATGGTTAAAGACGCAGGCAAGTACGCTGGTAAACATTTCAGACAAGCAAACAAGTACATAATAGAAGACTTAAGAAGAAAAGGATTCTTACTTTTTGAGGAAAAAATAGTTCACAAATACCCGGTTTGTTGGAGATGCAAAACACCATTAGTTCTCAGAGCCACAGAGCAATGGTACATTACAGTAACTAAACTTAAAGATAAAATGATTGAGGAAGCTGAAAAAGTAGAGTGGATACCTGATTGGGCTAAGGAAAGGGAGAGAAACTGGCTAAAAGAACTTAGAGACTGGGTAATTTCTAGGCAAAGATACTGGGGAATACCGTTACCCGTATGGGAATGTGAAAAATGCGGGTATAAGGTCATTCCGGAAAGCGTTAATGAATTGAAAAAGCTAGCTAAAAGCGATTTTGAAATAAGCGATCTACATAAGCCCTGGATAGACAAAGTAAAGCTTAAGTGCCCGAAATGTAGCGGAATAATGCATAGAGTACCAGACGTACTGGATGTATGGTTTGATAGTGGAGTAGCATTTTTCGCAAGTCTAGCCTATCCTAAAAACAAAAGACTCTTTGAAAGACTGTTTCCAGTAGACTTCATAGTTGAAGGTCACGACCAACTTGCAGGATGGTTCTTTAGTCTCTTAAGATCCGGTATTTTAGGTTTCGGAAAAGCACCATACAAAAGAGTCTTAGTACACGGTTATATGTTGGATGAAAAAGGTAGAGAAATGCATAAAAGCTTAGGAAACTTTGTTTCAGCGGATGAAGTTGTTGAAAAATATGGAGCTGATACATTAAGATTCTGGGTTTTACAAAACACCATATGGGAGGACATTAGGTTTGCTTGGAAAAAACTTGACTTAACATTTAGAGACCTAAACATACTTTGGAACATTTTCGTCTTCGCATCAACATATATGAGTCTCGACAATTTTGATCCTGAAAAGTGGCCTTTAGAGAAAGTACTAAGCAATCTTAGAGTCGAGGACAAATGGGTTCTCTCAAGACTAAATAACCTCGTCAAGTACGTTACTGAAAAGTTCGAAAAAACATATGTTCATGAAGCTGTTAGGAGAATAAGAGAGTTCATAATTGAAGATTTAAGCCACTGGTACATTAGATTAATAAGGAGGAGAGTTTGGGTTGAAGCTGAAGATCCCGATAAGATAGCTGCATACTCAACATTATACACGGTCTTAAAGACCCTTTTACAAATACTTGCACCCGTAACTCCATTTATATCTGAAGAACTTTATAGAAAATTCATTCTCCCAGCTGAAAAAGACTCTCCAGAAAGTGTTCACATGCTAGAGTGGCCTAAAGTTAATGAGAAACTAATAAGTACAGAACTTGAGGAGGCAATGGCATTAGCTAAGAAAATTGTTGAAGCAGGAGCTGCAGCTAGAATGAAAGCAGGTATAAAGATAAGACAGCCCTTACCGGAAATAATTGTTCTAAGCGACGATGAAAAACTACATAAACTACTAACTTACGTGAAAGATGTTGTAAAATCACAAATTAATGTTAAAAACGTCAGTGTTAAAAAGTTAAGTGAAATAGGAAAATACATTAGCTATGAAATAAGACCAGTTTTCTCAAAAATAGGGCCAATGTTTAAAGATAAAACAAGGGAAGTTTTAGAAATACTTAAGGAGAAAGAAAGTGAAGTAATTAAGAACATTTTAGAAAAAGGCTACTTTGAATTCGAAATAAACGGAGAAAAACATGTTATAACACACGAGTACGTAGAGATCTTAGAGAAACCTTCAGAACATTACATACTTCAAAACTTTGATAAAGGAAAGATACTCTTAGACATAAGGATAGATTATGAAGCTGCTGCTGAAGGTTTAGCAAGGGACATTGTTAGGAGAATACAGTACATGAGAAAGGAGCTCGACTTACCCGTAGAAGCATTTATTGAAGCACTAATCGTAACTCCTGATAAACAGTCCAAGGAAATGCTTGAGAAATGGAGGAACTTCATAGCAGAAGAAGTTAGAGCTAAAAAGCTGAAAATAAGTGTTGAAAAGGAGAAAACGGAGAAAGGATACACTAAAGAATGGGACATAGAAGGAGAAAAGTACGTTATAACTATAGTGGCTTAGAAAAACTCACATTTTTACTCCACTTTTGGAGCCAAGAGATAAACTACTTTTCCTTCACCCATTATGGAAAATTCCAACATTGCAGGCATTCTCGTAGAGAACTTTATGGTGACTGCTTCAGCAACCTTAGCTAGTGAAACGATGTTCTTTAAATACTCTATTGCGTAAGATGAACGTGAAGGCTCTTTAACTTCTAATGAAATTAGTGCACCAGACTCTTTTGAAATCCTAGTTTCTGTTTCAGAAGCCTCACCTTTACCTTTAATTATAAATTCGTTCTCTGTTTCAGCAATAAACTCTACAGTATCACCAACGGTTTCAGCATCTTTAATACCATGTTTTAGAGGGTCCGAAAGTATAGTTGCTGAAGCATTAAATTCAAGCTGAGGTTCCGGAAGCTCTTCTTCAGAAATTTCAAGATTTAAGACCTTGTAGATTCTAGTGTAAGTTCCAGCTATGGTGAATCGTGCATAACTGTCTTCTATGGCTATCTCTAAACTATCACCTTTCTTAGCTCTCTTAAGAAACTTAAGAATAACTGATGTGTTGAAACCTACTCTCTCTTCTTGAGCGACGTCGTATTCTGTGAATAGTGTTGAAGGAAGCTCCATGACAAACATAGAAACTTTAGCGGGATCTAAAGCCTTAAGAATTACTTTGTCAGGTAAGAACCTCAGCGATGCTTCATCAACGACCTTTGAAAGTGCCTCTATGATACTAGCAAAAGCTTTAGCTTCAGGTAAAACTATTTTCACAATGCACCACCTTTAGTTACATGTTCTAATTCTTAACTTTAAACGCTGAAGGTAATTAAGTTTAGTTCTTCGACATATTTTTTAACGTTAAGTACGAAATCATTGAGCGTATTTATGGGTACGAAAGGCACTCCATTAAATACTTTCTCGTATGGTTCATAAAGTGTAACTATTACTGGAATAACCTTTCCCTTCTTAAATCCTATGTCAACTATTTTAGCTTTAATAGCGTAGCATAATCTTTCAACACGTGAAGTATGAGATTCTGCATGTACCTTAAGCAGACTTAACCTGCTTCTTTTCCAATGTTTACAGTCTATGGCTAATGCTAGGTTTCCTCTGTAGCCTAAAACATCTATTTCGAATCTGCCCCCTCTTAACCCTCCCTTTAGTCCTCTATAAACGTAGTATCCGTGAGCCTCAAGGATTTTGCTTGTATAGTATTCAAAGTCCTTCCATCTAAGACAAGCTGAAACGGATTCGTGAGATAGGCCTAGTTTCAACCCTTCTACAGCCAACTCTATAACATTAGTTACTTCAATATATCCGCTAGAGATCTTAATATAACCCTTACCTTCAAGTTGAGATAATGCATCATGAAGGACTTCTCTCGATAATCTAATGTATTTTCTAAGCGAATCAAGATCTATTGTCCTAACGCATAGTAAATGCCTTATTAATTCAGGAACTGTTCTTATCAACGCCTAACACGTGTTATAATATTTCACCTCAAAGCTCTTAGGTTTTACTTTGAAACTTAGTTATAATATTCTTTTTCTCGTATAACTTAATTTCTCTTTCATTAATCATTCTCTTAACTTCAGTAAAATTAGGAGATCCTTGAACTTTTCTTCTTAAAATAAGTTCCCTAAAGTTTAGCATGTTTAAAATCTCCTTCTCCGAAATCTCAATGCCTAGTTTTTCCCTTAATGTATCGGCAATCTTAGCTGCATTAACCTTCTCATTTACTGATAACTCACCTAGTATCCTATGAACTTTCCTAAATGGAACATTATATGTTAATGTAATATACTCTGCTAAGTCATTAAAACCCATAGCTAAATGCCTCACTATACTCTCCATAAGCCTTTCCTTATTGAACTTAGCTTTCTCTATAAAATCCCTTAGTATGCTAAGAGACTCTTTAGTTATATCTATTGTTTTCCAAAGAAGCGGTGTTAACTCTTGAAGATCAAGGTTGTAGCTGTAAGGTAGCGATTTTAGTAGAGTACATGCAGCTACGGTGTAACCTAGGATTTCAGCTACTTTAGCCCTAATTACTTCAAGTGTAACAGGGTTTCTCTTATGGGGCATAATGCTGCTTGTTGCAGCATGATTATTAGGTATTATTACATAGTTAAGTTCGTTCATTGACCATAAAATGAGGTCCTCAACAAACCTTGAAATATTAATCATTAATATAGTTAGGTTCAACATAACTTCTAAAATATAGTCCCTTGAAGCTACAGCATCTTCAGTATTCTCTAGAATTTTTGAAAAACCAAGCTTCCTAGCCACTTTAGACCTATCGTATCCTGGGATACTATTACCTGTTAGTGCTGATGCTCCAAGAGGTGAAGCATCCACTCTGCTCAATGATGCAATGATTCTTTCAAAATCCCTATTTAAAGCGTCATAATACGCTAATAAGTGATGAGCTATAGTTGTTACTTGTGCTTTTTGCTGGTGAGTATAGCCTAAAGCTATTGTTTCTATATTCTCTTTAGCCTTAATTAGGAGCGAATGCTGAAGAGACAATATTTCGTTAAGAACATTCAGTATTTCCTCTTTAAGAACAAGCCTTATCGCTGTGGTTACTTGGTCGTTTCTGCTTTTACCTAAGTTTATAAAGCCACCTAGATCTTCTCCTAATTTTTCAATAACATAGTATTCGATATATTCGTGAACGTCCTCAAAGCCTTCCTTAGGATAATTCTTTAAAATATTCTTTTCTAAATCTCTTAATACGGCAAGTATTTCATAGCATACATTGTTCTTAAGTACACCTATTTCACATAAATGTTCAACATGAGCTTTAACGACCTTTACTGTTGCCTTAGCTATTCTCCTATCTGAATTTAAGGAAGAAGTAAACTTAGCTATTTCATTAGGAACTCTCCCTTTAACTGCACCTTTCCTATAAAGCAATGTTTACTTAAGCCTCTCAAGAATTCTTCTACTTACAATAGTTGGCATACCCCATAGTTCTATGAAACCCTTAGCCCATGATTGATCAAATGTTGAGTGTTTCTCATATGATGCAATGAGCTTATCGTAAAGACTGTATGGGCTACTTCTCCCAACCACTATAACATGTCCTTTGAAAAGCTTAAGCCTCACAATACCTGAAACCCTTTCATTAGCCTTATTTATAAAGGCTTCTAACTCCTCCCTTAAGGGATCAGCCCATAACCCCCTGTAAACGAGATTCGTCCATTCGGTATCTACAAGCTTCTTAAACGAAAGCTCATTGAAGTTAAGTACTAGTTTTTCTAAGTCCTTATGCGCCTCAATTATTGTTACAGCTGCAGGGGTTTCGTAAACTTCTCTAGATTTAAATCCAACAGCTCTATCTTCAATATGGTCTATTCTCCCAACACCATGCTTACCAGCTATTTCATTTAACTTGGAAATTAGCTTTATAGGATCTAATCGTTCACCGTTAAGCTTTGCTGGAACGCCCTTTTCAAAATATATTTCAACATATTCTGGCGTATCAGGTGCGTCCTTAGGATCAACAGTCCATTGAAAAACTTCCTCTGGAGGTTCTTGTGCTGGATCTTCTAGAGGACCACATTCAATACTTCTACCCCAGAGGTTTTCGTCAACACTATAAATTTTCCTCTTAGGCTTAAGGGGGATATTGTATTTTCTTATAAGCTCAGCTTCCACATCCCTCGTTAAACCCCAATCTCTAATTGGCGCTATAATTTTAACGTCTGGAAGAAACGACTTTATCGTTACATCAAACCTTATTTGGTCATTCCCCTTCCCAGTGCATCCATGAGCTACTGCATCAGCTCCAACCTTTTTAGCAACTTCAATAAGTTTAATAACTATTAGAGGTCTTGAAAGAGCAGAGGATAGAGGATATTTGTCCTCATATAATGCATTCGCTTTAATTGCAGGAAACGCGAAGTTTTCAATAAACTCCCTCTTAGCATCAAAGAAGAAGTGTTCTTTAACTCCTAACATATATGCTTTATTAGCTATTTCTTCAAAATCCTCTTTCTGACCAACATCAACAGTTACTGTGTAAACCTCATACCCATATTTCTCACTTAAAAGCTTTATTGAAACAGAAGTATCTAAACCACCGGAGTAAGCTAAAACTACCTTCCCACCCATACTAAATATCAAACCTCCTCTAATAGAAGCATAGCATTCCAATATAAAAATTTTACGTAAAATCCTTAAAGTCAATAAATTATTTTTGATAAATTACAAAGATATTTTGGAAAAAATTTATTTAAGCTCGATAATAGGCTCTATTAATTTGTAGTTTCTAGAGTCAATTAAGCCTCTATTTGTCAACCCAAGTTCTGGAACCGTAGGTAACGTTATGAACTCTAATTGCATAAATGGTGATTTAAGTTTACACCCAAGCTTCTTAGCTTCCTCATCGGCTTTATTTAGCTTCTTAATGACTTTCTCAGCAGAGTCCAATGAAAGAAGGCCTGCAAAAGGTAATTCAACAATAGCTTTAAGTTCTTTGCTATCTACTACTGCAAACCCCCCTCCATATTTTTCAAGAAATTTCACAGCCGCAAACATGTCTTCAGGATTTGTTCCTACAACTACGATATTGTGATGATCATGGGCTACAGTTGATGCTAAAGCACCTTTCTTTAATCCAAAACCTTTAACAAATGCCTTACCAATGCTTTTTAAACCCCTATGTCTCTCAATAACAGCTATGTATAAAACATCGTTTTCTAAATTAGGAAGCACAACATTATTTTTAATTTCTAACCAACAGTGCAGCTCCTTGACTATAATTTGGCCCTCTACGACGCCTATAACTCTCGCTTTAGCTTTTCCTTCGCGAATAGGCACCTTTAAAATAAGATCATTAGCTCCTATTTCACTATTTATTTTCACTGTTTCTAATACCCGCTTAGGCATTTTGGGTTTAGCTAACTCTACAAGAAATTTTCCACGGCTAAAAACTAGTTTTCCATCAAAAACTACATGTACAATGTTGAGTTTTCTAATGTCATTAACTATGACTATATCGGCTTTTCTCAACGGAGCAATTACGCCAATGTACGTATCTAAACCGAAATGTTGAGCTATATTAATGGTGGCCATCTGAATTGCTTCTATAGGGTCCAAGCCAAGCTCAATAGCTTTCTTAACATTATAATCTATGTGTCCTTCGAACACTATATCTTGGGGGTGCTTATCATCAGTGCACATAAGAATTTTTCTCTTATCATATAGGTTAATAATGCCCTTAACTATATCTTCAAGATTCCTCTCAGTAGAGCCCTCCCTAACCATAATAGCGATTCCACGCTTAAGTCTTTCAATGGCTTCCTCATAGTTTAATGTTTCATGGTCGTCTATTAGCCCCAAAGACGATAGGGCATTCAGTAATTCCTTAGGAACACTGGCCATATGGCCGTTAACTATTTTCCCTAAAGAATCCGATATAACCACTTTCTCAAGGTAGAATGAACGGTTCTCCCCTAATAGATTCTGATAATTTAATTCCCCTAACGATACAGCTTCCTCTAAAGCCAAAAGTTCTCTTGTTTCATTAATGCCTAAAGAAGCTCCCGTGTCTTCAGGTTTAGGTGCCGTAGGTACCCTTGAAGGCACTTCTATAAACACTCTCAATAGCGAGGCTTTAGCTATTTCAAGTAGAAGTCTTACACCTTTAACGCCTAGAACATTAGCTACTTCATGAGGATCTGCGAAAACCGACGTTACACCATGGGGTATAAGTATTTTTGAGAGCTCCGTTGGCAAAAGCATTGTACTCTCAATGTGCATGTGAGCATCCATTAGCCCTGGAATAGCATATTTTCCCTCACAATCAATGATTTTCTCGGCAACAACGCTTCCCTTATTAGTTAATGCTACAATTCTATCCTTGTATATTAAGATGTTACCTTCATCTATGCTTGCTGTATAAACATTTACAATGCTAACATTTTTAATAGCTAATGTAGGTTTCCTCCTACCTAAAGCTGCTTCACAGTATTCAATAAGGGAAAGAGGAGTCTCTATGAAGTATTTTTTCAATACTAAACCACCTTATAAGTAGTCACCTTAATTTAAACGGAGAACCCAATTTACTCACTTGTTTAATGATTTAAATATTACCCTTATAAATCATATCATAATACTTAGTCTTCAAGGTGGTTATTCCGATGGTTGATGTAAGAGTTTCTAAACTTGCTAAACTTGTTGTAAAATACTCAACTGAAGTAAGGGATGGAGATGAAGTAGTTATTTACTCTAGACCTATAGCTACACCCTTGGCTAGGGAAATATTTAGAGAAACTCTTAGAGCTGGTGGCAACCCATTATTGATATTATCTGATGATGTTGCTGAAGAAATATTTTTCAAAGAGGCTTCAGAAAAGCAGCTTAAACATGTTTCTCCGATACGGAAAGCAATTGTTGAAAAAGCAACAGTAATCATATCAATATATTCTGAGAACAATTTAAGAATGCTAAACACCATAGATCCTGAAAAATTAAGAATTGCGGCTACTGCAAGAACAGAAATAGTTAGAATTCTTAGGGAAAGAGAGGCTAGGGGAGAACTGAGGTGGGTTCTTGTACCCTACCCTAGTCCGGCGATGGCGCAGGAAGCTGGTATGTCAACTTTAGACTTTGAAGACTTCGTCTATAAAGCATGCTATGCTGATTCAGAAGACCCCGTTACTGCATGGAAGAAGATTCATGAAGAGCAGGAAAGATATGTTAGGTTTCTAAATAAAGTTAAAGAACTACATTTTATAGGGCCAGGAACGGATCTCGTGGTGCATGTTGAAGGTAGGAAGTGGATTAATGCTGATGGTAAAAAGAATCTTCCTGACGGAGAAGTCTTTACCTCACCTATAGAAGATTCAGCAAATGGAGTAGTAGTTTTCACTTATCCTGTTCTCTACCAAGGTGTTGAAATAAGAAATGTCAAACTTAAGTTTAAAGACGGGATAGTTGTTGAAGCATATGCTTCTGAAGGCAAAGAGTTTCTTAGAAAAATCCTTGAAACAGATGAGGGAGCTAGAAAGCTTGGAGAAGTAGCTTTTGGAACAAACTATAATGTTAAAAAGTTTACTAGACAAATACTTTTCGACGAAAAAATAGGTGGGACAATACATTTAGCACTTGGCATGGGATTTCCTGAAACTGGAGGCAAGAACTTTTCAGTAATACACATCGACATGATTAAGGATATGAAAGAAGGAAAAGTGTTTGCTGATGGAGAGTTAATTTACGAGAATGGAAAATTCTTAATTTAATTTCTCAATATAAACATTTTCACTTACTTTTTCAGCCTTGTCGCTAGGTTCTTCGAAGGAAATTTCCTTTATCTTGTGGAGAGCTTTAATATCGTTAGCTAAGGGTTTTAGCTCTTTAGATAAATACGCTTTAGCATTAAGCTCGGTGCCAAGCGATAAATTGAGAGCTTTCTTGTATTTCCATATAGCACTATTTGCCTCAATAAATTTGTTAAGAAGCTTACCATAACCCTTATTCCATGCTGGATTGGGCTTTGGAAACTCCTCTAAATGAATACTTTCTTTAGAATACATTTTCCTCCAAATAGAATCAGTGATGTATGGCATTATTGGTGCTAAGAGCTTTAGTGAAATTTTGAATACTGTGTGTAAGGTATACCATGCAGCTTCCTGTTCTTCACTACTATAAATTCTATCTCTATTGTATGCTCTTCTTTTTACAGCTTCTATGTAGTGTGATGCAAAAGTATTCCATACGAACTGATAAATTCTGTTAATAGGTTCGTAAACATCTAATTCACTATAGCTTCTATCACATTCCTCAATTACTTTGTTTAATTCTTCAAGAATCATTAAGTCTATTGGTTTAAGCTGAGGTTCCTTCTTAGGTTCTGGAAACGCTGATATGAATCTACCTATGTTCCATAATTTTGTTGCAAAAAGGCTCCCTGTTTTAAGTAGTTGTTCTGAAAATCTATAGTCGCTTCCTAGCTTTCCTGCTGCAGCAGCCCAGAACCTAAACGCGTCAGCTCCATATTTTTCAACATAAGGGTCTGGGTCTATTACATTACCTTTACTCTTATGCATAGCCTCTCCTTTCTCATCAAGACCCATTCCCGTTAGTCTAACCCATTTGAAAGCGGGTTTCCCAGTTAACTGGTATACTCTAAGTATCGAATAGTAAAGCCACGTCCCGACAATGTCTATTCCCTGGGGTCTAAGGATATTTCCGAAAGCCCTATTGAAAAACTCTTCATCCCTCATATACCCACTAACATAAAGCGCTGAAATTGATGAGTCAAACCATGTATCGAAAACTTTCTTTTCCCCATCAAGAAATTCCTTAGGAGCGCCACATTTAGGGCATTTCTCGAAGGGAGGCTCTTGCTTCCATGGAATATAGTATTTGCCTGGTTCAGGAACTAATTTAGCACCACATTTCCTACAGTGCCATAAAGGTATTTCTGTGCCGTAAAATCTGCTTCTAGAAATAGGCCAGTCCGTAGATATTGAATCTATCCAGTCAAGAAGTTTTCTACGATGAAATTCAGGGCAGAACTCCATTTCCATAACTATTTTCTTAAGTTCATCTCTGAACTCAAGCTGTTTTAAGAAGTACTCTTTAACACTTATGAACTCTACAGGTGTTTTACATCTCCAACAGACTGGTACTGTATGCCTTATTTTCTCTGTTTTAATAAGAAGCCCTTGCTTCTTAAGTTCTTCAGCTATCTTCTTCTTAGCCTCTTTAACCTTTAATCCCTTAAGGAAGCCTGCTTTTTCATTCATAAAACCTTCTTTCGTTATTAAAATTGTTGGTTTAAGCCCTAATTCCTTAAACAACCTGATGTCTCTTTGATCACCATAACTGCATACCATGACAAGCCCTGTTCCAAACTCTGGTTTAGCTTCCGAATGCTCTAGAATTCTAACCTCCTTTCCATAAAGAGGTATTATTGCGTGTTTACCTTTAAGATGCTTATATCTCTCATCCTTAGGATTATATATTACTGCATCACATGCTGCTAAGAGTTCAGGTCTGGTAGTAGCAACAATTATGTCCTCCTTTGTTTCTTTAACTTTAAACTTGACATAGTAAAGTAAGGTTTCCTCTTCTCTATGCTCAAGTTCTGCATCGCTTAATGTAGTTCTACATCTGGGACACCAATTAACAGGTCTTTCAGCTTCATATATGAGTCCCTTTTTCCAAAGTTCAATGAATGTTGCTTGGGTCATTCTCCTATATTTTGGACTATCAGTTCCATCTTTAATGTAGTAAAAACTACATCCAAGCCTTTTCCATACACTAACAAGTTCTCTTTCAACTTTATCTAAGAACTCCTTACATAAGTCAAGGAACTTCTGCCTTCCCTCAGGAGTCTTAGCTAGTTCATGAGGATTAACGTTTTTTGTTTTTTCAACTTGAACTTCAACGGGTAAGCCGTTTCTATCAGCATAGAATGGTAGGAAAACATTGTACCCCTTCATTCTAAAATATCTTGCAACCATATCAATTTGTGCGTAATGTGCCGCACCACCAACATGCCACTTACCCGAAGGATAAGGTGGTGGCGTATCTATTACAATTACTGATCTTTCATCCTTAGGTGAAAATTTAAAGTCATATATTTTCTCTTTATCCCAGAGTTCCCTAAGCTCCCTCTCCTTATCTTTATCCCAACGTTTCTCCTTTATTTTGGGTGTAAACTTCAATTCACCAATAGGCAATCCCTCATTATCTAACGCTTCCAGAGAATGACATTACAATGATAAATTAGGGTAAGTATTTATATTTTTCACTTTAAACCTTATCATCAGAGGTAACTACGTTTGAGTAATAAAAAATTAAGGGAAGAACTCATCGAGTTTCTCTTTAGAACATTACATAAGTACTTAGAAAAGCAAGGTAGAAAAATAGTTTCAATGACTAAAGCAACTGGTCAAAGAAGTGTAAAGATTGCTTTAAGAGGTCTTTTCTGGTTTTACGAAAGCAATATTCCTGAATATCCTAAGTTAACCCATCTTGTTGAAGAAATTTTGAACAACTCAGCACTTAAGGAGAAACTTGAATCTTTAGGTTTTAAAATAATTATTTATGATGGCGAATACTACATTGAAACATCCGTTAAAAAGATCATGGAGTTTATGGAGGAAGAAAACCGCTCCTAGACACCGGCCTTCAATCACCGATCAGTCTCGGGTTCGAACGTCATAGCGGTTCTATGTATAACTTAGTCTCTTACAGCATTATCTACTTTACCGTTAAATCCCGGATAAGGCGAGAAACGAGTAAAGCAATATAAACATTCCTGCGGCATCGATTCCGCTGGTTATTAAGGGTATTGTTATATTATCTGGGTCAAGCCCTCTCTTGAAACTTATGATAGATACAAAGTATACCATAAATATTGTTACTGCTAAAAGTATTATTCCAGCAACTAGAACCGAAAGAAAAACTATGTGGAGAGGAGGTATGGGTAATTTTAAAAGTAAAGCTACGAAATAGCCGTAGAATCCTAATGTAGGATATATTATAAGTGCAACCATAAAGACTTTAATAAACTCCTTAATTACCTTCATTGAAGGAGCGGGTTTAGGCTCTATTTCTCCAAGATGAAGCTTTGTGGAAAGTCTAGCAGCTAAGATTCCACCCAATGCTCCACCATTTTCAAGAAAACCTGGCACTATTGTTAATATCCCGGCTTTCTCAAGTATTTTCTCAACATTAATAACTAATGCTGATCCCGCAAACATTTCAAGTAAGCCGCAAATCATGAGTACAGGTGCTGCCTCATAAACTATCTTTTTAAGATAAGTTTTTCCCGAAAAAACAACGTACAAGGCAAAAATCGCTGTAATAACCATGCCTACTATGATTAAAGCTAGTTTAAACCCTAGAAACAGCTTCACTACAATGTATGTTGAAAGAAAAAGTATTGGAAGAGATGTTACATCACCAGCTAAAGTTATTATTGGTGCTGAAAAATTATCTGGGTCTAATCCTCTAGAGTATGTAATGAATGTTATGGCAAAAGTGACTGCCAACATTATGGGTAATGCAAGAAATGTTGTTAAAAAAGCGATTAATGTTAAATCCATAAAATCAAGAAAACCTGAAAATAAAAAATAAGCGATAGAAGCAATAACCCCAATATAAACGGTCATAGAGGTTTTTAAAGCTAAAACTCCAAGTAAGTTCTCTACTAGTAAAGGGTTCCTACTAATTTTGGGTCCAATGCAGCCTAAATGAAGAAGCGAACCTAAACGCGATCCTAAGGAAGAATAAATGTTTCCCCTCATACTCATACTAGCTGGTGCAAGCATTAGAACAGAGCTTTTCATAGCAATAATAATGTTTCCTAAGCCGAAAATCATCCCCGTTATACCGCTTCCAAGAGTAGTTATCGTTAATGCTACAAGCTCCTCCCAAACATCTTTAAGTTCCCTTCTATATTTTGAAAAAACCATAATATCGCCGCTATATCGGAAATTCCCTTCAACATCGTTTTCTTAAAAACGCTTATTACTAATTATCAATTTCGGTTAATTACATTTAGAAATCATTTTTCTTAGTTCTAAATTCATAATGAAACATTAATTTAAAATAGCTAATAAGGTGATTGAGTAGACAGTGTAGAAATTCGTTTTTATCATAGTAACAATAAATTACGTAGCGGTGAAAAACTTATCCTTAGTACGAGGAGAAGCATCCTATAATAAGGGATGAACTTATGGCCTTCAAGATAAGTTTTAGAAGAATGGAATTAACCAAAAGTATTGAAACTAAGAAAATATACGATGTAATTATTGTTGGCGGCGGTCCAGCAGGTATTGCTGCGGGAATTTATGCTGCAAGATATATGCTATCTACTATTATCATAACTAAGGATAAAGGAGGGCAAATGAGCGAAGCAGGATATGTGGAGAATTATCCTGGAATTAAGAGCATTCTTGGACCAAATCTCGTAGATAAATTCTATGATCACCTAGGCGAATATAGGGTTCCTGTAATTTTAGACGAAGTTTTAGATGTAAAAAAGAATGAATCATTATTTAATGTTCTTACGTCCTCAGGTAAAAATTTCAAGTCAAAAACTGTGATTTTAGCTTTAGGCGTTATTAGGAAGAAGCTTGGAGTTCCTGGAGAAGAGGAATTTTCGGGAAGAGGAGTTTCCTACTGTGCACCATGCGATGCACCTCTTTATAAAGATAAAATAGTCGCTGTTATAGGGGGAGGAAATAGTGCTGCAAGCGCAGCATTACTTCTTGCAGATTACGCTAAAAAAGTGTACTTAGTTCATAGGAGAGAAAAATTAAAAGCACAACCATTTTACGTAAGAAAGTTAACAACTCATCCAAAAATACAGCTTATACTAAAGAGTAATGTTGCTGAAATAGGCGGTACAAAAACTGTTGAATGGATAAAAATTAAGGAAACAGGAGAAAAAATACGTGTCAATGGCGTTTTCATAGAAATAGGAAGTGATCCTCCTAAAGAATTCTTTAAGAAAATAGGGATTGAAGTGAATGAGAAAGGCTATGTAAAAGTAGGACCTGACCAGTCAACAAACATACCTGGACTTTTTGCTGCAGGAGACTGCACTACAGCATGTAACATGTTTAAACAAATAATAACAGCTGCAGCTCAAGGAGCCGTAGCTGCTGACTCAGCATATAGATATATTCTCGAAAAATTCGGTAAGGAATAAGGAATGCATAAGGTATATTACGCAATTTTTTCAACAAGTATTTTACTCGCAACACCTCTTCCCAAAGCTATTGTTACACCTCGGACATGTAAAAGTAAGGGACCTACATCGTTTTTCAAAACCCTTACTTCAACACCGTTCGTTAAACCTAATTCCATTAGTCTCTGAGTAAGGCCTCTTCCAGCATATACCCTAACAACTCTAACTACAGATCCTGGGGGAGCCATTGATAGAGGAAATATGTAACTCCTACTCACTATTTCCGATACACCCCGTTTTAGCTTCGTCTAACAATGTTTGCTCAGTATAACTGATCTATTTGGTTTTAATGAGGAAATTTTTATTTAGAGTTTTCCCCTTTAACTAAACGACCCGCTTTTACGGCGAAAAGAGGGGCTTGCCAAAGGTGTCAACGCTTACAGAAATAGAGGCTATTGAAAGAGAAGCTGAAAAGTTAATAGAGGAAGCAAGAAGAAAAGCGGAGGAGCTTAAGAGAACAGCTGAGGAAAAAGCAAGAGAAATACTGGAAGCAGCTCTTGACCTAACAGAGGCTAGGAAAAAGAGTGAAGAAATACTTGCAGAAGCAGAAGAACAAGCAAAGAGAATCGAAAAGGAAGGTAAAAATAAAGTACAGGAATTATTAAAGAAAGCTAAGTCAAAAAGGGAGAAAATAGTTTTTATGCTCCTCCAGTATGTAACGGGGTTACAGTAAAATGCCAGTACCTCCCTTCATCCTTAGCGCTCCGGAACCTATGTTAAAAACTAGGATAATAACCGTTAAAGACGAAGTTAGCAAAGTCTTAACGGCTCTTCACGCATCACAAGCAATTCATGTTAAAGAAACTAAGGAGCTTAAGCCTCTTGACAGAGGAATTATTGAGAAACGAAGGGGGGAAATAGAGAATCTACTAAGAATAATAGATAAATTCTTAATGGGCGTTAGCAGAGAGTGCATTGTTGAAATAGAGGAAAAAATTGAACCATACACTATTTCTGAACTTCTCAAAAAATATGAAAAACCAGTTCGTGAAATCTACGCTAAAATGCAGTTTTTGGCAAAGAAAATTTCGGAAACTCAGCAAACACTTTCCGACATGAAGTCTAGAATTAAGTATCTTAAAGCGCTAGTTAAAATAAGGCCTGAACTTAACATCATAGATCTTGATTTTGACGGCAAGGTGATTTTTTCCAAAACAATAGTTGTATCTAAGGAGCGATCAAAGGATTTTGAAGAAAAAGTAAGGGAAGTAGCTGATGTATTAGTTAAGGCGGAAATAGCTGAACCCCCCGAAGTAATCTATGTTGTTGCAGGTCTTTCAAGGAAAATTGAAGTCCTAACTAGAATAGTTAAGGATTTTGGCCTAACTATTCTAAGATTTGAAAAGATAAACATTCCCATAAATGAGTTCATCGGGGAACTTGAAAAAAGAAGCGTTGAATTCGAGAAAAATCTTGAAGAACTAAATCAAGAATTCCAAAGACTAATAGAGGAAAATCTGAAGCAAGTACTCATACTTAGAACACTTTTAGAAAATGAAATGTTAAAGCTTAATGTGTTAGAGAAAGCAGCTGGAGCAAAATACGTAACATTAATTGAAGGATGGGTTCCTGAAAGTTTTAAGCAAAAACTCCTTTATGAGCTGCATAATAATGTTAAGTTCTTTTACGTTAACTTCGAAAAAGCTAAGCCTGAAGAAGAACCACCTACAAAAATGAGAAACTTAAATATTCTCAGATACTTCGAACCCTTAGTTAAGTTCTATGGCATACCTAAATATAAGGAATGGGATCCTACACCTCTTGTAGCTTATTCTTTCGCAGTATTCTTTGGACTCATGCTTGGAGACGTAATTTACGGTATACTTATGATCCTAATTATTAAGTATGTTCTAGATAGACTTGTTGAAAACCCTGAGTCGGAAAACTACCTTATGTTTAAGAGAATGCTTTATGTTTCAGGTTTTGCTTCAATAGTTGCAGGCTTTCTCTACGGATCCTACCTTGGAGATACCCTTAAGCTTCTTGGAATAAATATACCCCCCATTGTCCCCGAATTTTCCGATCCATTAGCTTTAATACTTTTAGCAATGGGTATAGGCCTAGTTCACGTTAACATAGCGCATTTCCTAGGCTTCGTAAAGGCGCTGTTAGAGAAAGATAAAGTAACTATAGCCAGCAAGATAGGTTTATTTGTATCAGAAATCTTCGGAATACCATATATACTCTTCAAAATGGCTAATTTCAAGGTCTTTCCTTTCCCAGACAGCGTTTACGACACATTAATTTACGGTGTGATTGTTGGCATAGCGTTTTTAGCATATTCGCAAATAATGTCTATGAGATTTTTCGGAACATTCATGTGGATATTCGATATTACAGGGCTTCTAGGAGATATAATGTCTTACACTAGAATTGCTGGTGTAGCTTTCGCAACAATATACTTAGCGTCTAGCTTCAATTTAATGGCTAGAATGATAATCCTGGGCTTCCAAGGGATATTGCCAGGAATAGCAGGTTTAGTTTTAGGGGCAATCTTTGGAGGCATAGTTTTCTTCCTCGGACACTTACTAAACTTAGCATTAAGCATCATAGGACCTTTCATTCATTCCTTAAGACTGTGTTTCGTAGAGTTCCTTCCAAAATTCTATGAAGGAGGAGGAGTAGAGTATAATCCGCTAAAACTGGTGCTTAGAAGAAGGATAATAGTTAAACCTCCATAAAGTAAGTATTCATGGTCACATAGTCTAAAATCTATAGATGTAAAAAATTAAAAACCCATGTCCAGTAAGAGGAAAGGGGGTAAATAGTATGGAAATAGCCGCAACATTGGGAATAGGACCATCACTTGCAATAATAGGTGGAACACTAGCTTTAGCAGGGGGATTAGCTGGATCATCTATAGGAATAGGTGTTGCCGGATCAGCTGGAGCTGCTACTGTTTCAGAAGATCCTAAACAATTCAGAAACGTTCTATTGCTAGCATCACTCCCTATGACACAAACATTCTACGGCCTAATAATACTATTGTATATAATAACGCAAATACTGCCTGGAATACAGGCATTACCTGTTGAAGAAGCTTTGCAAAAGGGACTAATGGTTTTAGGAGTAGGTTTTATTGCGGCATTTGCTGAAGGATTTTCAGCAGCATACCAAGGTGTAATATGTTCTTCAGGTATAGCATTACTGCCAAAAACTAAAGGGCAAATTTTAGGGTCAGCAATAATTCTAGCAGTATATGCTGAACTCTTCGGAGTACTTGGCATGGTATTCGCGATATTAACACTAATACTTGTAATATGATTTCATAGGGAGATGTAAGTTGAGCACTAAAGAAATGACGCTTGAGAGAGTAAGTAAGGCCATACTTGATAGGGCACGTGCTGAAGCAGAAGAAATTCTCGAAAGAGCACGTAAGGAAGCAGAAGAAATAATTAATAAAGCAAAGCTCAGGAGAAGACAGGAGCAGGAAAGAGAAGAGGCAAGAATAATTAGTGAAGCTAAGAGGAAAGCAAGAGCAATAATAGTTAAAGCAATGCTCAAAGCGAGAAAAGATCAGTCAGAAGTTAAAAGAAAAATAATTGATGAAATAATTGAACGTGTTAAAGAAGAGATTAAGAGAAAAAGTTTTAACTATAGAGAGTCGCTTAAAAACCTTATTCAAGAAGCAGTGAAAACTCTTCCACCAACAGATATTATCATTTGCGCAAACAAGGGAGACTTGAAGGAAATTAGAGAAGTACTTAGGGAGTTAAAACTCACAAGCAAGGTAAAAGACATCAGGGAAGCCAACATCAGCGGTGGGGTAATAGTGGAAACTATTGACGGGAAATTTAGAATAGACAATAGCTACGAAACAAGGCTTGAAATGGCCCTTTCAAGGCTTTTACCGGAAATTTCAAGAGAACTCTTCGGTGAATAGGTCAATGATTGAAGAGACAATAACTTATTTGACTGTTTTTCTAGCTCCCATAGCTTTCCTATTCATATTAGCTTACTTCACAAGCTTAAGCACTAGGAGATACGGTGCCTACGGTTTCTTAGCATCCCTCCTTAAGGGTAAAGAAGCTAAATGCATAACTGAAGAGCATATTACTGAGGCACTTAGAAAGAAAAGCTTAGATGAAGCACTTGAAGCAATAGGTGCAACGGAGCTTGGAGCATACATTTCTGAAAGAGCAGCATTAATAAAAACATATGATGATGTTGAAAATATGGTATATGAGTATTTGTCTAAAGATTACATGTTCATAAAAACCTATCTCCCAAAAGACAGTTTAAATTTATATGATGTTTTCATTGAAAAATTCGACCTGTTCAATATTAAACAGGTTATTAGAAGACTTGTATCAAAATCCCTCCATAAAGTAAACTTTGTTCCATTAGGTAAAATTTTCGAAAGCAACATGCTAAGTAAGCTTGAAGAAGCAGCATCAGTAGATGATGTTGTAAATGTTGTGAGACAAGTTGGGCTCTATGATTACTCAGTAATTATAGAAGAAATGCAGGCGAAAATAACTTCTGAACATGAATCATTTAAGGCAAGAATGATTTTAGAGAAAAAGTTGGATGAAGAATATTTCTCGAAACTCTTAAAAATAGCATTAAAACTTAGAGGTAGGGAGCAACTTCTACCAGCAATAGGTTCTTTAATAGACCTCAACATTGTAAATGCAGCAGTGAGAGCTGTTGCTTCCGGCAAAACACAGGGCATTTTGGAAATTATACCTGAAGTTTACTACGTTTTAACCAAAGATAATGTTAAAAGCTTCTTAGATGCTAGAACATTAGAGGAACTTTCTGAAAAACTTGAATATACGCCGTATTCAGAAATTGGGAGGAGAATAGTAGATATTTACAAAACAACTAAAGACCCGTTGCTTGTTGAAAAAACAATTTTAGATTATTCACTTAGTAAAATAAAGGAAAACATTTCTACAGCTATGCATACACCAGCTGTTTTATTACATTACTTCCTTATTAAAGAAAAGGAACTTAGACTTACACTCTTACTCTTTAGAATATTTTTCCAGAAAATACCTTACGAAAAATACTTACCCTATTTTAAACCGGGGAGTGCGTGAAAAGTGAGCGCTAGAGGTAAAATAAGAGAATACGAAATAGCAGTAGTAGGAGATGAAAACTTAGTGTTAGGTTTTAGGTTAGCTGGTTTACCAAAAGTATTCGAAGTTTCGGGTTCGGAGGAAAAAGTAAGGAAAACGGTTAGGAAACATGTTTCTGAATTACTAGAAGATCCCAAGATAGGTGTGATCATTCTTCAAGATAACTTTGAAAAATACGTTGAAGATATAATCCTCACCCATAGGGGAAAGATTTCCCCTATAATAGTTTCAGTACCTGGAATTAAGGGACCTATACATCCAAATGTTAAGGAATATTATAAGCAATATGTTAAAAGAATAATTGGCTTCGCTGTTGAGTTTTAAGGTGATAGAAAATGGTTGTAGGTAAGATTTGGAGAATCTCAGGACCCTTAGTAATAGCTGATGGTATGAAGGGCTCATTAGTTTACGAAGTAGTTGAAGTAGGTGAAGAAGCCCTTATAGGGGAGATAATAGGTCTTGAAGGAGATAAGGCGATAATACAGGTATATGAGGATACATCAGGGTTAACTGTAGGAGAGAAAGTTGTAGGCACAGGAAAACCGTTAGTAGCTGAGCTAGGCCCAGGAATAGTCGGTGTAGTTTATGATGGATTGCAGAGACCCTTAAGCGTTTTAGAAACGCTTGTAGGACCTTTTGTTAAACGAGGGGTTAGAGCTCATGCATTACCTAGGGATAAGAAATGGCATTTTAAACCGTCAATAAAACTTGGAACTAAAGTTTACGGAGGAGAAATAATAGGAATAGTTCAGGAAACACCAATAATAGAACATAAAGTTATGACCCCTCCGGATGTAAGAGGTACTGTTAAGGAAGTTGTTTCCGAAGGAGATTACACAATAGAGGAACCTATTGTAACTCTGGAACATGACGGTGAAAAAATAGAGGTAAAAATGTATCATAAATGGCCTGTTAGAAAACCTAGACCATACAGGAGAAAGCTTGATCCCGAAGAACCTTTGATAACAGGTACTAGAGTTATTGATTACATGTTCCCGTTGGCTAAAGGAGGTAAAGCAGCTATACCTGGAGGTTTCGGAACAGGAAAAACCGTTACACTTCAGCAGCTAACCAAGTGGTCCTATAGCCAATTAAACATCTACGTTGGCTGTGGCGAGAGAGGAAACGAAATGGCAGATGCACTTTACGGATTCCTTAAACTGAAAGATCCAAGAACAGGAAGGCCTCTTAGAGAAAAAGCTATTTTCATAGCTAATACTTCAAACATGCCAGTAGCAGCTAGAGAAACAAGTGTTTTCCTAGGAATAACTATTGGCGAATACTTTAGAGACATGGGCTATGATGTACTTTTAGTAGCGGATTCCACGTCAAGATGGGCTGAAGCTATGAGGGAAATTTCCGGTAGACTTGAGGAAATGCCTGGTGAAGAAGGGTTCCCAGCGTATCTTGGCTCAAGGCTAGCGGAATTCTATGAAAGAGCAGGAAGAGTTGAAGTTGCAGGAGAACCTCCAAGAGTAGGTTCAGTAACTGTTGTTGGAGCAGTAAGTCCGCCTGGAGCAGACTTCAGTGAGCCAGTAACCCAAAACACTTTAAGAATAGTTAAAGCACTTTTCGCATTAGACGTAGCATTAGCTAATAGAAGGCACTTCCCAGCAATAAACTGGCTCGTAAGCTACAGCCTATACGTTGAAACCGTGGAAAAGTGGTGGAAGAAAATAGATCCGGAATGGAGAAAAATCCGCGATATAGCAATGAGAATTCTTCAGGAAGAAGCAGAACTTGAAGAAATAGTTAGGCTAGTAGGTCCAGAAGCTCTTCCGGAAAAAGACAAGTTAACACTTGAAATAGCTAGAATGATTAGGGAAGACTTCTTAATGCAAAACGCTTTCCACGAAATAGACACCTTCTCTCCGCCCGAAAAAACCCATCTTATGATGAAGACTATTATAAGGTTCTATGAGAAAGCAAAAAGCGTTTTAGAAATAGGAATAACTGTTGACGAAATAAGAAAGTTACCTGTGAAATATAGAATAGCTAGGATGAAAGAAATACCATATGACAAAGTTGAAGAAGAAATCAAGAAACTCTGGCTTGAAATGGATAAAGAATTCAAAGAACTCGTTGGAAAGAGAATGGGGTGATACGTTATGGCAGAAACAAGTTTTTCACTCTTTGTTAAAGAAGTATCTTCACTATATAGTGCAAGAGGATCCCTATTAGTAGTGGAAAGCGTTCCAGGAATAAAGTTTGGAGAAATAGTTGAAGTAAAAACGTCTTCAGGAGAACTAAAGCTAGGACAAGTAGTGGATGTAAGTAAAGACGCTACCGTAATCCAGGTTTTCGGAGGAGTAAGAGACGTAGATTTAAAGAAAAGCATTGTTAGGTTCAAAGGAGAAACATTTAAAATGCCTTTATCACTTGACATGCTGGGTAGAACTTTTGACGGACTAGGCAGACCAATAGATGGAGGTCCTTCAATAGTTCCTGAAGAATATGCTGACATAAATGGTGCACCAATAAATCCTGCTTCAAGACAGCCTCCGTCAGAGTTTATTGAAACAGGAATATCAGCTATTGACGGACTGAACTCCCTGGTTAGAGGCCAGAAATTGCCTATATTTAGCGGTTCAGGATTACCTCATAACAGAATTGCTGCGCAAATAGTTAGGCAAGCAACAGTTAAAGGTAAGGAAGAAAGTTTCGCAATAGTTTTCGCAGCAATAGGAGTAACATTTGATGATGCAAGATTCTTCATTAGAAACTTCGAAGAAACAGGTGCCCTGGAAAGAACAGTGGTGTTTGTAAATACAGCTTCTGACCCAACAGTAGAAAGAATAGCTGCTCCTAGAGTTGCATTAACAACGGCGGAGTTTTTAGCTTGGAAGCATGATATGCACGTCTTAGTAATCTTAACGGATATGACAAACTACTGTGAAGCTCTAAGAGAATTATCGGCTGCAAGAGAAGAGGTTCCGGGAAGAAGAGGATATCCCGGATACATGTATACTGATTTAGCGACAATGTATGAGAGAGCTGGAAGAATATGGGGTAAGAAGGGTTCAATAACTATAATGCCTATATTAACTATGCCTGACGATGACATAACACATCCAATACCTGATTTAACAGGATACATAACTGAAGGACAAATAGTCTTGTCAAGAGGCTTGCATAGGAAAGGAATTTACCCACCAATAGATGTCTTCTTGTCTCTCTCAAGACTCATGAAGGAAGGCATAGGTCCCGGGAAAACCAGGGAAGATCATAGAGACGTATTTATGCAATTATATGCAGCATATGCTGAAGGTCAGCACTTAAGAGAACTATCGGTTATTGTAGGTACGGAGGCGCTTAGTGAAAGAGATAAGAAATATCTTAAATTTGCAGACGAGTTCGAAGCCAAATTCATTAAGCAAGGAGAGTATGAGAGAAGAACCATTGAAGAAACACTTGACATAGCATGGAACTTACTTTCGATAATACCTGAAGAGGAACTTAAACTTGTAAGGGAAGAATACATAAGAAAGTATCATCCGAAATATAGGAGAAAGACATCAGCATAGCCACTCATAAAAAATTTCAAGAGTAAAGTGAGGGGCAGCTGATGAGCTCAGTGAAGGTACTGAAGGTAAGACCTACAAAAATAGAGCTAATAAGGCTTAAGCGAAGATTAGTGTTAGCTAAGAGAATTCATAGGATACTTAGGGAAAGACTCACAATCCTAGTGGCTGAGTTTTTAGACATATCCAGGAAGGCTACGAAACTTAGGGAAAAGTTACATGAGAAAGCCGAGGAAGCATATTCAGCACTAACTTTAGCTTATGGTCACCACGGAAGAAAGGGCTTAGAAAAAGAAGCCTTAGCTGTTGAAAGAAGGATTGTAGCGGTATTTGGAATAAGCAACATAATGGGTGTTAAAGTCCCTCTGGTGGAAACAGAGAAAATTGAGAAATCAATATCGGAACGTGGCTACTCTGTAGCGGACACTTCACTCTATATTGATGAAGCTGCTAGGAGATTTGAGGAACTCCTAAAATTATCTATGGAGCTAGGGGAAACAGAGAAAACTCTTGAAAGACTGGGCATTGAAATTGGGAAAATGCGTAGGAGAGTTAACGTACTAGAACATATACTAATACCTAGAATAGAAGTGACGATAAAGTATTTATCCATGAAATTTGAAGAAAGAGAAAGAGAGGAAAGAGCACGTCTTAAGAGAGTAAAAGTGATTTTGTCAAGAAGGCGTGGGTAATGAGTTATAATGAAAGAATGCTCGAGGAAATACTCAGAGAGGAACTTTTAAGGTTAGCAAATGCCCATTTACCTTATAAAAAGAAGACATTAAAGGAAGTGCTCTTAGAAAAATACCCACATGTTCTAACACGGGACGGTTCTATTCACATGTTTAAACGTAGTGAACTAGAGTTCTTAAAAAGCATTTTAAGCGAAGAAAAATGGGATAAACTAAAATTACCCATAACTATAGAGTTAAACCCAGACTATGGTGAAGGAGCAGCTATAGTTAGAGGGGAAGTAGAAGTAGAAGTTGTTTCCAAAATACTTGGACTAAACTATCAAGGAAGAAAAGAAGTTATTATTTACAGACCACAAATTTCTGCTCTTAGAAGAAAGTTAAGGACAACAACACAGATAGCTTTTTCACTGAAAACCATTATAAGTAGAGATTAAACAGTACATTAGGTGGCTATCTAATGAGTGCTAAAGATAGAATAAGGGAGGCCATAGAAAACATAGAGTATGCCGTAGATGTTCTTAGAGAACTGCAGGAGGAAAACGAGAAATTAGCTGACAATATTGAGAAAATAATTGAACTACTCGAGGAAGCAATGGACAGGCTCGAAAGCATGCTATAAATTCCTAGCATTCATCTTCATTAACCTTTATTAAATAGATTGCAGTAGAGAATATTCTACGGTAATTCATATTGGGAAGGGAAAGATAAGCAATGGAACAGCAAGTAGTAGACGTAATAGAGAAGAAGGTTTATGAAACATACTATCCTATAGTAGAGAAAACATCACCTATTAGGTCAGTTAAATTAATGACCAAGTATTTACGTGAAAAATTTAAGCTTATAGTTCCGGAGAGAATAGTTGCAATAACAATATCAGCCTTCTTAAGTAGTAGACCTGTTCTTTACGAAGGACCGCCAGGTACGGGCAAAACTGAAGTAGGTTACGCCATATTGACTCTATGGTCAGGAAAAAACGCGTTCATACTTCCCTGCAGTGAAAACTATGATGAATATAGGGTTATAGGGGACTTCCATCCATTAATGGCAATGAAAATGGGTTTTACCGAGGAAAGCTTTATTCCAAGACCCCTCCTTGCAGCCTTAATTCTTGATGCTGGAGTTTTAGTTGATGAAATTAGAAGAAGTAGTGAAGAATTTCAAAACATGCTCTTGGACATTGTAGATAAGCGTAGAATAATTGTTCCAGAATTAAAAAGGATATTTAAGGCGAAAGGAGATGGTTTTCAAGTAATATTTACAAGCAATCCAGAAGATATAGCGCAAAATGAACTTAGCGATGCCTTCCTACGAAGAGTTATTAGAGTGAAATTCACATATCCTGATGAAGATGTTGAAAGGGAAATATTGAAGGTCAGGCTTGGAGAAAACTATTGGAAACTTGGAAGCGATAATGTAGCAAAAATGATTGCTTCAGTAAATGAGCTTAGAGAAAAAGCAACACATAAGCCCGGCCCAGCTGACACTGTTGCATGGGCTCAAATAGCTGTTGAACTAGCTATTTTAAGAGAGAGAAAAGACAAGGTTTCTTCAGAGGAAATGTTTGATGCAGGACTTTCAGTTCTTCTTAAAAGAGTAGAAGATGAAGGCATAGTTGAGGAAGTTTTAATGAAATACTTTAGCGGAAAAAGGTAGGAAAAATGAAGATCGTTAAAGGCGAAGTTCTATTTACAAGAGAGCAACTAATGAACTTCTTAGTTAGGATAGCTAAAGAGCTAAGACATGAAGGAATAGGTGTTAGTACGGGAGAACTTGAGGCATCAATAAAGCTCATTGAAAACTATTGCGCACTACAAGGTAAAATCTACGAAGAGAACCATGTTTACTTCTTAACGGTTAAGGAACTTATGGAACTACTTAAAGCATCACTTTTAAAACATGATAGATTCGAAAACGTTTTTGAGAAAGTAGTTGAAGAAACACTTATCCCACAAAACATTATTAAAAATAAATTTACAAGGGAAATTGAAACTTATCTTAAAGAATTAGGCTTACGTTTCGGCGAAAAAATTCCACTATCTAAAATGAAGAGAATAATTAGGAGAAGAAATGGAAGAGATAAAATATTCAATACCTTATCTAAAATGGGCGTTATTGTAAAGAATAGAAAATATGGTTTCTATGAAATATTAGATGAAAAATCCATTGATATTCTTCTAAGTAAAAACATTACAATGTTTAAAAGCATAAGTGAACTAGCCAACAATATAGCGTATAGAAGGCTAGAGAAGAGTTCTTTAAGAAGAATCTATGATGAAAAAGACTTCTACTTAGACACCATAGAGGCAGCCATTGACGGAAATGTTGATTTAACAAATCTTTCTATCAATAAGCTTATCGGCCTTTCGAAAATAGCTTATCTTAAGGGAAAGACTTCGTTATCGAAGAGAATAGCTAACATAGTTGCACAGAGAATACTTAAAAACAATGTTGAAGCAAAAAGTGCGGACGAAGAAACATTAGTTGATGTTCTCGAAAAAACCGATATGCTTACGCCGGAAATTATAGAAGCTATTATTAAAGGTAATCCGAGAATAGCTGATAAACTTTTAAAGAGGCATCGAGAGCATGTACTCTTATCTTTAAAAAATATTGATGATGTTGATGCTCAAAAAACAATAGCTTCTAAAGCATTAAAATTTAAGCTTAAAAGAAAAGAAATTGAAACATTAGTTAATAATCTAAGGCCTGAAGCCTTAGGTGTTTTTGAAAAATACGTGAACTACGAACTGAGCAGAAGAGAGGAAATATTAATTAAAGCAGCGGCAAAATTAGCTAAAGCTTTCGAGTATTTTAGAAAGGCATTTACTGAAGACAATGAAGGATACTTGGATATGGCATATGGCGTCCTAGAAGATTACGGTAAATTAATGAATAAATATAGACGTGAAATAAAGGGTAAGAGAACAACGTTAGAAATGCTTTTAGAAGATAAAATAAGCCTCCTTAACACTTTGCTTTCAATGGTGACTTCCAGCTACCCTACTTTACCTAGTAAATTAAGAGCATCACCAACTATGGAAACTCTTTATGTTTTAAAGGAAGTTTATGATGCAGCAGTAGATCCTAGAGCAAAAAAGAAAATTCTTAGCATAGCCTCTATAGTGGCTCAAAAACTTAAATCAAAAATAAGGTCTTCTATTATTTCAAGGAAATATGTGAAGTCTTCTTTAAGATCATCAAGTATAGTGATAAGAGATAGTATCTATAATGTTTTAAGAAAACGAAGTAGCCCATTAGTTTACCGTAGAAGAAAGAGAGCGCGCAAAATTACGTTACTCATAGATGTAAGTGGAAGCATGAAATCATATGCTCAAAACGCTATTCTAATAGCATCAGCTTTTATTAGAATAGTAGGCAACGTCATTGTCTTTAGAGAAAATGTTTTAAGAGTAAATAAGAACATCATTAGAAATCCCGCAAGAATGGTTGAGTTTCTATTTAACCTAAAATTTGGTGGCTGGACTAACATTTCCAAAGCTCTTGAAGAAGCCAGGAAGCTTAGAAGTAAAACAGTTGTCCTAATTTCTGATTTAAAACAAACTGTTTCTACAAAGAAGCCGTCTATTGAAGCTAAAGAACTTATGAAATCCGGAACTAAACTCGTAATAATAACTCCGCCATTATACGATAAAGCTTTAGCTAATGAAATGAAACTTTTAGGTGCAAAGATAATTAACATTCGAGACTCTAGTGAACTTATAAAAGCATTAAGCTTTGCTCTTTAGAAAAACTTTTAACATGTATTTTTCTTTAACACGTAAAGGTATATGAGGTAATGGGTCATAGTTGTTCGAAATGGCTTAAGCTATATACAGTAGGTAATATACTTTACACTCTAGCTTGGGGTCTCTACTTTACGTCATCTAGAATTTATGTTAAAGAATTTCTTGGAGGTACGTATACCGATATAACGCTCTTAACATCGCTGGAATTTATTCCAGCATTATTCTCAACTCTATGGGGGTATTTAGGAGATGTTTTTGGAAGAAGAAAAATGATTCTAATAGGTTTTTTAAGTGTTCCAGCCTTCAGTTTGATAGGTTTTACAGAACTACCATGGGTTTTCATTTTAGCGTTTATTGCTAGTTTATCTTCAACCATAGCCTGGCCATCGATAGTTTCAGCTGTAGTTTCGGATATAGAGTATACTGGAAGTAAGAAGTACAGCATTTACGCTATAGGGGGATCTATAGGGTGGGGTTTAGGAAGCTTGCTTATGGGATTTTTATACGCCTTAGGAGGCATAGGGCTTATTTCAATAGTCATAGGGTTATCTATAGGAGCTTCTTTCATAATATTTTACGCTCTTTACCCGAAAGTTCACGTCACGTTCGAGCGTAAAGAGCTTAAAAGAAATGTTTTCTCGTTTCTTTTAGGAAGCAAGGTTTTCTTAGCTTTCCTAGTAGCAGTGGCTGTAAGCTATTTTGGACTAGAATTCTCGTACAATATTTTATCTATAAAACTTTATAATGAACTTGGAAGGAATGAAATACTTTACGGAATATTTTTTGGAGGCATAACAGCTTTCTTAGGGGCTCTCTTTAGGCCTTTGGCAGGGAAAATAGTTGATAATGTAGGTGAAGTAAGGTCATTTATGCTCACATTAATATGTTATACATCATTACTTTACGGATTAGCTTCAGCTCAAGGGTGGATCATGGCTTTGCTATGGATTATACCCGTTTACCCGCTATATGATACATCAGCTGTTACAGTTTCTTCAAAATCGTTACCTCCTGAGTTTAGGGCTACTGCATTTGGCTCTTACGGGACAGCAACAAGTATAGCTGGTAGTTTAGTTGTTTTAGCAGGTCCTTTAGCTGATACTTTGGGAGTTAATAAAGCAACTATTTTTTCATCAGCTCTTCAGATAGTTGCTTTATTTATAATAATTATCGCTTACCTTAAATTTAAAAGGAAAAAGTATTTTTAAAGTTTATTTTTAACATTACTTTCTTCTCGCGGCTCTTCTTCCTACTCTAACCGAGTGACTCCATAAATCAACCATTATGTCTATGTAGCTTTTTATTCGCGGCTCTCCTTCTATTTCGGCTAGTTTCTTTAGAAGTCTTGTAGCTTCTCTAAAGTACTTTAATGACTGTGCAAGAGTTTTAACATACTTTTCCTTATCCTTTTCTGAAGGTTTAGGTGCACCTAGAAGATATACCGCTTTAAGTCCAGCTAATTGGCTTTTATTAGTGTAAATGCATGAAAGGATATCAGTAAGCGCTGCCCTATACAGTGGATCATCTATTTCTGAAAGACCTTTTGCAATAACTATTGCCTCCCTATCTAGAAGCTTATCTATTTCATGAAGAATTTCTTTAACACTTAAGAATTTCTCTGACACAACAATGCACCCACTATATTATTCTATTTTTATGGGCTATTTAAGTTTCTAAAATGAAACATTTTTATTTTCTAAAATTCTTCACTAAGCTTAGTAATCTAGAAAACACCTTTAGAGAGTGTGTAAAATGATCACACGAGAGGAAGCCATAGACCTTATTGAAAAGTGGATTTCAAACGAGAAAATAAAGAAACATGTAATTGCTGTTGAAGCTATAATGAGAGGTTTGGCAAGGTTTTTCGGAGAAAACGAGGAATTATGGGGTTTAGTGGGTTTATTACATGATCTTGATTATGATAAAACAAAGAATAACATGGAAATGCATGCTAAAATAACTGCTGAAGTGCTTAAAGATAAATTACCTAAAGAAGCTATTGAAGCTATACTTTCACATACAGAATATTCTGGAACAAAGCCTTCTACGAAACTTGCATATTCCCTTATAGCTGCAGATCAAATTTCAGGTTTAGTAATTGCCACGGCTCTCGTCATGCCATCTAAGAAGCTAGAGGAAGTTAAAGTTAAAAGTGTTCGTAAGAAGTTTAAGCAAAAAGATTTCGCAAGAAAAGTTCGTAGAGATAAAATTTTAGAAGCTATAGAACACCTAGGTATAGACTTAAATAAGCTTATTGAAATATCCCTTGAATCATTAAAGACAATACATGATAAACTAGGCATATAATTTTACGGGGAAATACCATGTCTAAAACTGTGGAGAACAATATGCCTAAAGCACTAACAATCGCCGGCAGCGATTCAGGTGGAGGAGCAGGTATTGAGGCAGACTTGAAAACATTCGCTGCCTTAGGAGTTTACGGCATGGCAGCCGTAACTTCAGTAACAGCTCAGAACACATTAGAGGTAAGAGCAATACATGATATCCCAGCAGAAGTTGTTGAAAAACAAATAGAAGCAGTAGCAGAGGACATAGGTGTTGACGCTGCTAAAACTGGCATGCTAAGCAACTCGGAAATAATAGAGGCAGTAGCTAGAACTGTAAGAAGGTATAAGTTTCCATTAGTTGTTGACCCTGTTATGATAGCCAAAAGTGGAGCACCCTTACTAAAACCTGAAGCTATGAGCTCACTTATTAAACACATTATTCCATTAGCTACAGTAGTTACCCCCAACAGATTTGAAGCCGAAAAAATAGTTGGATTCAAAATATTAAACATTGATGACGCAAAAAAAGCTGCCAAATACATTGTTGAAGAGCTTGGAGCTAAAGCTTCAATAGTTAAGGGAGGCCATTTAGGGGGAGAACATAGCGTCGATGTAGTATATTATAACGGTTCTTTCAAGATCTTTTCAGCTCCAAGAATAAAACATGGATGTACACATGGAACAGGATGTAGTTTTTCCGCAGCAATAACTGCTGAATTAGCTAAGGGAAAAAACATTTTGGAAGCTATAGAGGTTGCAAAGAAATTCATAACCTTAGCTATTGATTATGGATTAAAAGTAGGTCATGGACACTGCCCCGTAAATCCCATGGCGTGGATTGAAATTTCAGCTGAAAAGTATAGAGTATTAGAGAATTTAAATGAAGCCATAAAAATACTCGTGGAAAACGGAGAGTATGTATCAAAACTCATCCCAGAAGTGCAAATGAATATAGTAATGTCATTACCTGCACTATACGCAAGAATAGAAGACGATGTAGCAGGAGTGCTTGGTAGAATAGTTAAATATGGTAAGACAATAAAGCCTAGTGGCCCTCCAACATTTGGTGCATCACACCATATGGCAAAGGCTGTTTTAACTGTCCTAAAGTATGATCCGAAAATAAGAGCTGCTGCAAACATAAGGTTTAGTGAGAAAATTATTGATGTAGCAAGAAAACTTGGAATGACAATTTCGTTTTATGATAGAAGGCTTGAACCAGATGAAGTAAAAGCCAAAGAAGGAGCGACAATACCTTGGGGTATAGAGCGAGCAATTCTACGAGCGAAAGGTAAAGTGCCGGACATAGTATATCACATGGGCGACTGGGGAAAGGAGCCTATGATAAACGTTTTTGGGAGAACAGCTAAGGAAGTTGCTGAAAAAATAGTAAAAATAGCTAAGACACTGCATAATGAAAAGCTTTAAAAAGTAAGTTCAGATACTACAATAGTGCATACAAAAAGTAAGTCAGTGGATGATACAATGGCTATATTAACTGAAATTCCGCCAGAATGGCAGAAGTTTAGGTATAGAGGAAAAACTCTAGAAGAACTATTAAACATGCCGCTTGATGAACTAATTAAGCTACTGCCAGCTAGGGCTAGAAGAAGCCTTCTTAGGGGAATAAAGCCTAAGCAAAGAGTTCTTCTCGAGAAAATAAGGAAATATAAGAAATTAGGAATAAGGAAGCCAATAAAGACTCATGTAAGGGATATGATAATACTTCCGGAAATGGTTGGTATAACAATAGCTGTTTATAACGGTAAAGAATTCATACCAGTACAAATAACCCCGTGGATGATAGGCCATTATTTAGGAGAATTCTCTCCAACAACAAAGATAGTTAAGCATGGAGAGCCAGGTCTTAGAGCAACTAGAAGCAGCATGTTCGTGCCTCTAAAGTAATTCTCCTTTAATGCTAATTAAACTGCTTTTCTCCATTAAGTTCTTCACTCTATCTTCAATTGAAGGATAAATCTTAAGTTTCTTTAACACTGCAACCGCAACTAATACGGGATTCTTATATAATCTAATTTTAAAGCTAGTTTGCTTTGAAGCTAAGTTCATATAGACATTAAGAACTCTTTCTAACCCTAATTTTGATGCAGCATACTCGTCAGCCTTAAATTCTTCATACCTATAAAGCGTGAGTATAATTACTATCATGGCTAAGAACATTAGTAGACTAGCTAATTCACTAATATAACTCATATTAAATATTACTACAAGTAATAGTGAAGCTGTAATGAAGAGCTTTAACTGCGATTTCCTCCTTACATGGCCTAGTTCGTGAGCTAAAAATACTTTAGCTACTTCTATGTTCTCAAGAAAAACTTTTTTGTCAAAAACTATTATGGGAGTGAGTGGCGGCATATAGAATGTTGCCATAACCATAATGTTTCTGTCGGTGTCTTTCCAAAATCTATATTGTAAATTACTCTTGTCACATGTATTCTGAATGAACTCCCTTAAGCTTAAGGGAATATGTGTTTCCGGTACGCTATATGTTCTTAACGTAACTGCAATGTACTGTATTAAAAACGCTAAATAAAGAGATGTTATTGCTAGTATTGTTTCTGAAAACATTTCACTCCACTTATCTTACTCACTTAGCTGTTTCGATGAGAAATCTATACACTGTACCCCATATGTACTTATCCTTTCTAAGCTTGTTTTCGAAATTATTTATCATAACCCAGTTTACAAAGGCTTCTTCGGTTTCTTTATCCCATTTTCCAGTGATTTCTCCTTTATAAAATCCTAGTTTTTTAAGTGCCCTTTGAACATTTTCAGCAACTTCATCTTTTGCAACAACATCTTCCGGCTTCTCACGAGTAAGTAATGTTAGCTCCCATATTTTGAATATTCTCTTGAGCTCCAGTACAGGTTCCTCATGATCATCCACTCTCAAATCAACATATCTATCAGTATAGCCTCCATAACCTCCACCTTCTCTTACTACGAGAATAGCGGCTGATTGCTTTCCTCTTCTATCACCGCCAGCTCTGTCTCCAGCTTCTAAGGCAGCCAAAAGTTTATCAACTAACTCGCCTTTTGTTACTTCAAACGCTTTAGCCATTTCCTCAAGAACATCAGGCCCAGCTAAGATGTTTCCTTGAACACTATATCCATCACCTACAATGTGGCCAGCATATTCAAAACATTTTTTACCCGTGTAGGCAGCTGCCTCTCCTTTAGAATCAACGATTCCGATTTGTCTTTCATCTTTTAAGGGATCGTTAGAAACAAGTATTTTAAGAACCTCCTTAGCACTATATCCTTTAGCTAAAAGCTCAAGCCCTTTAGGCCCATAGGACACATTAGCTAGTGCTTGCGTAGCTATTGCACCAACACTCGCTTTAGCCCATGGAACAATGGCTCCTACAGCTACAAATTTTGAAGCAACAGCTACACCAAGATCCTTTGTCTCAGGATCAAACCCTACTATAGAAAACGTTGTTAAACATTTTTTCCTACGCATTTTACCACCCTAAATACCACTTAAAGAACATAGGGTTTAAAGTTATTTTCTAATTTTCCTATGAATTACGAAGACAAGTGCTAATAGGAAAATAAATATTGCAAGAAATACCCATGTTGTAAATTTTAAAGCTGCCTCGAATCTGTAAATACTTACACTAATATACACTTCAAGAATGCCTTTCTGTAAGTATTTCTCCAAAATAACCATAATTAGGAAGTCCAATAGGATAATTGTTGCTAAAACCTTAATGAAAAACCTTATTCCCATGCCTAAAGCACCATTCACATTTAAATCCACAAGTTTAAATATATAACTTACCGTATTTGGGTAAGAAAAAATATTTGGAGACTTAACATAATGTACTATGGTCCATCTTATTATAAGTTAAGGAAGCTACCTAGTAATGAAACTAAGCAATTACTTATTTCAGCATTCATTATAGCACTAGCTTTTTCATTTAACGAAATATTGTCGAGAAACATTTATGGAGTAATTGCAGCTGCTATAGCAGTTATACTAGCTTTCACATTTCACGAACTACTACATAGATATGCTGCAAGAAAGCTAGGATACTATGCTAAATACCAGGCTTGGCCCACAGGCCTCCTTTTAGCACTACTTTTATCTATTGTTACATTAGGTAGAGTTGTGTTTGCTGCTCCAGGTGCTGTAGTTGTTTATCCAAAACTCCCATTTGGACTTATTGATAGAAGAGATTACGGGAAAATAGCAGCTTCAGGTCCTTTAGCAAACATTCTATTGGGGTATTTTGCATTATTTTTAATATCACTGGTAAAGTATGGTATTATAAGTGTTACATCATACCTATTACTATTGGTTCTTTCCTACGTTAAATACATTAATTTATGGTTAGCCATGTTTAATCTAATACCATTTCCACCCTTAGATGGATCAAAAGTTTTTGCGTGGAGTAAAATAGTGTGGTTGGTGTTTTTCGCAGTATCGGCAATACCGCTATTTATACTGCCTTACTTACTTTAACTTTTTAAAATTTCTAGAACTAAAGCTGGCCTTAAGTTTTTAACTCCATTAAGATCGCTTATGTCTTTAAGCTTAACTGTTAAATCATCACTGTCCTTAGCCCATATTTCAGCTATTAACATATGATCTCCCGTTGTTAGAGCCAAGTATTTTACATATTCTTTCTTCTTTAAAGCATCTATTACTTTAAGTAGGTGTTCAGGTTCAGTATCTAAGCCGACAATAGCTATGCTCTGATACCCTAACTTTGCAGGATTTACTTTAACAGTATAGCCTAAGATTATACCTTCCTTTTCAAGCTTCTCAATTCTCTTCTTTACAGCTACATCAGTAATTCCTAGTTTCCTAGCAATCTCTGTTATAGGTGTTCTTGCGTTTTCCAAAAGCATGTTTATTATCATTTTATCTTTCTCATCCAGAACGATGTTAAGCACACCTCATTAACGCCTTATTTTCATAACCTTTACCATAGTTTGTACTATTTAATATATACATTTTTCGAAAAATCACGCTGAAAAATCGAAGATAAGAAGTTAGGAAACTATGATAAACTCCTTAACTACTTATGCAGTAACTACTTAAACCTTGCGAGTTAATATAGTTGCAGCAGAAACAAGGTGTTATGGTTTGAAGTGGAAAGTAGATTATAGTCCCTCATACTCCATTTTGAAGGTTTTCTTAGAACCCGGTGAGGAAGTAACTGCAGAAGCAGGAGCATACGTTCTACATAAAGGAGACGTTGAAATAAGAACACACACTGGAGGAGGGTTACTGAAAGCTTTTGCTAGAGCTGTTTTCGCAGGTGAAACAGTATTTGTAAATACTTTCATAGCTCGAAGCAATGCTGAACTATGGTTCGCACCAGGAGTTCCAGGAGACATAGTTTATGTTCCACTGCAAAATCAACAGCTCATAATTCAAGATACATCATATTTAGCTCATCACGGCAACGTAGACTTAGGAATAGCTTGGAGAGGTTTTAGAGGATTATTAGCTGAAGGATCGCTTGTATGGTTTAAGGTTGAAGGGTTAGGAGGTGTTTGGATAAACAGCTATGGTGCAATAGATAAAATAGAGTTAGCTTCTGGAGAGAAAATAACCATTGATAACTTCCATTTTGTAGCAATGGATTCAACAGTTTCATGGAATGTTAGGAAATTTGGTGGAATAAAAAGCTTCGTTTTCGGAGGAGAAGGAGTAGTAATAGAAATAAGAGGCCCTGGAAGAGTATTTGTGCAAACAAGAACGCTTCCACCATTAGCCAACGTATTGAGAAAGTTTATAAGAAAATAGTTTTTAGCCTTTATACCATACTTCTCCAATTAGTAAACTTGGAGATGAAAACTTCATGGGCATTCTTGTAGAAGCACCACTAATTCCCGTGGATATAATTGTTGATAGTCGTGAAGCTTCAAAAAACCACGATATTGTTGAAGGATTAAGAAAAGCTAAAACTAAGGTTGCTATATCTGCTTTATCAGTTGGCGACTATTTTCTTCTAGCTTCTGAAGATAAGAAACCCGTTTTAGTTGAAAGAAAAACTGTTACAGACTTTTTAAACAGTATTAGAGATAATAGAATATGGGATCAACTTAAAATAATAAAAAAAGCGGAAGAGGAGGAAGACATAGTACCAATAATTTTACTTGAGGGTTATCTTGGAATTGTAGAGAAATACACTAAGTGGAAACTTACATCAATACTTAGAATAATAGATGAAATAGTTATTGACTGGAACGTCAAAATAATTCCGTCACCAAATAAGAAAGCAACAATAAGCTGGCTTATAGCTAAAGCTAAGTCGCTAGGTTCTGCTGAAAGAAAGAAACCTCCTAGACTTCGGGTAGAAAAGAAACCTATGGACATAAATACACGAATACTTTACGTGGCTGAGGGGATAGTGGGGCCGACTCTTGCTAGAAGACTTCTTAAAAAATTTAAAACAATTAGGAACATAGCTAATGCAAATATAATGGAATTAATGGGTATTGAGGGAATAGGGGAGAAAAGAGCTAAAGAAATTTATGCTATATTTAATACTCCTTGGAGACCTTAAGTTTAAATATTTTAAGCATCATTTCTGAACAATATTTTTCCAGGAGCATATTCTTTTTCGTAAAGCTCTCTCCTTCTAACTTCAAGAACGTCTACTTGTTTACCTAAAAACTCAGCTGCTGAAATAACACTTACCTTTTTAGCTTTAGCGTAACTGTAAACTTCACTTAATTTCTCCCTATAATCCCTATCTCTAAGAACATGATGGTCTAGTAACACTACTTTACCTGTCATAACATTAATTATGTTCTTTAAATACCTGATACTTGCATTTAAATCCTCCATAGAAAACCTGTAACCCAACATGTATGTTAAGGGTCCGTCAACTATAAGTAAATCCGGCTTATGCTTTAGGATAAAATCAACTTGTTCTTTTAGGACGGGTCCTTCAACATCTGAAGTGTAAAGAACACTTTTTTCTCCATCATCTATAAGAACCTCAATAACGTAACCTAATTTATCGTCAACACCATGCGGGACAGGTTTTGAGAAAGATATTTTCGTTTTACCGAAAACATATTCTCTAGAATCCCCGATTTCGACTTTTCTTGCATAATTGCTTATACGCTTTATGAAACGTGAAGCCCTTATTCTCTGAGAAACATTAATTCTTTCATGAGGGTCTTTAAGAATAACCGTTTTTCCCCTATAATTTTCAATAGAAATCACCCTACCAGGATCATGATGATCATAGTGGTAATGAGTTATTATTACTACATCTGAATCCCTTAAGTACTCCTCCACTGCTGAGGCAAGCTCATAAAGCCTTTCAACCTCAACTCTGTGAGGAGGTAAACCAAACCTCCTAGGAGCCAGTGCTACAGCTGGATCTATATGTATATTTAAATCATCTGTCTGTATGAAAGTTGACTGAGATCTAACACCTAAACTATCAAATGCAAGCGGTAAAACAAGCAAGTTTATTTCACCATTCTAGTTTCCTAAACTGCAAAGTTTCCTCCTATGTCCTATATCTCCTCCACATTATAAAGGATAAAGCACCTACACTTGATATGGTAGCTGTGAACATCTCCAGTGGAATGATAGGTTGTGCTGGAGTTTTCTCTTCAATATTTTCACTGGAGACAACCATGGTTATAACGTTGCTTTCACCAATTTTCTGCCCGTTTTCTATAGCTACAACTTTATACTTATATACTCCAGGCTTTGAGGGAGCAACAAAATCTATTTTGAATACTGACGCACTTATCGTTGTAATGTTGACTTTGGCCATCAAAACCCAGTCATCTACTGTTTCTTCAAATTTAACTAATTCAACTTGAACGTTTTCTTTTTCTTTAGAAATTGTTGCAGTAAGTGAAACATTAGACCTTGGCAACACAGTTAAAGCTGTAGGCGCAACTCTAACTTTAACTACCTCTTGCTCTTTTCCAGGTTTCTCTTCAGTCTTAACACTATATTTTTCACTTACAATTACAGATACAGAATTGCTTCCAATACCATTCTCTAGAAGAAGCCTGTAAAGGTATATTCCTTGCTCAAATGGTGCTGTTATTTTAATTTCTTTTTCAGGAAATTCCAAATAAACCTCTTTTATAGTGGCCCATTCTTCTGTTTCATTGTTAAATATTTGTAGTTTTGCCTTAGCATATGGTAACCCTATATATGCTTTTAAAACTATTTGCCCTCCCGGTCGGGTTTCATTTGTTAAAGTGTTTAGTTTAATAGGATTAAGAACAGATATTTTTAATGGACCTTTTTCAGCTACACCATAATACATTCCTATGGCGTAATGTAGCTTCACAATCATATTATGGTCTCCTATAGTATTAAGAGTCAGCCTTTCCGATAGCTCATATGTAGAAAGTGGAGGAATGCTTACATTGCTTAATTCTTTGACCTTAACAAGAGAATTATCAACGTATATTTCTAATGTTGCAAGGTTCGCCTTAGTACCTATCAAAGTATTCTTAGCGACTATGTTTATACTAAACTCCTCTCCGCTAAACACCGATGCCGGGGTTTTTACATAAATTTTCACAGCATTTTCAGGATTAATGCTTCTTAAAAGCAGTGAAATACTTTTTCTACGAACGCTATTGCTACTTAGTAGCATAAACTCTATTGTGACTTTAACGTATTCTTCTATGGCTATTGTTTTAAGCAGGTCTGTAGGTAAATGTATTTGATAGTTTTTTCTGAAATTACCAGTAAGGGTACCAATGTATTGCGAAGTTACCATTCTCCCATTAATTTGAACTATAGCGATAATATCGGTTTTGCTTGAGATTTTTTCTCCAAGTATTTCCACGTTTAATATTGGCGTTTCGGAAACGGGATTCCACGGATACTCTGTACTAATGGTAAAATATATTGTTGAATTAGACCCTAACGATAGAAATGACGAAGAAGAAACCATAGTTTTCCCTATTGGAGGTACAACAGGTATAGTAAAGGGGGCAGCTGGTTGGCTCTTAAAAACTTTACCTGACCTAATAATTATGATTGATGGAATAACTTCTAAGCTGTCAATGTTCTCACTTACTTTTTCAATAATTTCCCCTTTAGGGTAGGCTTGAAGAGAAACTCTAACTATACCGTTAAGAGACGATATTGAACCAACATATATATCATCTTGACATAATACTTCATTATTAACCATGTAAACTAGTTCAAGGTAAATGTATGTTGGCTTAACTTTTTCCTCCCTTAGAAGCGTAGCGTCAACAATTACTTCTAAAGGATACGATAAATCCCATACATTACCTTTAGCTGAAACACCCACGTTAACCTTTATTAATGCGTCATCAGCTAAAACTATAAACTCCCTCCAACCATAAATCGAAGTTGAGAAAACCGGATACGGTAAACTAAGAATAAGAATAACAACTACACTCAAAGCTATCATCGCCCTAAAGGGCTTCATACTGTACACCTTTAACTCTAACTCCTCCTCAGTAAGTATACTTCCAGTAAAGTATAGAGTATTAAGCGGAATTGCGTCCACTAGTCGAAATATTCATGGAGGCTAATTCATGAGCAAAAGCAAGGATAAAGTTAGCTGGGTTGAAGATCTAATATTGTTAGCCATATTTTTCGCAACAGTTTACATTACAACATATACTTTAATTCATTTTGGTACTCATGCCGAAGAATATTTCGCTTTAATATACGAATTTTTACGCACACCCTATGGTTTAGCAGTAATGTTTTTCTTAGGTGTTTTAAGTGGAGCTGTAGGTATTAAGGAAATATATATTGGTGTGTATGGAAGAAAACATGTTGCATTAGGTTTTGCACTGATATTTATAGGTTCACTTTTCTTCATAATACTTTTCATAGCTATAGTATCTATGTTTTCTAATTTTCTCGAAAAACTTCTTAGCTTTCTAAATTGGTAATGCTATGGCTTCCTGCAGCTGTAGCAATTGCCCAAAGAGCACGTTTGACATAGTCTTTACTCCGAACATAACTACGCCGCTTATCGCTAACAATATACCCAGAGGAACCCAAACTGTCTCATACATTCCGCCTTGAGCAATTTTTATTGCAAATGCATTAAGCACAGCTAATGCAAGAACAAATACTGACGTAGCTAGCATAGCTAAATCTGTAGGAAAAGGTTGAAAAGGCAGTATCGTAATCGTAGGTAATTCACCATGTGCTTCACTTATCGAAGATAATAAAGTATAAAATATATCTAAAAGGCCAAGTATGAATGAAAGAACGGCTGAAAGTAGAGTGTGAACAATGTATGTTGTCGATTCAAATGCTTTACTTACCTGTGTTCTTTGCTTTCTAACATCAAGTATTCTAAACGTTGTTTCACTCAACACCGTACCTACGCGTGCAAGATCTCCACCAGCATCTATAGCATCATAAAGAACATTCACGTTTCTACGAATTACTTCGCTCCATGTTTCACCTATAAAATGATACCATGCTATTTTAGGAATAACACCTACAGTTAACCTAGCTAGAAGCCTTTGCAAATACCTTGTCAAAGCACCGTATTCGCTTCTTAAAATAGATGCTAAAGCCTTAGGAACATGTGGAACCGTAGCATAGGTTAGTCCGAAGCTTCTAATAAATATTGGAAAGAAGGACTCGATCTCCCTAATTTTCTTCTCAATACGCCTAGCGTAAAGTCCAGGTATTATTATAGGTATTGCGCCTAGAGCCATAGCTAAGCTTGGCTCATTAAATGTAAAGTAAGCAAATAAACCTATGATTAATGACATAATAATACCTATTATAAGCAAGATTCGGTATTTTTTCCTTTCGGGAGGGTATATTTTAAGTGTGTGCGTTACTCTATCTCTAGGAAGAACCCTATATAGAACATAGGCTAAAGTAGCTAAAGCTGAAATTATACCTAAATAAACAACAACTACTATATCAGGTGAGGAAGCAAACATTAACGAGAAAATTAAAACAGTTATAGCCATAAATATTGCGCTTGAAATAGCTGAAGTGTAAACACCGAGTAAAAGCTTTGTTGCCTCAATAATTCTACCATAATGTGCTTGATATTCCGTAAGTAAAGCTCTCCTTTCAACATCAAGAAACCTTTCTGGATCCTCACCTATGTTTAAAAGCTCACCAAGCCTCATGAGAAAATCTCTAAAAACCTTGTTTCTAACGTTTCTAGCAATCACACGTATCGCTTTTCCAAAACCATAACTCCACTCGACAGCCAATGCCGCTATTCTCTTCAAGATGACATCGTATTCTCCATAACTGCCAGCTACAGTTTGAAGTTCAAACAGCCTTTTCCTAGGAGGCTTGCCTGTAGAAACAGTATACATGTGAGTTATAAGGTAAATTAATGTATCATCTACTTCATAAACGCTTGTTCGTCTTCTTAATATAGGCACTAAGTACTTAAGTAATGAAATAACTATGGCTATGATTATTGGAATAGGTTTTACAGGATTAGGAAACAGTAAAGAAAGAACAATGCCAGTTAATATAACAGCGACTATAATTACAGTGTTCTTTCTCATAAAATATCACCGTCACCTTGGCACCTTTGAAAATATCTCTTCAGCACTTACACCGCAAGGTAAAACTATCTTCACATAATATGGTGGATTAATAGTTGATGCGTTAAGAACTCTTATTTCAATAGTTTCTCCCAGCTCCCAAACTCCTGTTTTTTTACCTGAAATTTCCACATAGTCCCATTCGCCAGGAGATAATATACCATCCTTATCATAGTTATAAAGGCTTGCCTTACCTAACGTGCCGAAGTAAATATCCATTTCACTTATCGGCGACACCGTATATTGACCTACATTCTTAACATAGATCACAAAGTAATTTGCAGAGTCATTATAAGTAGTATAAGTTATAACAACTTTTGTTTTAACTTTAGCCACATTAGCTTTCATACTATATGCGAAGGAGTCCTTAATTTCACCAATTCTAGTAAGAAAAGTGGTAGCAAAAACTGAAGCTGCAACAACAGCAGCTATGAGCAATATACCCTCTACTATAACCGACGTAGATCCCATGTTTATCCCCACAGTTTAACTTCAAGTGATCATATAAGGATCAGAATCTAAAACAGCCAACTTTAAAAAGCGACTACTAAGCGACATCTTAAGAGCTAACTTGATCTACACAGCAAGTTTCTTTGCCTAAAGCTTACGCTTAAGCGATATAAGCGAAATCGCTCCAACCATGACGATGTGTATCCCTATGAAGAGAAGAATAGAGCCTCCAATAATTCCTGCAACTCTAAGTGGAAAGCTAGGAATATAAGAGTTAAAATTAAAATTATAAGCTAAAAGGAAACCTCCTGAAGCTAATAAAAAACCCATGATAATATATAAGAGGATTATTAATTCAACCTTACTCATTTCCTACACCTTCCAATATTGTAATATGGAAAAAAATATTACATTAAATATGGTTTAGCTAAGCCCGCAAGGGCAAAATTGGTTTTTAGCCTAAGTCTATGACTCCTTGATCTATTCCTGCAGGCATTGTTTTCTCTACTGTTAGCGGTGCTCCCATAGGTGGTTTAATCTCAAACTTAATGGTTTCATAAACTGATGGCTGTATATTAGTGTCTTCAAAGACCGTTATAACTATCGCTTTTTCACCTATTTGAAGATTAGTATCAAATGCATCCATGTAATCTATCCATATTATAGCAGCATATACATCGTCGTTCATTTTATTGTTCAATAACCTCCATATCTCAGTTATATTAATGCTACTGCCTATTCTCGCATTAGGGCCAGCGGTACCATTGTATAGAATAGTGTCGTTTTTATGTTTGGCATACAAATAATACGTTCCATTGTTTGCAACATCAATATATCCGTAAACAACATATATGTCAGCAAAGGAGCCAGCATCCATCGAC
>CAYOTT010000003.1:0-3206 GCA_964406965.1 uncultured Desulfurococcales archaeon | reverse complement strand
ACTGAGCCGTCAACTTCTAAGGCGCTACTTGCTTCTTTAAGGCTTGATCCCATTGCCTCTTTGCTTTTTTGTGTTGTGAAGAAGCCCATGTTTAGTGTTACGAACGCTAGCGCTGCAGCTACGATAACGAAAGCTATCAATACAATAGCAGCCTCAATACCTACAATGCCCTTGCGGGCTTTTCTTAATTTAGATTTTCTCTCTGGCATGCCCTTTCTCCCTTACGACACCATTTGAATTTTTTACTTGTTCTGAGTGTTTCTGATGCCTTTGAGAGTTTAGAGTATGGTTGAAAATATCGTCTATTCGGCGAAATTATTTTAGAAGAGAATGCACTATTGCTTAAGGTGCTTGTTGTATAATTTCTTTGTTAGTTATGGTTTCTGTGATCGCTAATTGTAACTTGGATTATATTAGCGGTTAACAATGATTATATTTGGTGTAGTAAATATGACAGTGACTTTAAAGAAACTAGAGTTGCTTAGAAGAATCGATAGTATTGTTGATTTTAGCAGAGCAACAGCACAACTTAAAATACTCTTAGCTATTGACGGTTCTAAATTAACCGTTTCCGAAATAGTTAAAGCCACAGGACTTAAAAGAAAAACCGTTCTTGATGCACTAAGAAAGTTAGAGATAAAGGATCTTGTGAAAAAATCTAAAGACAAATATTGCCTTTCTATAGAGGGAATGCAAATATATGAAGCTTTAAAGGAACTTATAAAGTCAGGCACCCTTCCGATAGGTAAGGTACAAGTAAGAGGACATAAAATTGCTTTTTACGAAAACTATGATAAACTATTGAGTACAGCTTATATGCTTTTAGCTATTAGAATTATTGGCGACTCAAACAATAAACCCATAGCTTTAAAAAAACTAGCTACTAAACTACGTGTTTCTCCCCTTACTCTGGAAGAACACTTAAGTAGGTTTACTGAAACAGATGAGCTTAAGGTTTTTGAGAAAGTATATGATCTAAAACGTCCAAGAACTGTAATGTATAGGCTTACTAAGTTGGGTTTAAAACTTTACCACACTATTTATGCTAGACAGATTTCTAATAGAAGGGAAATTTTAATAATTGAAATAATAGCTTTAGCTGTTCTTATCCTACTTTATCTTATAATTCTTTAACGCAACTCACCTAACCTTATCTTCCTAAGTGCTTCTTCTAAACCTTCAAGTATGGCGTACTGTGTTCCTTCTTTTTCCTTACCTTTTGCTTTTTCATCTACTATATTGTATATTTTAGCAAGTAATCGGAAAACATCATAATAGTTTATGATGTTTTTATTTACCATTTCTCCAAGTATTTGAGCTCTTAGCTCTAATTCTTCATATATTAGCTTTAATTGTCTTCTAGAAATTCCTCTCATAGTTGCTATTTTTTCTTCAAGAAGATAGCTTGAACCCTTACCTCTAAAGAGGAACCTATCATTAGTAGGATCCCACATGAAAACGGGAATATAAACTATTGAGTCAGCATTAGCATCATAACCTATTATTTCATTTACACTAAGCACTCTCCTAAGCATAACGCCTTCTCTATAAACAGCACTTTGTACTATAACGAAGTTTAAGTTGTCAAGCTGCGTTTTAGGAACATTTATTGGTGGCGAAGTAATTCTCTGAATAAGCCTAACAACACTGCCAGCATGGAAAGTAGCCAATACAGGGTGGCCTGTGTTATGTAAAGCTACTGGAACATCGCCTCCTATGAAAAGCTCTGTTTCTGGAACGGAAACATCGTAAACGTAACCTTCATACTTAACCTTTCTCACATTCAGCACTTTTAGAAAAGCTACATCACTTTCTAAGAGAATCTTTAGCCTGCTAAGTATTTCTCTTGAATCTTCATCTAATTTTTCACGATACCTCTCTAGGAATCTAAGTATTTTCCTAGCTGTTCTTCTAAGAATAAACCTTTGCCTACCCTCACTATATCTTCGTACAACATATGTTAACTCTAAAGGTAACTTCGTTTCAAGATTATTCGTCTTAATAATCTTAACTATAGGCTTTAAGGGTATTCTTTCACTCCATAATCTAATTCCTTTAGTTTTAAACAGTCCCACATGAACATCATAGTGTTTTCCATATCTTTTATCGTTAATTTCGAAAACCTTTGATTCTAAACTAGCTAGCCTAGCTAACCATACTAATTGCTTAGCTAACTCCCTGTTTTTAGTAGTATAAACAACAGTCCCTCCTCTCACATTAGTTCTCCTAGCATCAGCCATGAATCCTCTAAAGAACTCTCTAACAATAGGTGCTGGAGATTCGAAAAGGTAATACGGTGCATGTTTTTCTTGAAGTTTTTTACCAGCAATACACTTTACCAAATATGCTAGAGGAGCATTATAAATTCTTACTCTAAAGTAGCTTCCCTTATTCTTTGCTGTAATGGATACTTCAAGGTTTCTAGCTACATTAATTATTTCTTTGACAAACTCTTCTTCGCCAAAACCTAAGGATATTACGGGGTTCTTACCTGGCCTTTCCTCAATACATCCATTGGCTAAATACGTTCCTAAAAGAAACGCTAAATCCTTATCAAAAACTATCTTGTTTTCGAAGCGTCCGCTTTTTCCACTAGTTTTTACATATTTATGTTTTACAAGCTTTACATTAACTCCCTTGTCCCTCAGAATATTGTAAACGCTGAGTTTTTTAAAGGATTCTCCGCTACTTCTTTTAACAAACGTTACCAGTAAATCACCTCTTCTTAGCTCACTAACATATTTTGGCTTTATTTCTAATGAGTCTTCGTCAAGAACAAAAACGCTATGAGACCCTGTAGCTTTCAATACTCCTTTACCTTCATATAGTATTTCATATATTTCCGAGGTCTTATGTCTTAGAACATAATTTATCCTGGACCACATTACCTTACCATATTTGTTCATTGATAATACGAGGTATTTATCAACGTATTTTGGCGTTCTTTCTTCGCCTTCACTATAGAATTTATCTACAAATACACCAATAGGTGTAAGTTTTACTTCCCCTGTTTCAACGTTCTTCACTAGTATTGGTGTGTCCCATGAAACACTTTGCATGGCTTGGAATGCTACGTTTCCTTCTGCTCCTCTAATTTCTCCGACTATTATGTAGTTTGGCCTCTGTCTAAGGGCTGCTTTTAGTAGGTCGTACATTGTTATGCTGCTTTCTACGCTTCCAGTGTCTCGGGTTAGCTCTCTAACCCA
>CAYOTT010000002.1:0-161850 GCA_964406965.1 uncultured Desulfurococcales archaeon | reverse complement strand
CAGTTTTTCCAACAGAAGACTGCGGAGTATGCATGGTACCCTATGTTCTTGAAAGACACCGTAAATGCCTATTCAAATATGTTCAAATGGTGCTAACACATCCACGAATAAAGGTGTTCACAAAGTCCATTGTAGAAAACGTTGAAGGCTTCATAGGAAACTTCAGGGTTATTATTAAAAAGAATCCTAAATACGTTAATGAGGAAAAATGCGTAGCCTGTGGAATATGTGAAGAAGTATGTCCAATAGAGGTGCCTAATGAATTCGATTTAGGGCTTTCAACTAGAAAAGCTATATACTTGCCTTCTCCTCATGTGGTACCTCGTACATACATAATAGATGAAAACCATTGTAATAGATGCGGAGAATGCGTGAAAGTATGTCCGTTTAACGCCATAAATCTTGATGAAAAGCCTCAGAGGATAGAGCTAAACGTGGGAGCTATTATTGTTGCTACAGGTTTTAAAGAATTCGAACCTAAGGGCATTTACGGTTATGACACCTACCCTGACGTAATTACGCAGTTAATGCTAGCTAGAATGCTTGATCCAAGCGGCCCTACTGGTGGTAGGTTGGTTAGGGTTTCTGATGGGAAACCCCCATCAAAAATAGTTATGATACAATGCGTAGGATCAAGAGACCAAAAAACAAACCCATACTGCTCTAATATATGTTGTACTATAGCTTTAAAGCATGCTAGAAATATAAAGGAGCTGTACCCGGAAGTTGAAGTAACAATTGTTTATAAAGACATTAGAGTTGCTGGAAAGAACTATGAAAAATATTATACTAGCTGTGAAGAATTAGGAGTAAGGTTTGTTAAAGGAGAAGTACTTAGTGTTGTTCGAAACCCTGAATCTGGAATGTTCGAAATAGAGTTGGAATCTTATGGAAAAAGAATGAAGTTGCTTGCAGACTTACTAGTGCTCTCTTGCGGCTTTACTCCTTCAAATGGCATAAGGGAATTAGCTGAAGTTTTAAACATAAATCTTAGACAAGACGGCTTCTTCGTAGCAGCTCATCCGAAATTAGCCCCAATAGAAACTAATGTTAATGGCATATTTCTCTGCGGTGCTGCACAGGGACCTGTTTACATAGCTGAAGCTGTGAATCAAGCAATTGCAGCCTCCTCTAAAGTAGCTATGTCATTAGCGGGAGGTAACATAAAAACGTATTTAACTAAAGCTATAGTTAACGAAAACTATTGTATAGGATGTAGAGTATGTGAAATGTCATGTCCGTTTAATGCTGTTAAAGTGTCATCACAGGGAATATCTAAAGTTATAGAGACCATGTGTAGGGAATGTGGAATTTGCGCTGCAGAATGTCCCGCAGGCGCCATGCAGTTAAGAAACTATAGAGATGAGCAAACAAGCGCAACTATTATGGGGGTGTTGAAAGGGTGAAGGAATTTAAGCCCACAATAATAGCGTTTCTCTGTCGCTGGTCAGCATACGGAGTTGCAGACGTAGCTGGAATAAGTAAAACTAGTTACCCATCAAACATTAGAATAATTAAGGTTCCATGCTCAGGTAGAGTTAGTCCCTTACATATACTACAGGCTTTCAATAATGGTGCTGATGGAGTATTAATTTTCGGATGCTTAGAAGGAGGATGCCATTACATAGATGGAAATTTAAGGGCTATACATAGAGTAAAACAGTTAAAGGAAATGCTTAATATCATGGGGCTCAATAGCGATAGATTAGAAATGTACCTTGTTGGGTCATGCAATTTAAATAAATTAGTTAATTACATGAAAGAATTTACTGAAAGAATTAGGAAATTAGGACCAAACCCTTTAAAGCTTAAGGAGGGGTAATAATGAAGAAAATAGCTATCATTAGCTTAATGTCTGATGGAGGCTGCCACATAGCATTTTTAGATATACATGAGGAATTACTTCAACTATTGAACCAAGTGAATCTTGCCCACTCATACATGACTGTTGATAGAAAAGATATCCCATACGACATAGATATAGCGCTCATAGAGGGAGGGGTGAGGACAACTCACGACATAGAGCTTTTAAAAGAAGCTAGAAGTAAAGCCAAAATTTTAGTGGCTATGGGGTCATGTGCTTGCTTTGGAGGAATCCCTGGATTATCGAATCTATACGACCTTACTTTATCACTGAATTACGTATATAGAGAAACACCAACTACGATTAAAGGTGTAATACCTCATGAAAATGTGCCAACTGTTATAAGGGTAGCTCCTATTTCGAGATATGTCAAAGTAGATTTCCAAATTCCCGGATGTCCACCTGAATCTAAGGAAATTAAGGATGCTTTGGTTTCACTTCTAAAAGGCGAAATACCGTCACAACCTACCAAAACAGTATGTGATGAGTGCAAGCTAGGGCCTCCCAAAAAGAAACCTAAAAGGCTAAGGAGAATATATGAGCCTCCTGAACCTAACACTTGCCTTTTAGAGCAAGGGTACTTCTGCATGGGCTCAGTAACTAGAGCAGGATGTGGAGCTAAATGTCCCCACGCAGGAATCCCATGTGATGGATGTAGAGGTCCTGCCCCTAAAGCATTAGATCAAGGGGCTTCCATTTTAAACGCCTTAATCACATTAGCTTACGAGAACATCAAGGAGTTCAGCCTTAAGCGTCATAGCGCGTACTTTTATCGATACTCTTTTGCTAGCTCAATTATTGAGGATTTAATTAGGAAAAGGTTGGTGGAAAAGAAATGATGGTGCGAATAGAGCCTGTTACTAGAATAGAGGGACATATGGCTATTACGTTAGTTATTGAGAAAAATAAGGTTAGAAATGTTCAAGTAAATATTATAGAGCCTCCCAGGTTATTCGAGAAATTTATGGAAGGAAAACCCGTTGAAGAAGCTATAAGAATAGCTGAAAGAATATGTGGAATTTGCTATGTAGCGCATGGACTAGCTTCTGTTAAAGCATTAGAAAATGCTTGGGACATTAGTCCTCCTGAAACTGCAATAAAATTGAGAAGACTACTACATGCAGGAGGATATATTCACAGTCATATGCTGCATTTAGCTTTTCTCGCACTGCCTGATATTCTATGCCCAGGGGAGGGTGTTGTAGGTCTAGCTAAAAAATATCCCCAGCTATGTAAGAAAGCAATATTTATCCGTAAATTTGGTCAAGAAGTTACGGAGGTTATAGGTGGCAGACCAATACATCCATCCAGTATAGTGCCTGGTGGAATGTCGAAGCCTCTTTCTGCTGAAGCTAGGGAATTTTTACTGAAAAAAGGAAAGGAAGTGTTAAAGACTGCAATAGAGTTAGTAGACTTTATTTTCGATCTATACGAAAAATACGAGCTTCTTAACGTGTATCCTGAAGACCCAACATACTATATGGGTTTAGTGAGAAACAGCTTTCATGAAACGTATGATGCTAAACTTCACATAATGAATCCTGAAGGTGAAATAGTTGATGTATTTGATGGTTCACGCTACGTAGACTGCATCGCTGAAGATGCCCTCCCATATTCTTTCGTTAAACATCCCTATCTTAGAATTAATGGTGAGAAATATAGAGTTGGAACACTTGCTAGAATAAATTTAGCGGAAAAATTTGGAACACCAATTGCAGACAAATACCTTGCTAAGTTGAGAAGCATTATTGGTAGACCATCCCACAATGTTGGGGCTTACAATTTAGCTAGAGCTGTTGAACTTATAGCTTCTATTGAAAAAGCGTTAGAACTGCTTGAAGATAATCAGATACTTAGCAAAGACATTAGAGCTCAAGTAAAGCCTAAAGCTGGAGTAGGGGTAGGAGTAGTAGAAGCGCCAAGGGGAGTACTTATCCACCACTATGAAGTGGATGACGAAGGAGTTATAAAAAGAGTAAATCTCATAGTGGCAACTCAGCAAAACATTCCGTCGCTGGAAAAGGAGCTATTCCAAGTAGCCAACAACTTACTTTCAAAAGGTGTAGAGCTGTCAAGAATAGGGCAAAAACTGGAGACAATAGTTAGAGCATATGATCCATGCATATCATGTGCTACACACTTAGTTAAACTGAAAATAATGAATGATAAGGAATAAAAATCATTTAAGTAACAGATTGTTTTTATCTATACTACTAAATTATCCGCATAAATACTTCTGTTATCTAATTAAACCTTCTAAGCTGTGCTTCAAAATGTGAAAGAATAAAATAGAAACTATTTTTAAGTCATGGGAGTCATTAGCTTCTCTAACGGCGTCATTTTAAGTGCTGGGTGATCTACTTTCTTAAGGTATTCGAGAAGCTCGTCCATTGTTTTTGCAACAGTTTCGTCAGCTATTTTATCGTAGAGATCCGGTACTCCTTCTTCTTTACCGCGTCTTATTAGGTCCTCCTTAAGCTCTTCTTTAAGCGACTTCGGCATCCAAACAACACGCTTAATTCCGCCATCTGCTTTGAAGAACTTTCGTGAAACTATGTAGCGTTTAGATATTCCTACAGTTCCCGGTGCTTGCTTCCCTCCACCTATCATGCCTGCAAGTGTGCTGAATTTTAGTCCTGTTGGGTTATCACCAACATATTCTCTTGGAATTATTATGAAGCCATTAGTTTCGAAGGAGGCTACGAGAACACATTCGAAGCATCCGCAGCTAGTTACAGGGTATGTAAGAGCACTGTATAGATGGTATCTCTTTGTTGCGTGATGAGAGGCTTCGTAGACGAATTTATTTACGCCTTCCCACTCGCCTCTTACAGGGTCAAGGCATTTACCTTTTGGTACTGGTTGGTTAGGTCCTTCGGGTTGAAGTTCATGACTAGCTTTAGCGTCTAAGTAAGATACTGCACCGCAAAGACCAGGTCTCTCAGGTGTTATGATGCATACGTGGTTAGGGGCGAAAGACTGGCATAGTGTGCATGAATAGAAGACGCCTACATCTTCATCAGTTAAAGCTGCGATTCTAGCATCTCTTTCAGCATAAAGTTTTCGTGCTTCTTCATGTGCTTTAAGAACTTCGTCTCTGTCTGTAATTAGTTTTACTTGAACCTTGTCAACTATGGCTGAAAAGTCTTTCTTAATCATTGTATAGAGAATTACGCCGAAGTGTCTTATTTTGAATCCTTTCCTATATCCCTCCTTACTTATTCTAATCCAGCATATATCTCTACTACCTATATGCCATGTTTCTTCACCGTAATTTATGTATTCATGTATTCTCCTTTCGATTATGGGCTCATAGTCCTTCTTCATTTTCTTTCCGGCTACGTATACTACAATACCCAGTGGATGGGCTTTGCCTTCTTTCATTTCATCTATTTCTGGCCCTATTACCTCTATTTTACCATCCTCAACTTCATCAAGGGGCTTCATCATTACTACTTCAAATGCTGGCGATCTTCCTCCTCCAAACTCAACATACATATCATGTTTTCTTATTGCCTTACCTTCAAATACTGGACCATATGCTATTGGGATGTCAAGCTTCACTGGCTTAATTTTTATGTTACGTAGCTCACAACCCTTTGATATAGCTTCTTCGGGCTTAACAGGAATTAGGGCGTTAGGAATTTCTGGAACAGGTTGGTCCGTTAGTACGGGAAGTCCAAGAGCCATAACGCCTGCTCCTGCAGCAACAGTTACGTCATCTAAAGGTCCAAGAGCTATAATGAATGCTGGAACTCTCTCTTTAATATATGCTCTTATTTTTTCTTTATCTCCTGGCTTTAAGCCTCCGAAAATTACTGGTACTCTTAAAGCTAGGTTGGCGGCATGTGCTGCAGAAGTTATTGTATCACCTAGGGGAACAAGGTTATATTCGAAGCCTACTTTAACTCCAGCTTCTTGCATTTGCTCAACTATTGGGCCAATTAGTAGGCCTAACATTCCAAGTGTTTGAAGCTCTTTTCCGATTTTACCAGCTACTTCAGTATTTGGCGCTTTTCCTATGATAACTGTTATTCCTGGGATTTTCCCGCTTACTAATGAAACTCCTAAGCCTCTTATTTGGGAATCGTTTATGAAGCCAACGAATGGAGCTTTATATGGTTTTGGTGTTTTAACATATTTTATGACTTCAATAATGTCGGCGAGAATTAATGTCGCCAATCCTGCCTCTAGTGCATCTTCAATTGTTGCTCCTTTATCTAAATATATTTTCTGAAGAACATGTTTTCTATAAATGGATTCTTCGAGTTCGTTAAGAATCTTAGGTATGTCTCCTAATTTCTCTATTTTCTTCCCTGTAAGGATGTAGTATGCCGGAACATTGTATGCTGTGTCTAAAACTTCAACGGATCGCTCACTTCCTAATTCCTTTATTGCATCATTTGTGAGTTTTTTAGTTAATTCAAGGGCTTTTTTAAAACCACTTAATACAAGCTTAATTATTTCCTCTGCCATAGAATTTCATCTCTCATTTTATTTTCCTTACCACCTCTAAATCTCAGAAATAGGTTTTTTAAGTATTTCTTAAAACATATTTTAGAAAATAGCTACTTTGCGTCTTTTCCTTTAAACAATTCCCTCTTAAACTTCTTTCCCAATATTTATGATAAAATTGTGTTTATGGAAAGATTTTTCTGAGAAATGTTCTTAACTCTGACGAGTCTCTAGGTCCTACAATAACTTTCCAATTAGTTAGTTCCTCCAGTTTACCACTGATTCTTGCAGCTAATCCAGGTATTATTATGGTTCTATGTTTAACTTTCTCTTCAACTTTATACTCTTTAATTGCTTCAGCTATTTTCTCAGCAGTAAACTTTCCTCCAGCAACAGATGAAGCTACTGAAAGCCCTTCAGTATCTATTACTAGGAGATAAGATGGTACTTTCGACGCTTCAATATCTGATTTAACCGTAAAGTACGTAAGTGCATAGTTAGATGTCACTAGGCATGGCGAATTTTCGCTTACACTGCCTATAGCGTAGAGTCCCGGCTTAACACGTGGATGAATCCTTGGGTCTCTAAATATTCCTTGTCTAAGCACTAGTAAAGGCAGTATTCTCCAAGGCTTAGTTCCGCTTAAAACAACAATACTAGCATATCTTACAAGCAAAGACGCTGCAACAGTTACTTCCCAGAAATCTGCTAAGGAATCCGATTTGAAAACCGCTAAACTTGGAAAGGCTATTGACGGGTAACCGTATTCTCGAGCTCCTTCTTCTATAGCTAAACGCCTTATCGTCACCAACTTTCTTAAGGTTTCTTTTAAATCTTTAAAACCAACGTCTAAAATAATGTCTTCAACACCTATGTCTTTGGCTTTCTTAACCAGTTCAGCTAAGGCATCAAGGTTTTTAGGTTCACGAATTGTAAGTGGACACTTATATTTCACAGCTAATTCAGCCATAACTTCCAAGTTATCTTTGTTGGCAGCATATATTAGTGGTCTTTTAGAGCCACATATTTTAAGACCACTTTCTATAACTTCGGAGTTAAAGCTGCAAAGTATAAGTGGGAGTGAAGTATTCTCTACAGTAACTTTTGCAGCTTGAGCAAAACGCTTAGGATCCCCGGAAGTCCCTTTTAAGGCTATAAGATCAGGCTTTAAAACCTCCTCTAAACGTTCGAATCTAGTGTTTTCTATGGTTTTTACTTGCTCCTTTAATTCTTCATCGCTAAGAGTGTCGCTAACAGCAAACGCCATTGCAGTAGGATTATAGAATTTATCTTCATGCCTATGCATTACCTTTTCTCCGCCTACTTTAACAGCAGCCTCACCTACCCCAATTGTAACAAGCTTTATAGGCGGAGCTAATGCTTCACTTAATTTACGCTTGGCTTCCTCACTTAAGTAGGGGCATGCGAATATGTTAGCCTTACCTGAAGCAACATTGAATGCGAAGGAAAGACATGTTGGAAATCCGCATTCACCACAGTTTGTTTTAGGTAATAGCATGTATATTTGCATGGGGGTTAAGGTCCTCATTTAAATCGCCTCCTTTAACCACTCATGAACTTCTTTTGTAGGTATTTTTTCACCTCGAAAAACATTGTTAATTACGCGTTTAACCAAACTTACCGCAATAGGGTGCATCATCATTAGTACATCGGCTCCTGCAAGTAAGTATGTTACCCCGGTCACGGCTTCCCATATGGGTCCTCTATATTCTCTAGGACCTAATGATGGGTCTTTTAACCACGCCTCTCTAGCACCCCACGCATTAGTTACACCTACAAGTATAGGCATTTGAAGGTCTTTGTCCCCTTGAAGACCACCTAACCTTATTCTTTCAATAACTGAAAAGCTATATTCATGACCATATCCGAGAGATGCTGCCGTTGGATCCATAACTATTCGATTAGGTGGAAGACCTATGCTCATAAGCATTCTGTTAAGATGTTTTGCTAAGTTAACATCAACAGGCGTAAATGCTACAACACTATGCCCATATGCGAGAGCAGCCGCAGCTATTTCCTTATAAACGTCAAGAGTAGCTGAAGCCAGTAGGCATCTCTCACCTTCAGCTACTTTTGCTACTTCTTCGAAAACCTTAGGGTCTTTTTCAGGATTTCCTGAACCACCTATTATAAGAGGTACTTTAACTGCCTGTAAAACTTCTTCTACAGTCTTAGCGGCCTCCTTAGGGCTCCTATCTAGCACATTAGGATCAGTGCTTACTAAGTGGAGGCTTATGAGATCAGCCCCGTACTTATTAACGCATAGCTTAGCCCATTCAGCAGGGTCTTCTAAAACTTCGGAAAAAGGCTCCTTTAGAACCCTAGGTAATGGTATTTTGCAATCAAAAACATCCATTGAAATAACTGGTGGATGCGGTAGATCTTCACTCGAACCGAATAGAGGTAAATCGCTCTCCCCTCCAACTACTATTACTTTATCTCTACTTCCACCTTCAGTTTTAGTAGCACCTATTTTTACCTCAACTATTCTGCTGGACCAACGGCTCATATTTAATCACCACTATGCAGTATTTATTAAACGCGAGAAAAGCTTATCGGCTATCTTCTCTACAGCTTGATAAGCTGGAGAATTTTCAGGTAAATCGGTGAAAGGCTTCCCTTCCAAATCAAGTTTTTGAACATAGGGATCCTCAGGTATTAGCCCTAATACCTCGAAACCACGTTTTTTAAGTTCCTCCTCTATTCTCCCTGCATTAGTAGATGTTATCCTATTTCCTACTGCATATATTTTGTGAACCTTGGTTTCTAACTCCATAACAAGCTTTCTTATTCTCTCAGCAGTAATTATTCCTCTAGCCGTAGGATCCGTTATTATGACTAAAGCATCAACGTCCCGTGTTGTTCTACGGCTTAAATGTTCAAGCCCAGCCTCCGTATCCATTATAACTACATCATACTCCTCTGAAAGTCTATCTAGAATTGCTCTGAGTAAATGGTTAACGTAACAATAGCATCCAGGACCTTCAGGTCTTCCCATGACTAATAAGTCAAAATACTCTCCTTCGTAAATTATGTTTCGAACCATGTATTCAAAATATTGTTCCTTCGAAATACCTGAAGGTAATTTATCCTTAATGTTTAGTAATTCTTCGCGTAAATCACCTACTGTTTTATCGACTTTAGCTCCTAACACTTTATCTAAGTTCTGATTCGGATCGGCATCTACCCCTAAAATTTTTATTTTACCATTTGTTTTCCTTAACAAATGAATTATTAGTAATGCTGTTAGCATTGTTTTTCCTGTTCCACCTTTACCAGTAACAGCTACTGTAAACGTCATTTCCTGGCACCTCTGTATTTAGCCCATAACTCTCTTAACATTAACTCACCTAAGGATTTTACTCTATTCCATAACTCTTCAACTAAAGGATCATAGGTAGTTTTGTTTTGGCAACTTAAAAATACTGTAAGGAACATTAATGTTGCTCCAAGGAGAGGATGTTTCAGAATTTTCATTTCCTCTTTACTAACGTCGATTTCGCTTATTATAGCATTTTCTAACATAACAGTTTCACCTAAAACATTTACGAGTTTAAGCTTGTTTCCCTCATAAGATGCCTTAACTATGTTTTCAGCAAGTATTTGCTGGCCATTTTCTATAGTAACTTTAAATTCACACATACCTTAATTTCCCTCTTATTTAAACACCGTTAACTTAATAATTTACGAACCTTTAAATTTTTATGGCATAGGAGTGGTTAAGTTGAAAATACTTGCTCTTTCTCAAGGATTATTTGGTGATAGAATAGCTGAAACTTTAAAGAACAAGGGGTCTTCTCAATGGACTGTTAACATAGCCCATGTTCCGAGAGTTGATTTCGAGCAAGCTCTGGATGAACCTGAATCAGTTCACATTGAAGGATTAACGAAATGTAACTTACTGTTATCGTTATGTGAAGATCAACCGGCAATACTTTTACTACCGACAATAGCTAAGAGAACGGGAGCTTCATCGGTAATAGTAGCCATAGATAATCCTAAGTGGAGCCCTGGACTTGGTATGGAGGCTCAGGTAAGAGAGGAGCTTAGGAGGGAAGGAGTAACATGTGTTTTCGCCCGTCCTTTCTGCACTCTTGACTCTGTAGGAGATCCTTTCATTGATGAATTCGCTAAATTCTTTGGAAGACCCGAACTTGAGATTGAAATAAGCGGCGACACCATAGCGAAAGTCTCAGTAAAACGCAGTGCTCCATGTGGTTCAACGTACTACGTAGCAGAAAAGCTAGTAGGAGTTAAAGTAAAAGACTCAATAGTTCAAGCAGGGCTCCTTCTACACTATTATCCATGCTTAGCAACAATGGATCGTGATCCTTACTTAAACGATACACCACTACATATAGCTGGTTTAGAAATTAAAAAAGCTGTACATCGAGCTCTAAGAAAGGCTCTAAAAAGAATGTAAAAAATACCTAATATCTACCAACATATCAAAAGCCATATAAAAACAATATATGAAGTATAAAATTTAATATATAACTCGGTTATTGTATAGTGGGGAATTCTTAGTGAACGAAAAAAGACTTCCTCCTATAGGAAAAATAGGTATAGAATTCTTCGAGCAAGTAATAAGGAGTAATTTTGGAGCTAAAAATAAAACGTAATATTAGGGCCTATGATAGGCGTAGATGCAGCAGTAATAGATCTTGGAGAAGGGAAGATCATGGTTGTAAAGACTGATCCCACTTTTGGCCTTCCCGTCCTACTTAATTACCTAGGTTTTGCTATTGTACACATAGTGGCTAGTGATGTAACCGTAATGGGCATACCCCCTAAATATATGAGCATATGTTTGCTAATACCTCCAGGTTTTAATCCTAATGTTCTTGAGAAAATATGGCGCCAATTATCTAATGAAGCTAAGAAGCTAGGTATTGCAATAGTCGGTGGTGATACAGGGGTATATCCAGGTATTTCATATTTACTCAATGGAGGAGCCACCATAATTGGAATTGGTGATAAAGAACGCTTAGTTACCCCTACAGGCGCTAAACCAGGCGACTTAGTATTAATAACTAAGGGAGCTGCAATAGAAGCCGCAGCTGCATTAGCTATTCAATATCCAGAACCCATAGAGCGAATTTATGGAAGCTCTATTTTAAAAAGAGCACAAAAATTAATATGGGATATGACGGTTGTTAAAGATGCCTTAATAGCTGCTGAAGTAGGAGGAGTAACTGCTATGCATGACGCTACAGAGGGTGGCGTATACAACGCAGCGTGAGAAAAATCTTATGCCTCCAATGTCGGAATCAGAATTTATGAGGAAAAAATACCGGTGCTACCTGAAGTGAAAGCAGTATGTGATGCCTTTAAAATAGATCCTATGATTTCAATAAGTGAGGGAACACTCATAGCAACTGTAAAACCTGATTATGCGGATGAAATTAGAAAAGCCTGGAAAAGAGAGGACATTGAATCAGCCATAATAGGAGAAGTAACCGAGCTAAAGGAGGGTAGAATACTAGTGAAAAAGGATGGTAGTAAAGTTGAATTAAAACCCGTGTCCAAGGATCCATTCTGGGAAGCATACTTCAGAGGGATCAAATAATGAGTGAAAGAGAGAAAGTAGTGAAAGAAGTTAAGAAAGCGCTTAAACTTTTAGAAAAAGACTCTATATTTTAAAGCCTTAAGCTAATACCAGAAGTCCGTACAAACTTAGTTATGTGCATAGAAAACGCTAAAAACATAGGCGATGTAGTTGGGATTCCGGGAAGAATAACACACGTGTTTGGAAAAGTTGTTCCCGTGGGTGAACCTTCCTATGGCGGTTCAAGGTATTATGAGGAGCTCGTAGAATTAGCTAAGGAGCTAGGTTATACTGTATCTTTCTTTGATAGAAGAAAAGAACCAAAGGAGGTAAAGCAAGTTGAAGGAAAAACCATGGAATGGGCTGCAAGTGAAATATTTAAAAACGCTGGAAAACCCCTCCCCAAATAGCATATGATCTAGGTGATTGGGGAAAAGAACCAGGCATCGTAGTTTTCGGAAAAAGCGCAACCGAAGTTGTGAAAATCGCTTTAAGATTAGCTCACGAAGCAGCTAAAAGAGGAATAATCTAAAACACGCGTAAACTTTAAGCTTCTTTTTAACACGCTTATTACGCTACACTTTCTACATTAAACAATATAACGGCTAATCCCTTACTATTAATTTTTAGATAAAGCAACAAAAGAGATCACATAATTTACTCTATATCTAACTCTCCCTTTGAAGTTTACATAAGATATTACTTGACGTAAAGCCATAATAAATGGGCTATATGCTTAAACACCTTATTTAGCGACATACATCGATGATTTTTAGTCATTTCTCCATGGTCTAAGGTTTCTTATTCCAAACTTTATAAGTAAAGTAAGAGAAGCTATGTGAAGTAATATATAATGGTAGCTAATAGAAGTGTTAAAAAATGTGTGAAACTTAGACTTTAGTGGTGAGGAATTCTTTTGTCAGGAGTAGTTAAAACTATCGGGGCATATGAGGCAATTAGACGTTGGAGACATATAGCTTTACGTGAGAAGAACAGTAGCAATAGGAGAGAAAGTAAGCTTAACAAAATACATGCATATATAACAGCAAATGTTACCAGGCCTTTCTTCTCTAAAATAGATAAGAATGATTCTAAATATATTAGAACTTATAGAATGATAATTTACGGTATGTTAAACTATAGTAAATCTTTAAAGACGATAACGTTGAGGGCCTCAGGTTATAATTTAGGTAAGTATTTAGCTGAAAAAGGGCTTATAAGGAGCATAGATGATTTACCTCAAGTATTTATTAATCAACGAATAGGTTTACTAGATATTGTTGACGAGTCCTTTAACAATATGAAAATACATATTTACGAATGTATGAGTTGCTATGGAATACCGAATATTGGAATGCCTATGTGCGATTTTGAAGCGGGAGTAATACAGGGGGCTTTAGAATCCCTTATAGGCAAGAATATTACGAAGGAAATATATTGTTGGGGTCTTGGATATTCTTTCTGCGGCTTTGAAGTTTATTTTGAGTAATTAGGGATGAAATAGTATGGTTTGGAAAACACTAATAGTAAGAGCTACCGACTTTTGTGATGGAAACTGTTATGGATGCTTATGGAGGGAAGGTAGGGTAAGTGGATTCACTCTTCCAGTAACAATAATTAACAATGTTGTACTGCAGTTGAAAGAGTTCACTTTTGATGAAACCGTGATTTTATGTCCTAATCCTTTAAATAATCCTAAGATATTAGACATAATTTCTCTTTTAAAAGGAATTACGAGAAAAATGTATTTATTTATGCCAATACATTCCATAAATAAAGTGCGTAATAAGAAAATTTTAGAGAAAATAGATGAACTCGTACTAGTAGCTACAACACCTGAAGATTTCAAAGTAAACGAGGAAAACTTAAAAATCATTTTAAGCCAAGGCTTCATTAACATTTCATTATACATTGCTATAGGCTTCCACATAATAAACATGAACACTATATTATCGCTTGTAAATATGGGTAAGGAATATGGCTTAAAAATTAGAATAGGTGAAATTCCATATTCAACAACTCTAACATTAGATCTTAAACCCGTATTTGCTAAGAAGGGTTATACTGTTGGATTTAGCTATGGAATGCTTTATGGATATATGGCATCTGTAGCATTCATAGGAAACTATCCTGTCATATTATTAGCTAAACCTCTCAATGGTGAATGTAGAAAGCTCTTCATAGACCCCTATGGTAGAATTAGTAAATGCCCTTTGCAAACCTTTCAAATAGAAAATGAAAATATAAGTTCTAACACACTACGTAGTCTCATATTTTCAAAGTGCCCCATTAGATGTAGAAAATTTGAACTTATTCCTAAAATTGAAATATCGTTGGTTACTCCTGATGGTAAAGAAATTCCTTCAGAAATACTTAGCCTCTTAGAGGTTATTTCCCATGTAAACTCTCTTAGAGCAGCATGTTCAATAATGGGTTTCCCGCCATCAACATACATTGAGAAGGTAAGGAAGATAGAAAAAGATCTCGGAGTAAAACTCCTAGTCTCCAAGAAAGGTGGAAGAGAAAAAGGTGCTACAGTTCTTACAGATGAAGCTAGGAGAATACTTAAGATGTATAAGGAAATAAGAGACATAGTTTCGGAAAGTCTATACAGCGAAAAAGGTATTATGAGATTTAAGCTCGGATGACGCCGTAATGTTAAGCAGGATTCAGATATAGAACACGACATTTAATTTCGAATTCCATATTTTGAACACGGTCACTTTATTATTAATGGAAAACTTAAATTATTATCGAAAGTAAAGTGCAGGAGGTGTTCTAATATAGCTACTGAAGCTGTAAAAATATCTCCAGAAATGCTTGAGAAAAACGTTATCTTCATAGATCCTGAAAAATGCATGGGATGTAAGAGCTGCGAAATAGCCTGCGCGGTAGAACATTCACTTAGTAAGGAAGTCTACAAGGCACCTATGGAAAAACCCATGCCTAAACCTAGAATTAGGGTCTTAGTTGCTGATGTATTTAATGTCCCTATGAGATGCCAGCATTGTAAAGATGCACCATGCATTAACGTTTGCCCAACCAAGGCCTTAAGCAGAACAGACGAAGGATTCGTTATTTTAACTCCTGAAAAATGCATAGGATGCCTTATGTGCACCTTAGCATGTCCCTTCGGGCATCCAAGATACAACATTGAAAGTAAAACCATTGTTAAATGCGATTTCTGCATTGACAGAGTTAGAGCAGGTAAATTACCAGCATGTGTTGAAGCATGCCCTACTGGAGCATTAAAGTATGGTAGATTAGAGGAGCTTTTAGAGGAAGTTGCCATCGAAAAAGCTAAGCAAATGATCAGTGGTATGGCTGTTCCAGGTATAGTTTACATGAAGCCTGTTGTTCCAGCGAAAGCTGTTCCTGCACCTAAACCCCTAGATATCTACACTAAATACTCCTCCGTTTCCTGGAGGTGATTTTACATGTCAAAAAGATATACGTATTTAAGATTTAAATTACCTGCAAAACAGATTTCAATAACACCTGGCGTAAGTGAGCTCATAGAGAAAGCTGAAGAGGAAGGTATAGAATTAGCTTGGCATAGATGGCTTGGACAGCAACCTCAATGCGGTTTCGGATTACTAGGTGTATGCTGTAGAAACTGCAACATGGGTCCATGCCGTATCGACCTATTCGGATATGGAGCTACAAGAGGTGTTTGTGGAGCTACAGCAGACACTATTGTTGCTAGAAACATTTTAAGAATGATAGCTGCTGGCGCTGCTGCCCATAGCGACCACGCTAGAGATATTCTTAGAGTTTTAAAACTTGTTATTGAAGGTAAAACTTTAGCCTATAAAATAATGGATTCTGGGAAATTAAGAGCCGTAGCCCAAGCTCTTGGGATATCCGTGGAAGGTAGAGATGACACAGAAATAGCTAAAGACCTTGCATCAATTCTTGAAAGAGAATTTGGTAAGCAAGATGAAGAACCACTGCACTTAGTTAAGTCCTTAGCTCCAAAGAAGAGAATGAAAGTCTGGGAGAAAGCTGGAGTCATACCTAGAAATATTGATAGGGAAATATGTGAATGCATGCATAGAACCCACATGGGTGTTGATGCTGACCCCGTAAGCTTGTTACTGCATGGAGTAAGGACGGCGTTAGCTGACGGCTGGAGCGGCTCAATGATGGCAACGCTTATGAGCGATATTTTATTTGGAACACCTAAACCATTAAAAGCCGAAGCTAATCTTGGAGTTTTAAAGGAGAACATGGTAAACATTATTGTTCATGGACATAACCCAGTATTATCGATGAAAATAGCTGAAGCAGCTTCATCTGACGAAATGCAGAAATATGCTAGAAAATTCGGTGCTGAAGGAGTTAACGTCGCCGGAATGTGCTGTACAGGCAATGAGGTCTTAATGAGGCTTGGCGTGCCATTAGCTGGAAACATGCTGATGCAGGAATTAGCGATAACAACAGGTGCTGTTGAGGCTATGGTAGTTGATTACCAATGTATAATGCCTGCTTTAGCCAATGTTGCAGGCTGCTATCATACGAAATTAATAACTACTGAACCTAAAATGCATATTCCCGGAGCAGTACACATTGAGTTTGAACCTGAAAAAGCTGATGAAATAGCTAAGAAAATCGTTAAAATTGCAATAGAAAACTATCCGAATAGACCTAAGGAAAGAGTGCATATACCTAAGTATAAAATGGAGTTAATGGCAGGCTTTAGTGTGGAAGCCATTTTAGAAGCTTTAGGCGGAACATTGGATCCATTAATAAACGCTTTAAAGGATGGAACAATTAAGGGCATTGTTGGAGTTGTTGGATGCGTTAATCCTAAGGTCAAGCACAACTTCAGCCATGTAACAATAACTAAGAAGTTAATAGAAAACGATATATTAGTTGTAGGTACGGGTTGCTGGGCAATTGCTGCTGGAATGCATGGTCTCCTATCTCCTGAAGCAGCTAAGTATGCAGGACCTGGATTAAGAAAAATCTGTGAAGCACTAAAAATACCTCCATGTCTTCATATGGGCAGCTGTGTTGATTGCTCAAGAATACTAATTGCGTTGAAAGCCCTTTCAGAAGCACTAAACGTAGACATATCGGACCTGCCGGTTGCCGGTTCTGCGCCAGAATGGATGAGTGAAAAAGCCGTAAGCATAGGAACATACTTCGTAGCTTCAGGAGTATTTACTCATCTAGGTACAATACCGCCCGTTTTAGGGAGTCTGAAAGTAACTAAGCTATTAACAGAGGATATAGAAGACGTACTTGGAGGGAAATTCTACGTAGAACCAGATCCAGAAAAAGCAGCTGAAACAATAATTTCGGTAATTATGGAGAAAAGAAAGAAACTACACTGGCCAACATAGTAGCAGATAGCAAATGTTGAGGCCATTTTTAAATGAAAATTATAGTGGCGGGAAAAGGAGGAGTAGGTAAAACAACAATAGCAGCCCTACTTTCACATATTTTTTCTAATCATGAATACAAAGTACTAGCTTTAGACACAGATTCCATACCGAATCTCGCGCAAAGCCTTGGAATACCGCTGGATAAAGCCTTCAAAATAGTTCCGCTAACGAGAAACATGAAGCTTATTGAAGAAAAAACTGGAGCACAGCCTGGGGAAGGATGGGGGGTTCTTTTCTCACTAACACCTAAAGTTGACGATATCGTTGAAAGATACGGTGTAAAGGTAAAGAATAATTTGAATTTAGTTGTCGTAGGAAGCATAGACACTAGTAAAGAAGGATGCTTATGCCCCGCTATAGCTTTAGCAAAAGCTTTCTTAAGACATGTGTTTTTAAAGAGAAAAGAGGTAATTATAGTTGATGCGGAAGCTGGTGCTGAAGTTTTCGGCAGAGGTTTAGCGGAAAAGTTTGACTTATTTCTTTGTGTAACTGAGCCTACAATAAAATCACTAATAGTGTCTAGAAAATTAATTGAAATGGCCAAGGAACTGGGGATTAAGAAAACAATTCTAGTAATAAACAAAGTTAGAGACTCCTTAGAGGCAGCAAAAAGTTACTCAAGAATTTTCCCAGAAAAGAACATACCATACCATATAGTTCGCTATGATAGTGGCCTTCAAGAAGTAGAAATGAAAGGATTGGGAATTACAAGTCTTCCTAAGGATAGTCTCATAGTTCATGATGTTTATATGCTCTTCAATAAAATATCTAAACTTGTAAAATAGTAGTGTGGTGTTAAATAATGTGTGAATCTAAGGCGGTATTGGTTGCGAATGGTCGCGAAGAGGAAATAATGGATAATGTTGCATTATTAGAAATAAGGAATGGAAAAATATTATTAAAAGATATTTTAGGTGAATCTTTGGAAGTAAATTATGTGCTTTCAAAAATAGACTTCATAAATCATAAAATAGTTTTCATAAAGAGATAATAAGTCATAGGCGTATGTTATGGCAGAATATGCAATATTAGCGCCTGCAGCATTACTGATTTTAGGAGCAATAACCTCTAGCACGTTTAAAGGTAAACTTGGAAACTATATTTCATCATTTTTTTCTACTATTTCATCTTTAATAATGTGCTATTTATCCCTAAACGTTCTACTTTTCAATAAAGTTTTCGAGGAAAAATTAATACTTATTTCCAGAATAACTGAATCAATTTTACCAATAAATCTAAGTATAATATATATTAAAATGGATTTTCTTTCAGCCTTTTTCGTTCTCATCTTAGGTATCGTTGGTTTAGCTTCATCAATTTATGGAATAAGCTACATTAATAGGTATTTACATAAACAACACTTAGGATTTTACGGGTTAAACTACGCTTTATTCCTATGCTTTATGTACTTAGTATTCGTAGTTCATGATATTTTCTGGTTCATTATATTTTGGGAACTTATGACAGTTACTTCGCAATTCCTAGTTTCATATGAGAGGGAAAAAACAGTTGCTAGAAAAGCTGCTTATAAGTACTTTTGCATGTCAAAGGGAGGCACTGAAGTAATAATAGTATCTGCTTTAATAATTTTAATTATTTTATCAGGAATGAACACGTCATTTGATATGATAAGGTATTATACTAAAAACCTCTTAGTTGAAAACCCCATTTTAGCTAATGCACTAATAGCACTACTCTTCATAGGCTTCAGCGTTAAAGCAAGCCTAATACCTTTCCATACATGGCTTCCAGATGCTCATCCTGAAGCACCAAGCAATGTTTCAGCACTATTAAGTGGTGTTATGATAAAAACATCTGTTTACATGTTCTTTAGAATATTCTATTTCTTCTTTGAACCAACAGTTTATTGGGGATATATTGTAGCAACTATAGGTACCATAACCCTTCTCGTAGGTACAATGTACGCTATTTTACAAAATGATTCTAAGAGACTTTTAGCATTTTCCAGTATAGGCCAAATGGGGTACATAGTGTTTGCTTTAGGATCATCATTACTACTGTATTCCATGGGTGAAAAGAGCTACACTGTTTTGGCCTCAGTAGCTTTTGCAGCATCATTATATCATGTAATGAATCATGCAATGTTCAAATCGCTACTCTTCCTTACAGCAGGTTCCGTTATTTATAGAACAGGTCTAAGAAATCTTAATGTTTTAGGGGGACTCGCCAAGTTTATGCCCTTAACATCAATTCTAACATTAATAGCTTCACTCTCATTAGTGGGAATTCCACCATTTAATGGTTTTGTAAGTAAATGGCTCATATATTCTTCAACAATACCATCGTTTACCATATTAGCAGCATACGGTGTAATAGCTTTATTTGTAAGTGCAATAACTGCCGCTTATGCTGTAAAATACTTTACAACGCTATTTACAAAACCAGCCGCAATTAAGGTTGAAAAGGTAAAAGATGTGCCTTTACCGATGATGTTTTCTCAAATACTTTTAGCAACACTATGCATTATCTTAGGCATTTACCCGGCAATACCATTAAACATGATATCTGCTGTTTCAAAGACAATATTTCCCTTAGGTAATATCTTCTCGTACATCCGAGTTTTTCCAGGCATAGCCTTGCTAAAGGTGGAGTTCGTTTCAGCAAATTCTCCATTAATAATAGCTGTGGGTTTAATACTTATTTCCTCAATAGTGGCAGCAGCTTTACCTCATAAGCTTAATAAGTTTAGTGTATGGAGCTGTGGTGTCCCATTTAGAAAATACGCTATGAACATGTCAGCTGCATCATACTTTAGACCTTTCATAAGGAGCTTTAATGAATTTTATCTTACAGGAAGATTTTTACATAAGATATTCGTTAAAGAATTCATTAAGAAATACTTTAGCTTTACTAAAGTATTAGCTAAAATCACTGAGAATTTCGTAATTATGCTAACTTTATTTACGCTAATAGCTGTCTTAATTCTACTATTATACGTTGGGTGATTAACTATGTTACATTTAGTAATTGTTTTTGCTAATGTTGCAGCATTATTAGTCATGGCACCAATTATTGACGGTATTGAAAGAAAGATTAAGGCTAAGCTTCAGTGCAGGAAGGGACCTCCGATATTGCAGACATGGTATGATCTAATTAAGCTATTTAAAAGGCCAAGTATCGTTACTGAGGAGTACTCTATAGCATATGTTATTTCACCATACATAATATTTGCTAACATGCTATTTGCCTTAGCTTTAGTGCCTTCATTCACCCGTGTTTCTTTAAGCTTCTTCGGGGACATAGTAGTCCTAACTTATCTTATAGCTTCTTCATCGGTACTTTTAGCTATAGGAAGTATTTCGTCAGGCAATGTTTTTGCAGCAATAGGTGCCAGTAGAGAACTAAGTTTAACAACATTATCTAAACTCCTAATGGCGCTTATACTTGCCATATTTGCAACTTTGAAGAGAAGTCTAATGTTAGAAACGCTATTTCCAATAATACCTCCATATACCTTGTCAGCTATTGCATCAATAATTTTATTTGCCATTATAGCATACATTGAGTCTTACAAGTTGCCTTTCGACATACCTGAAGCTGAACCCGAAATAATTGATGGAATACTTGTAGAATATAGTGGTAAAAGTTTAGGTATAATGAAGTACTCAATGTACCTTAAAAGAATACTTCTCTTCACAATAATAGCGTACCTCATACTACCTAAAGAAATCCCTATGTTACTTACACCAGTACTTTACATTATTTCAATTATAGCTCTATCATTAACCTACGTTTGCATTGAAACATACTGTGGAAGACTACGTATAGATCAAGCGTTAAAATTCACGAAAACACTAGTACCCATACTATTGGTGGTGTTAATTATTGCATACTTCAATTACTAAAATATTGGATTCACTAAGTAAATATGGTAAAATAGAAAAAGTACATGAAAACACTTACTTTATCGAAGTAAGCGCAGATAAGGTTAGGGAAATAAGTGAAATACTTCATTGGAAACTTGGAGGCCACTTTTCAGTAACTGTAGGTTCCGATGAAAGACCTATAAATGGATATTTTAAAGTGTATCATGTATTTCTTATGGATAAACAAAAACTATCCATAATAGTTCATGTTAAAATAAACCCCGTAATACCTAAATTACCTTCAATAACCCCTATAATACCTGGGGCTAATTGGCACGAGAGAGAAGCTCACGACTTTTTCGGCATATTCTTCGAAGACCATCCTAACTTAGAAAGACTCATACTGCCATATGATTGGCCTGAGGGAGTTTATCCATTAAGAAAAGATGTTAGCATAAGAGAGCTGAGAAATAAATTACTAAAGAGCAGAAATGAAGGTGAAGAGAAAAGGAAAGCTGAGGAAGAATACATAGTACCTATCGGACCCTACCATCCTGCATTACATGAACCTGAGTATTTCGAATTATATGTTGAAGGAGAGAAAATAGTAGATGCTAAATATAGAGGATTCCATGTTCACCGAGGCATAGAGAAGGTTGCTGAAGAAAGATTAACAATAAACCAAATACCTTTCATTGCTGAAAGAATATGTGGTATTTGCGGATATACGCATAATGTAGCTTATTGTCAAGCAGTAGAGAGTGCCGCGGGAATAGAGGTTCCTTTAAGAGCAAAGTACATTAGAAGCATTCTTCTGGAAATAGAGAGAATACATAGCCACCTACTATGGTTTGGAGTACTCTTCCACTTACTAGGTTTCGATACAGGATTTATGATGACATGGCTTATTAGGGAGAAGATAATGGATCTTGCAGAAGTGCTTACAGGTAATAGGAAAAATTATGGCTTAAACCTTGTTGGAGGTGTTAGACGAGACATAAACTCTGAGAAAATAGAGTTCTCTCTAAAAACCTTAGATTACGTGGAAACAAAGCTTAGAAGAGTTCTAGACAAAATGTTAAAGCTTAAAGAGGTTATTTCTAGAACCAAAAATATAGGGTTACTAAACCGTAACGAAGCTAGGAAGCTTTCTGTCGTCGGACCAGTAGCTAGAGCTTCCGGCATAGATACTGATGTTAGGAAACATCATCCATATGCCGCATATGGTGAAGTAGAGTTCAAAGTTCCCGTATATGATGAAGGAGACGTTTACTCTAGAGCATTAGTGAGGTATGATGAAGTTTTCGAATCAGTAAATATGCTTAGGCAATTACTGAAAAATATTCCTAAGGGAAATATAATGGCGGATGAAATTAAAATACCTGAGTACAAGAAAGGCTTAGGTTTAACTGAAGCTCCCAGAGGAGAAAACGTCCACTTAGTTATTACAGGTAGGGACAATAAGATTTACCGCTGGAGACCCCGGGCTCCCTCATACAACAATATACCTTCAACATTAGTTATGCTTAAAGGGGAAAATCTGGCTGATGCTCCAGCTATAATTGCTAGCATAGATCCATGCTTCTCATGTACGGACCATTTAGTTATAATCGATATTAAAAGAAATATCAAACGTAGAATTCGCTTGAAGGAACTTGCTAGAAGGAGGCAGTGTTAATGAGTGCTAGACTTCACATACTTAAGGAAGCATTAAGGACAGGTGTTGTTACTAAAAAATACCCTTATGAACCAATAGAAGTTCCTGAAGGCTTTAGAGGAAAACCTAGCATAGATGTGGAGAAATGCATAGGGTGTGGGGCATGTGTAAATGTTTGCCCACCTAACGCCCTAAGTGCAGAAATAGACTTGAACAAAAGTGTGAAAAGGATAATACTATTTCTCGGTAAATGCATTTTCTGCGGTAGATGCCAGGATGTCTGTCCAACTGAAGCAATAAAGTTAACAAGAGAATTTGAATTATCAACACTTACTACTAACGATTTATACCAAGTCGTTGAATTGAAAATGGCTAAATGTGAAGTATGCGGTAAACCTTATGCTACAATAAGGCAGGTATTGTTCACGGCGAAAAATGTTCCTAAAGACCAAAGACCATTACTTCTTCTATGTAGTGAATGCAGAAGCAAGGTTTCTGCAAAATACATTTCCTATGCGAGGTGGTGATTTGAGCGTTAAACTGTTTATGAAAAGCTTATGGGTGTTTCACTTAAATAGCGGCAGTTGTAATGGCTGCGATATAGAAGTTTTAAACGTGTTTACACCTTATCATGATGTTGAAAGATTAGGTATTAAACTTGTTGCTTCACCTAGGCATGCAGACGTAATTGTTTTTACAGGCCCTATAACTAGAGAAACTTTACCTAAAGCTATAAGAGCATTTACCGCTATCCCTGAACCTAAAGCTGTAGTAGCTGTTGGATCATGTGCTTGTGGTGGAGGAATATGGTATGATTCATATGCTGTCATTGGAGGAATAGAGGCTTTTTACAAAATTCTAAGGGAAGAATATAAGGTAAAGATACCGCCAACGGTGTATGTTCCCGGATGTCCTCCTAAACCTGAAGCGATAATATACGGCATAGCTGTATTAAGAGGAATTTTAAGGCAGAAACAAAGAAGAACATATTTTACCGAAAAAGAAGTGCCTGAACTTACTAAAGACCTTATTATAAATATTGAAAAGTACATGGAAAGTAAAAGTCGAAAGGAGATATGTAATGAAGAGTGAGAAGAAAAATAAGTACATAAGATATTTAGTTGGAACCTATAGGCACTTCTTAGCTTCAATAGTTGTTATTAAAGTTAATAGAAAATCAAACATAGGTAAAAATAGAATTAAGCATCTGAAATCAAAGGAAAAGCAGAAATAGAGCGTAAAATTCCTTAAACAATGCTTATAGTGCTAGGAAAAATATTTAAGCCAAAATAGCTTATGAGAGAAATTTATGACATCTTGGTTCTTAAATAGAAATAGCACTACTTAAGGTTATAGTGTATTTAGCTTTAGTCCCCTCTAATGCTGGAGACAACATTTTAATCCATACAATAAGTTTTTTACTGGGATCACAAGCAGGGCTAGGTAAGCCTACATCGCCGAGAAATGGAAGATCGCTTAGTCTTACCCTACCCCAAACACCACTAGTGCCTGGTGCTTGAAAAGGTCCGTAAACGTAAACTTCAGAATAATTACAGCCTGATATACTGACCTGAACTAATTTTAAAGGTAATGTACCCTCATTAGATAGAACAAGTCCAACCCATATGCTACTGTTTGGTTTAGCGTCAGCAACAAATACTTGAGCGCTTTTACCGTCACTTGAAACATTTACGTAGCTTTCATCACAGTCACAATGTTCACAAAGGAATTTTTGAGAAGTAATTTTAAGATCAAAAGATCCTAAAGTAACTTTAACATTAGCCCTTAACTTATCAAACCACATAGCATATACCACATTAAGCGACAATGCAATTAGCATCAACAACATAAGCGCTAGTATATATTTGGACAATACAAATAACACCTTAAGAACATTCTACCTCGTGATAATATAAAAACACTGTGTAGTAATGTTGTATAAACTTAGTACACATCTTAGCTTAAATGTTTAAGATACAAAATTAACTGCTAAGTTAATTTCATATTAAATGGATTCAATATGGTAATTAGCTTCAAAGCCTCACTGGTTCCTAAAAAGTCTAAGGTTTATTAAAGTTAAGTAGTAAGTAGCAAAAAGTAGCAAATATATCAGACATAGTGATTGTAAGCGTATATATAGCATGCCGCATTATCTCTAGGTTATAAGAGATTTAAAGGTAGTATAATTAGTGTTATTTGGAAGCTTCTTATTCCTATAGCTATATTTGCAGTGTTTATGACGTTTCTTCACTTTCCTTTTAACAACATCTATATTGCCTGAAGAACAGCGGCATTTAATTGAAAGTGCATCACTATTATTAATGCTGGAACCACAATGCTAGTTCTTGAGAAATCTAATAAGTTATGGTATGAAACATTATCACGTCTTACTGTAAGTACAGAATTATTATATGTTCCCATACTGCTATCAACACTTAGGAAGATCTTTGGTGATGAAAGTAAAACTGTAGCATATCATATGGGATACTGGCTTGCAAAAGGCTCAAAAGGTTTAGAAAACATTCATAAAGCGTCTGAGAAAGCTTCTAAACTTCTAGAATTAATTAATATATTTTAAAGCCATTATATTAATGATTACCGAGCATACCTTTCTTCAAAATAATACTACTGAATTCGCACTTATTACAGCCATTGCTTAATGGACAGTTTATTATTTACTAATAGATAATTTTTGAATTTCCATATTCGATATTGTATTAGGTATAATGTTTTTACTTAACTCCAAATTTGTTACAATTTAGGCTAGCTTCGGCGACTTTAGCTTTGATTAGTAGAGAGAGATGCTTAGTAAACATGTTAGATAAGTCTACTAACTTTTTCAAGAAACATTTACGCCGCCATAGCATTTTCTCTTAAAGCTGTATTGTAAAGTGTTGGTGATTTCTAGTGAGTACCATACCCATACTGTTTTTAGCATCGCTCCTCATACCTCTTGTATCCAGTTTACCATTATTCATCCTAGATAGAAAACTCGCTGACATATACTTGCTCATTAATGTGTTTGCAGTAATGTCAACTTATTTTCTAGGGGCTTTCCTGTATGTTAAAGATATGTCCCTTATACATGTAGTTTTATTGAAGATGAATGTGGTAGGGGAATTTTATGGCTTAATTATTGATCCTTTCTCGGTGATTGTAGGCATAGCTGTAGTTACATGTGGAGCAATATTTTTAATATATTCAATAGACTATTTAAGCCCTAACAATAAACTACACCCAATACATTACGGTAAAGGCAAATTTTACGCCTGGATGCTTCTCTTCTTAGGATCCACGCTAGCATTTCTACATTCTTCATCACTAATACAGATGATAATATTTTTTGAATTAATGACAATATCGTGTTGGGGCCTTATATTATACTATGGTTCTAGGAAAGCTATTGAAGCAGCAAATAAAGCTATAATCTATACTCATGTCAGAGCACTACTTGGACCATATATTGCCTCATGTATTAGCTTTTACTATATCCATGATACAAGCCTTTTAGAAATACATAGACTAACTCCAGGTATTAAGCTAATACTCTTTACACTGATTTTAGTGGCTTCCTTAGCTAAGTCTGCACAATTCCCCTTTTACTCATGGCTTATAGATGCTATGGTAGCTTCTACGCCTGCTTCAGCCTTTCACCACGGCGCCGCCATGAGTGAAATGGGTGTTTATTTGTTAGGTAGGATAATCCAGTTCATTAATTCGTTGCCTGAAATATGCTTTACAATACTTACAATTCCTATAGTAATTACTTGCATTATTTGTGTTCTCATGTACCCTGTTCAAACTGATGCTAAAAAATTATTAGCTTACTCAACAGTAAATGAGGTCATGATAATGTATGTTGGGCTAGCTTATGCCATCATAAACCCTACTATTGGCTTGAAAGCTTCAACTTCGTATCTTGTAACCCATGCTTACCTTAAAGGTTTAGGTTTCCTTATTGTCGGAGTTTTCGGATATGTTTATGGAACCCATGATATGAGAAATATTAAAGGTCTTCTTCTCCCCACTAAACTAGTTACAATAGGATGAATTTCAGCAATACTTGGGCTATCAGGCGTACCCCCATTTAACTTATTCTTCGGTAAGCTTTACATTTTAACGTCAGTAAGTAAATTTGCCAACGCTATCCATTTGGTTCCAATATTTTCCATGTTCATAAGTTCATGCGTATTCTTTATAGTAAGTATTAAATGGTTGGAAAAACTGTCTTCTCAAACTCTGAACTATCCATTAATAGAATTAACATACCTTCACTAATGAAATACACTATAGCTGCACTTATTGCAATATCACTAACGTCTTACCTTCTATCATACAATACGATATCACATATTACAATTTATGGAGGTATTTCTGCATGAATGATAAAATTAAGATAATGAAAATATCATTATACTCTCTTATAGTATTATCACTGTTAATGATTACATTTACCATGTACTTTCATAAAATAACAGTTAGTATTGGAGGCCTAATATTTCATATTGATAATCTATCTTTACCTTTCATCATAAATGCTGGCCTTATAGGAATAACTGCCCTAGTATCCTCATACAAATATATGCAATTATATGAGGAACGTACTTTAAAGCTTCCTTACCTTATACTACTTTTCATATTCATACTTACATTAATACATGTTATTTAAATTTCAGCTTAACACCACCTTACATGTTAACTAAGATGCTTAACTATATATGAGACACACTTGTTCAAACTATTTCCAATTATTACCATACTTTAAGTACCCCCAGCAATAATCCTATTAGTGCCGATATTAACAATGAAATTATGGGATGAATTTTAAATATATACACTGTGACTATCATGAATAATATTATTGATGATGCTGCTATTACTTGGGGAATTTTCGGTAACATAGCATATGTTTCTTTCGCAGTTGTAACTAGCGCTAAAATGATTAGTCCTATAACGGCTGCTTTTAACCCATTTAACACCGCTTGCACGAGCCTATTAGTGATATATGTTGTAAGTGAGTAAACTATTAGAGAAATTATTGTAAATGGTGGTAGTATTACAGCTAAAGTAGCTATGAAAGCCCCTAACGGGCCTGCGAGTTTAAAACCAACATATGTAGCTGCATTTACAGCAACTGGTCCCGGCGTAGAACCAGCTATAGCGACCAAGTTTAAATATTCAGACCTAGAAAGCCATTTTGCTTCCTCAACAACCTCTCTTTCAATAATAGGTAATATAGCCCATCCACCGCCAAAACCAACAATACCGACTTTAAGGAATCTAATGAATAATTCTAAAAGTAGTGGGACATTCATAACTCCTACCCCAATACCTCATACATACTATGCATTAGAATATTATGGCATTATAAAGATTTCTAAATCTTAAACCTAGTCAGTACTCCAAATAAACCATATTTAGCTCTATGCTGCTCTTAAACAAGTATAGAGTATTATGGCGCACCTTTTCTTAAAATCTCTTTAACACTTCCATGAATCTCAATTATTCTTTCCCATTCTTCTTTATCATAAAATGCGAGTTTGCCGGAAGCGAAGTCCTTGGCTACTTCAACTATAAATCTTGTCGCTTGTTCTAGAGAATAAATGTTGGTGGCTCCTGTTGCTGAACCAGGTACAGCCATTCTTGTTGTTATGGCTACACCAACTAAGGGAGCAGATGTATACAGCCATGGCTGCACCATACTATTTATATGGTATATTGGTGTGGAGTAAGGAGTTAAATCCTGCATAGTTATAGGTACTATGGCGGGTGGTTCACCTGTAACTCTAATGTATACGTTTATTAGGTCATTGCTTACTTTTAGTATCCATCCTTCCTTAATTGTCGGCGTTATTGCAAAACCAGCATGCTTTATTATCCAGTTAGCTTTTGTAGCATCTACTGAAAGAATAGCGTCCATCGCGGGATCTACTTCACGCTTAAGTAGTTTAAAAATATTAACAGGAGAATCCATCATTGGAACGGGCTTGTATGGCCTTACAGGTGCTTTAGGGCATATGTGAGTTGTTATAATGACATCTCCTTCAATACTTTCTCCTCGCTTTCGAAGCTCAGCAATTTTATATGCTGCAGCAAGGGAAACTATAGCTCCATCAGCATCAGACACTAACCCTATTAAGTGCGGTCTTGCACCAATTCCTCCAAGCCTACCTATAATCCCTAATGTCGGTGCGTTACCCCCAACGATTTTTCCTTTTACACCCGGAATAACTATTTTTATGAAGTCCGTTTCGCCTTTAACACCCTTAACATGTTCAACATTTACCTTAACATCTTCGAACCCTTTTGCATCAAAAAATTCTTTAACATATTCACCATTAACATTAGGTCTTTCAAGAAGATCTGCTATTTCTATAACGTGTTTAATTGCAGTCATTACATAGGCCCCTAATTATGTAATTATTTTTAGGAGACTTTAAATTGCCTAGTTAGGTTTACTATGAGAACTTGTGAAAAACCTATTTTAAAATATAATGGTATATTTCTGGCCGTCTATCTCTTAGGTATGATAGTTGTTTCCGAAATTCTACTAGTTCATTTAGGTTCAGTTTATGTACAATAATTTCTTCATTATTTAACTTACCCTCTTTAACTATGTGTCCTCTAGGATTCACTATTCTTGAATTTCCGAAGAAGTAGGGTTTCCCGTTTCTTTCTCCAACCATGTTAACTGCAGCTAGATACACTAAGTTTTCTAATGCTCTAGCTCTCGTATTTACATCCCAGAGGTCAAAGTCTTGTATTCTCCATGCTGAGGGCATTAAAATTATTTCGGCACCTTTTAAAGTAAGTATTCTAGCTACTTCTGGAAAACCTGCATCATAACATATCATAACGCCTATTGTACCATAAGATGTTTTAAAAACTGGATAACTATTTCCAGCTCTGAAATATTTCTTCTCAAGAACCCAGAGATGAGTTTTCGCATAAGAACCCAGTACTTTGCCGTCGTCGCCTATTACAATTGCTGAATTATAGACTACTCCCGGAGTTTCCCTTATTTCAGGAATAGGTGCTACAATAACAACTCCTTCTCTTTTTGATATATGCAATAACTCTTTAACCGTCGGCCCGTTGATTGTTTCCGCAAGATAAGACAGTGATTCACCTATTTTCTCAAGAGCATATCCGACTAGGAAGAGTTCTGGAAGCACTATGATGTCAGCACCATTATCTATAGCTTCTTTAATAAACAACTTCGCTTTTTCAAGGTTTACTTTTTTGTCTCCCACAGAAGATTCCATTTGAATTAAACCTATCCCGACGTTCATTATATCATCCCGCTGAAATCCTAAACTTCATTAACACATAAATTATTTAAAACGTTTCTGAATACTCTCTGAAAAATTGTTCTTCCACTACATTTACTAGACAACAATATATCATTCTTTTGTAAGAACCTATCCGTTTCTACAAAATCTACAACATAGCATTAGGGTTACCCTATTAAAATATAAGTGCGACATTAAAATGCCATTCTTAGCGTAGACATAGTTTAATTTTCATCTCATAGTAAAAGACCTATTCTATATGCAATAATAAACACGTAGGAATGGTAGTAAAGGTCAATGGAAAATTAACCCTAATACCTTAGGAAGACTTAGTAAAGACCTTAGATATCACATTCAGCATATTGGAAAAGGGAGGTCTAATAAAAATAGGCAACAAGCTACATAAGCCGAGGGAGACTTTTAGAATTGTGATGGCAACGTTCTTTACACATCCTAATTAAAGTATTACATAGTTTGAGTAAAACATAGTTTTTAGAGGTAGGAAATGTTATTTATTGCTTAAAAATTCACGCGCAAATATTTACCGAAGACTATATTACTACTCTTTTACCTATATTACACTATACTTGACCAAGATGTGATATATTCTTGTCTTCCATATTGAAAGCTATTGGATACTTGATTCTAATATTAGTAGTAATACTCTCTTTACCGGAGGCAATATCATATTCCCAAGAAACTACAGGCACCCTTACAGTACTTATCGATCTTGACATCGAGGTAAGCGGTGGAGCTGTAGAGTTAATAGCTAGGGCTTTGCGTATTGCAGAACAAATTGATGCTAAAGCATTGGTCTTGAAAATTAATAGTTATGGGGGTTATTTAGGGGCCACTGATATCATAGTTGAGAGAATCATTGAATCTAATGTTACATGCTATGCTTGGATTCCTCCTGGAGGTAAGGCTGTTTCAGCTGCTTCTCTCATAGCTCTAGCTTGTAACAAGATATACATGGGAGAGGGTGCTAGCATTGGAGCGGCTATGCCTTATCCTGCAGATGAGAAGGTAGTTAACTATGTGGCTTCTAGGTTTAGATCTCTAGCAGAGAGACAGTTCCATAAGAATAAGACACTTGTTGAAATGGCGGAGAAGTTTGTTACAGAAAACCTTGTATTAACTGCCGAGGAAGCCTATAAAGCGGGTTTTGCTCATCAAGCTAATACTCTTTCCAGAATTTTAGATGAAAATAACTTATACCTAGTTGAAGAGGTAACACCTAGCTATTGGGAGCAAATAGTATCGTTAATATCGAGTCCTCTGATAGCACCTATAATGCTTGCCGTAGGGACAATGCTTATTTTCGCTGAAATAATGATAACCGGTTTTCAAGGATACGTAATAGCAGGAATACTATTAATCATGCTAAGCCTTTACGGTATGGCTGTGATAGCACCTGATCTCTTAATAACGATACTATTAATCGCAGGACTTACATTATTAGTTATTGAAATATACATACCTGGCTTTGGGGTTTTTGGAGTAAGCGGCGTAATTGTTACAGCAATAGGTATCTTCATGTTATTCTATAGACAACCTTACAAAGTGGTGACCTCAATTCACATGGCCTTCTTAATAGGTTTAGTTGGTTTTGCCGGACTTATGGTAACAGTGTTCTTTAAGGCAGCAACTGTGATGAGGAGAAAGTATCCTAAGTATGAAGAGAAACTTATGGGACAGGTGGGAATAGCTAAAACAGCCATTAACCCTAAGCAGCCTGGAATAGTCTATGTTAATAAGGAGGATTGGACAGCCTTTTCAGTAGAGGGTAAGATAGCGCCTGGTGAGAAGATTATTGTTACTAAGGTAAAGGGCCTTAAGCTCTATGTGAGGAAGGCTGTAGACTAATATCATGGTCTTTATATATGAGAATTAACATAGAGTCCCTAATATTGAAATGTGGTGTATGAATTATTGGATATAGTAACTATGGTTTTTACATTACTAGTGTTCTTAGCTATTATTACGGTCGTCTCTAGAGCTATAAGGATAGTTCGAGAATACATGAGACTTGTAGTCTTTAGGCTTGGTAGACTTGTAGGGGCTAAAGGCCCCGGATTAGTGTTACTCATACCTTTCATAGATACTGCAAAAATGGTTGACCTCCGAGAGTTTATGTTAGATATTCCTCCACAAACATGCTTCACAAAGGATAATGCACCTGTAGATATAGACTTATTCGTATATCTCAAGGTATTTGATCCAATAAAATCAGTTACTGCCGTTAAGAATTTCGTTAATGCATCAATAGGTATAACCATAACAACTCTTAGAGCCGTAATAGGCGGTATGACGCTTGACGATGTTCTTGCTAAAAGAGATGAAATCAATAATACCTTAAGAACCAAATTAGATGATATTACGGATAGATGGGGAATTAAAGTAACTGCAGTAGAAATTAAAGAAATAAGACCGCCAAGCGATGTTCAAGAAGCTATGGTTAAACAAATGGCTGCTGAGAGAACTAAAAGAGCTATGATATTAGAGGCAAGCGGTAAAAAGCAAGCCGTTATATTGCAGGCTGAAGGACGCAAAGAAGCACTAATTAGAGAAGCTGAAGGAGAGAGAATAGCTCGTTTGCGTAGAGCAGAAGGATACGCTATGGCCATCGAGAAAATAGATGAAATAGCTTCAAAGGTAAGCTCTAACACCCTGTATATACAATATCTCGATACACTTGGAAAAGTAGGAGAATCAGCATCAACCAAAATAGTTCTACCCTTAGAATTAACAACAGACATGCTTAAAGTCGCTAAGAGATTTATAGGAGAAACAGAGTAAAAATATAAACTTCACTATATTTTTTCTTTCAAACTCGAATTCATTACATATTATTAACTAATTCTATCTTTTCCTCCTTGGAAAACGGGTCCGCATGTGTATTTAAACGGAGCAAGCACCTTAAGAAGAACTCTTCTCATCGAGGAGGCATTAGCACTCAAGACATTAGAATCCTCATAGTGAGAAAGGATTCAATATACTGGGACACTCAGTGAAATTATCACCTACTAGTGCTCCATGGGCTTACTACTCTATGTTCCTCCTTTCTATGCTTCAGAGTTTCCACAAGCTTCTTATCAACAGTTAATACTTTTGTTTTGTATTTTTCTGCTATAGCTAGGAATAATGAGTCATAAATGGTTGTTCTGAGTTTTATGGAGAGTTCTATTGTTCTTTGAAGATAATCTATGTCTCTATGAATTACACATGTATCGCTTATGAACTTATGTAGTAATCTAAGATTCTTTAATACAATATCACTTGGCTGTTTAAATATTATTATCCTCTTCCAAGCCGCACTACTAGTCTCTAAAAATACTAACTCTGGTACATGAAGTTCATCATATTTTTTAATTATCTCTTCAGACCACTCACTATATTCTTCAGGAAAGAATAGTGCAAAGAGAACAGAACTATCAACAATAATGATCTTAGTGTTCACGTTCTCTATCCTCACGAATTAACTCGTTAACAGGTACCGATACTTTATCTAGCTGCTTACGTGCTTCCCTAGCAACTCTAAGATACTTCTCCATCAATAGCTCTCTAACCCTCCTATTAATGAATGCTCTAACTTCCTCAGCCCAATCAACACCTTTACATTCATCCATTAACTTCCTAAGTTTCTTAGGTATCCTCACACTAAAGACTTCACTCATAGTAAACACCCTATGTAGTCAAGTAAAAGTATACCACATAGAGATTATAAATTTTTACATTATATACTGCAAAGTTTAGAGCTAAAATTCTATTGAGGAACTAGTATTATGGTAACGCTAGGGACCATTAGGGGTTGTGCCGGGAGTAAGAAGAAGGTGCTTAGCGAAGAACATTGGCTACTACCGAAGATGTTTGCTGACAAACTAATATCAGAAAATCAATTACTACACTCAGTATACATAGCATTGTATAGGGTTAGTAAGTACTTAAAATACCTTGAAGGTAAGGGTAAGAGTATAATTCAAGGCTAAAAGAAAAAGAGATTATGAAGCTTATTGGTTAGAGAATAATGATAGGCATATACGTTAGAGCGTTGGGAAGCACCGATTTCCAAATACTCAAATTAATCCTAGTATTTCATTATGGTAACCATGTAATAAAGGTACATAGATGTTATACTGTACTTAATGCTACATTCCCCTTTTAACATCATTAACCATGATGAACTAGACTGATTAATGTGGGCTCTCATTACACTGGTTTCAAATTGTAACTTAAAGTTTATAACTTAGTTACAATATGTTAACTAAAGGTGTTACTTTATGGCTAAAAAAGTGGTTGTCGAGGTTTTAGGTCCAGAACCCCCATGCCCTAAATGCAAGAAAACCTATGAGGTTCTTGTTGAAGCTGTAAAGGAGCTTGGTGTCGAAGATAGAGTTGAAGTTGTAAAAGTTGACGCCATGTCACCTGGCATTATCTCTAAGTATGGTATAGTGATTACACCAGCAGTTGCTGTAAACGGTGAGGTTAAGATTTTAGGTAAAGTATTGGGCAGCAAGAAGAAGGCTATGGAGGTTCTTAAGGAGGTTCTAGATTAAGTATGTCAAACACTAACGATATTATTCGTGTTATAAAGGGTCTTACGCCTGTAGTCCTTTTTGTTCTCGGATTTACTTACTTTGCTTACTGTAGGATTACAGGTTATACTCTAGTAAAACTACCTAGTTTAGATGTTATGAGAAGTTATGGCCCAATTCTCCTACCTTTTATATACATATTCTCGTATCTTGTGAGAGCTGGTGGTGCATTACTCTTCGCATTTATACTTGCCGGTTTTATTAGTGAGCTTATGCCTAAACACGTTCTCCTTAACCACCTTAGCAGTAGGAGAAAAAGTTCCTACGTTCTAGCTGCTCTCTCTGCCCCTTTACTCACCGTTTGCTCATGTGTTATGATCCCCATATTTGCTGGATTAGTGTATGGTGGTGCTGGACTTGGGCCAGCTTTAGCGTTTCTTCTTACAGCTCCTGCAGCGAACATAATGGCAATTATCTTTACGGCTGATATAATCTCATGGAAAATTGCTATTGCCAGACTATTCTTCTCCATAATTATTGCAGTGACTGTAGGCTTTATAATTTCTAAGATGCCATGGGGTAGAGCTGTTGAAGAAAAGTGTAGAACAAGAATCAGCAAAAGCTATGGTGTAACCGAGTATAAGGAGCCATTGCTTGACAAGTTATGGCAAAGTTTTCAGACAACATGCATTCTCGCTAGAGCAATTATACCATACCTCCTATTGGGCATCGCTATTGTGAGTTATGTTGAGACGTATTTACCCCCTAAAATCGTAGCTTCATATCTAAGCGGATTTACCGGCATTATGTTGGGCGCTGTAATAGGAGTGCCAATGTATACGCCTACACTAGTTGAAGTCATACTTGTCGATGGCTTGAGACATCTTGGTATGAGTCCTTCCGCAGCGCTAGCGTTTCTTATAGGAGGACCTATGACTAGTATTCCATCAATGTTTGCTGCTTCAAGAGTTGTTGGATGGAAAGTTGTGTTATCCTATGCAGTACTGGCTGTAGTAGGTGCGGTTATAGCTGGCCTATGCTACTACATAGTATTAGGTGATGTATGGTAGTGAAGGTTGAGAGAAAAGAAATACTAGCTCTACTTTCACATGACGGGAAAGTTAGTCTGATTAAGTTAGCTAGGACACTCGGTATAAGCCATGTAGCTGTAAGGAAGCACGTTCAAAAACTAGAAGAAATGAAAGTGTTACGTATTAGAGGCAATATTAATCCCCAAGCCTTAGGGTTTAAGTTAGTACTAGTCTTTATGGAAATCATTAATGAAGAATACATGATTCGTATTATTGAGAAATTTAGGGATTGCCCTAGAATAATATTTCTAGCTAATATGATTGGCGGATACAATCTAAATGCGCTCATGTATGCTGAAAATGAGGATGTACTAGAATGCCTTGGTAGTGTATGTTCAATTAGAACCATGGAGGGTGTAAGGAGGACAGAGGTCTACATACTATCTGGCATTATAAAGCCTAAATATTTACCTTTAGATTTTCCATCTAAAGGAAAAAGAAAAATTGCCCCCTGTGGACGAGTATGTGTCAAATGCTCGAAGTATAAAATTCAGAAATGCCTAGGCTGTCCGGTTACTGTACATTATAGGGGCTTCTAAGACTTTTAAAACTTGACTGTTCGACGTTTTATTTGGAGATAACCTTTATATGCTGAATAACTTAAACACTACAACAATTAAGGGCCACTACTATATAACTGTGGTAGTGTTGATGTAGTTTTGAAAGATAAAGAGAACCAACATATCTTTCACAAATTAATGAAAATTTTTCTCAAAGGGCATTAACCTACAGATTACAACACCACTTCAAAAGTAATAAGCTTAGTTTACAAGAGGTAGCTAGAATTCGGTAAGCTATGTGTTCAGCCACCATTCTATCCCATGTTAACTTGAGGTAACGTGTTTGTGGAGTTACTCTCTCTTGGAAAAATTGAAACTGTAGATTGTTAATGTCTTCTTTACATGTGGTATAGTGTCTAGAGGTAAACCCCTCTTGTAATGTCTGTCTAAGTATAGCTGATAAACTACCAGCGTATACGAGGATTCAGGTCGAATATCATGATAGAATATTTAAGGATGTTAAATCAAGACTGCCAATTAAAATGGAGTTTATGATAATGTACAGACCCCGACCCAGCCTCACCTCCTAGGGATAGCCCTTAATGGTCAAGGGCACCATCCAAGTAAGTAATAGTTCTAGAGGACTATGTCACTATAAGGTACATGCACTTCGCTATTGTTACTTCACCTAACATCCAGCGTGTATATGGAATGCTGCTTGATAGGGTAGTTCGGGAGAGCATTAATGAGTAAGATGTGAGGTACCGTAGAATGTTTAAGCTTAACTTTAAATTCTTCATCTAGTCTTTGAAGCAAGTAAAGGAGTAGATAATTCTTATTCTTTACTCACTTCTGAAAACCAGCCTTCACTTTTCATCACTTTCATCGAAACCCTGTTACTAGGGCCGTCTCCTCTGGCTACGAAAACACCAATATTTTCACCAACTGCTTCTGATATTTCTGCAACATTTCTATGTGTGAACCCTGGGCAGAGAATTATTGAGTGTATGCCCTCCTTTTTGACTATTTTCTTGCATACTTCAACTGCTTGTTTCTGGTCTTTGACCACTACTACGTAGAGCTTATAGTACTTAGGTGTTTCAATGATGCATTTATGCTTCTCTGCCTCCGCGTCAGGGGCATGAGCAAGAAACAATACTTTAAATACCATGTTTATCTCACCCTATTGCTTTTCATGAAAGTGCTTAGCAGATCCGCCATCAATACATGAGATTTTAGTATTATTTTAGTATTTCTGTGTTTATCGCATACTTGATAATACCTCATTATTTCCAGTAACGCCTCTCGCCTCATAAGGGATTATAAATTGAGCTTAGTTTCTTTGAAAACCAGTTTCCTTAAGAGAGACGAGAAAATTACTGTGGAAACTTTTAGCAGGAGATTCAACCACCTATAAAGAGAGACCAGTTCCTAGTACGAACCCTACATGTACAAGGATTAAACGAAGTAAGTCATAGAAGCCATGTTTTCACTGGAGGTCTCTTGTACATTCTGGAGAGTATGGGTGAGTGCAGGAGAGGTAAAGAAAGAGAAATTATACCTAGCTGAAGAGACATATTAGATGTGCTTAGGAGACTAATTTTTAAAGTATTAGAATAATTAAATAAGTTCTTGCATAGAGAGTGCCTATGAAAGAGTTCTTGAAACATTTCTGATTAAGTGATAATTTAATATTATAATATTATTAAGTACAATACATAGATTATTTGAGATCGTACCTGTAATTCAAGACACATGTATAAGAGCTTCACATATTAAGAGAGAGTATAAGCTTCCATAACATAAGGATAAATTATTTTGCTTAAACTAATGCCAGGTCTTAGCCATTTAGAGCTTATAGAAAAACACTTTATAGATGTATTCTTTAATCAAAGCTCGTACTGTAATGTTTTTCTAATTTATGGTAATAATTACGTAAATAACATTTCATAAGTATAGTGAAGTAATAATTATTTTTGTACTCCATAAGCGACTTAGATGCTTGTAGATCTATGAGTGGAAATCAAGATAACATCTACGTGAATATGCTTACTTTAATGGGTTTGCAGTTGTTCTGATATTTCATGCAGTCTTAAGGCTAAAGAATTCGGCGTATTATCAGGGCTCCACCGATAAGCAAGTACTATCTCATCTAGAATGAATACAGCCTCTTCCAGTAACTCTTTATTCTCCCTTAACATATTTTGAACATGAAATATGACGAACATTAGTCGGTAAGATTCTTGACAATAATAAAGAATTAAAGTATCACGCAATTATAGCTACTAGTTGATTTAGAGCTACAGTAGCATTGACGCCAGTAATACAACCAGAGTTAGTGGCAATATTTCCTCAAGCTGAGTATAGTGTTAAAGAAGTTATTCAGGAATAGTATAATGCCTTATTTCCCATTTTGTGATAATGCTTAAAATATTCCTTTAGTTTTTAATATTCATAGATTGGTATGCCTTTAGAAAACGTAGTTAAAGCATGTGATCTTACGAAGACGTTCGGTAATATAAGGGCAGTTGATGGTGTCTCATTTAGTGTAAGGAAAGGGGAGATATATGGTCTTTTGGGACCTAATGGTGCCGGTAAGACCACGACAATACGTATGATAATAGGCATAATAACCCCGGATAGAGGTGAGGCATATATTATGGGATATAATGTCCATAAGGAGCCAGTTAAAGCTAGAAGCTTTATAGGCGTTGTCCCTGAGATCTCAAATCCCTATGTAGATCTCACTCTTTGGGAGAACATCATGCTAACTGGAGGAATATACGGTGTTCCTAAAAAGGTTAGAGCAAAGCGTGCAAAAGATCTTCTAAAGATGCTTGGAATATATGAAGTCCGTAATCGTAAGGTAAAGACGCTTTCTAAAGGTATGCAGAGGAGATTATTGCTGGCTATGGCTCTTATAAGTGATCCAAACATCCTCTTTTTAGATGAGCCGACATCAGGATTAGATGTAATTAGTGCTAGGATAATAAGATCCCTCCTCCTAAAATTAAAGAAACAAGGAAAGACGATTATTTTAACCACACATAATATTGACGAGGCAGGTATGCTCTGCGATAGAGTTGCCATAATGAATAAAGGCAAGATAATTGCAATGGGCACTCCTGAGGAATTAAAGATAGAGTTTGGAGAGTATACGCGTATTTTACTATGCTTTAATAGAGAGATAGATATTAAGCTCATTGAGAAACATTTTAATTCTTACGAAACAGTAGTTCAGGGGAGACGATTAGTAATAGTATGTAGGTCAAAGGATCTAAGGGAAGTTCTCGACCAAATTCTGCATATTGTTAAGACATATGATCTCAATATAGAGGAACTTCAAGTATCAGGATTAAACTTTGAAGATGTGTTTATAAGGCTAATACGAGAGAGGCCAAAATGAAATTTAGGAACGTTAAGCAGTATTTAAATAGAATATGGATCTTATGCTTTAAGGATATGAAGCTTTACTATTTTAAAGGCCCCACAGTAGTTATGGGAATTCTCATGCCTTTATTTATATGGCTTGCATTCATAGTCGGTAGGGGATTTTCATTTACTAGAAGCCTGCCGATGCTTATTGCATTATCTTCCTTTTTCACTTCATCATCCATCACCCCTATAGTAATGCCTTGGGAGGCCAGACAAAAGACCTTAGAAATGCTTCTTAGCAGACCAGTTACGATACACATCATATTACTCGGTACAGCACTAGCATCGACCCTCTTCGGCATCTTTATCTCGTCTATTCTCGTAATAGTTGGTTTAATCATCAACATTATACCGCTTGATTTAATATTGCTAATTCTCGGGATAGTTATCTCTTCACTATGTTACTCATTTATGGGATTATTGTTTTCAGCGGTGCCATCTAATGTACCAGCAGATGCAGTAATGATATCAAGTGCTGTTAGGTTGCCGTTAATATTCATAAGCGGAATCTTCATACCCATATCAGATTTGCCTCACTATATTAAGCCCTTCGCCTTTATCTCGCCCCTAACTTATTTCTCAGACTTAATTAATTATACCTATGGTTATAACTCACTACTTAGTCCTTTAATGGACATAGTAGTCCTTTCCTTTCTAACTATAATGTTCATGGCATTAGCAATTATTACTAATAGGAGGGTTTTAATGAGGCGATTATAGGTACTGAATAATTTTTCTCAGAGCAATATATTTTCCGTCATTTTAACCAAGGAAACATCAGTACTCAAGACCTCAATCATTCCCTTTTAGGGTCAGCCCTGCCGAGGTCATCACTCTACTATTAGTAGTGGTTTGTGGGGGTACTTTAATTTTTAATGTGGTAGTAAGTAATATTAGTCTATTTTTGTGCTTAGTGAACTTGGGTTTTAGAGTATGCATGTGGTTAAAGGTGTTCCTAGGTTTAATCTTTTCCATAAGCCTACTTTGCTTGAGAAAGCTGAGAAGCTTAGTGAGGAATTGGGTGTTGAAGTTTATGTTAAAAGGGATGATGCTATTGAGTTTGCTATGGGTGGTAATAAGGTTAGGAAGCTTGAGTTTATTGTTGGTGAAGCTTTAGCTATGGGGTGTGATACTTTAGTTACTGTTGGTGCTGTACATTTAAACCATGCTAGAACAACTGCTGCAGCAGCTAAGAAAGCCGGGTTAAATGCGCACTTAATTCTATGGCCTAGGAACTATGAGGTTAAAGGTAACTTACTGTTAGACATGCTTTATGATGCTGAAATAACCTTCGTTGAAAGTAAGGAAGAAGCATTAGAGAAACTAAATGCCGTGGCTAAAGAGCTTAGGAGGAAGAGCGCGAAACCATATGTTATCCCGTTGGGTGGAGCTATTCCAACAGGGATTTTAGGATATGTTGAAGCGGCTTTTGAAATAGTTAGGCAATTAGGAGAGTTAAACATTAAGCCCAAATACGTAGTCCACGCTTCGGGCTCTGGAGGAACACAAGCAGGACTAGTTTTAGGTTTAAAGCTTGCAGGAGTAAACGCTAAGGTCATTGGAATAGATATTATGGGAAAACCTGAACTACCTAAAAAAGTAATTGAGCTAATCAGAGAAACTATGGAGAAATATAGGTTAAAAGCCGATGTTAAGTCCGAAGACATAGTTGTTTACGATTACAGTTTCGGGGGATATGGTGTTTTATCGAAGAAGGTAGTTGATATTATGGTTAAAGTTGCTAAAACTGAGGGACTACTTCTAGACCCTGTTTATACTGCTAAGGCGTTTGCGGGATTAATAGACTTGGTTAGGAAGGGTGTAGTGGAACAAGGCTCGCAAGTAATTTTCATACATACAGGAGGCTACCCAATAATATTCCAGTATAGTGAAGAAGTTTGGAAGCTAATAAAGAAAGGCTAAGTGCTAAAAACTTGTTATATTCAATATTCTCCTAACTCTTTCCTATATGCTTTGTAAAGTCTTTTACCCCAGTTGTCTACGTCTTTTAGTTTGCCTAGGAAGAATCTAAGTACTGGTGGTTCGTAAACCCATTCTAAACCCTTTATTAGTTCTCTGTGTTCGTATAGCCAAGCTATTCTGTCTACAGCGTAGTCTATGTGTGATCTTAGGTAGGTTCTTCTTGGGAAAGCTATTCTAACAAGTTCTAGGTCTGAGAATACTTCTCTACCGTCGGGTGTTCTCTCCATGGACATTGTTCCTCTTTCCATAGCTCTTATTCCTGAAACAATGTAAAGTGCTGCTGCTAAAGCTCCTGCAGGATACTGATTTTGCGGTACGTGAGGTAGGAACTTCATTGCATCTAAGTGTACACCTAATCCTCCTGGAGGAGTAACTACAGGTATTTTCTCCTTCCTAAGTTTTTCAACAAAATACCTTATTTGCTCCACAGTAGATCCTACTAGTGATTCATCAACCATTTCCCTTATTCCTACAGCCATAGCACCTAATTCCTTTATTGACATACCTCCATAGGTAAAGAATCCTTCATACACTGGAAGTAGTTCTTCTAGTTTCTCAAAGAACTTCTTATTGTTTGTTGCTATGAATCCTCCTCTAACACATGGTGCTTTTCTAGCACTTGCATAGAAAATGTCTGCAAGACTACACATTTCCTTAACTATTTCAGCAACTGTTTTATTCCTATACCCTCTTTCCCTTTGCTTTATCAAATAAGCATTCCAATCAATCATGCTACCATCTAGGACAAGAGGTATTCCATGTTCATCACATATTTCCTTAATTGTCCTTAAATTATCCATGGAAAACGGTTGTCCACCAATAAGATTTGTTGTTGCCTCCATTCTAACAAACGGTATTTTCTCCTTACCATATTTTCTAATTACTTCCCTTAATTTCTCAGGATCCATGTTTCCTTTAAATGGATGAGTGCTTTCAGTGTTTAGTGCTTCATCAATGTAAAGCTCCAATACTTGCCCGCCAGCAAGTTCAAAATGAACTTTTGTTGTTGTAAAATGGTAATTCATAGGTATGACGTTGTCTTCCTTAATAAAAGCTTTAGCTAATAGATGCTCAGCAGCTCTACCTTGATGAGTAGGTAACACATACTTGTATCCTAAAACGTCTTCTTCAGCCTTAACAAACTCATAAAATGTTTTACTCCCAGCATAGGAGTCTTGAGCAGTAATCATGGCAGCAAGTTGCTTATCGCTCATCGCATTTACTCCACTATCAGTAAGCATGTCGAGAAATACATGTTCATTCTTAAGCAAAAACGTATTCCAAAATGCTTCCCTAATCGCCTTAAACCTTTCATTAAGTGAAGGTAGCCGAAGTTTCTCTATAATTCTTACCCTGTAGCCGTCCACATACAGTTCTCCACCTTTAGACGACCTTATAATAATCATAACAAATAACCTGCAGAACGTTTAGTTATTATGTAGCTTTTATTGCATAAGTATTTACCGTTTATTTTAGTGGGATCCAAAACTAATCAGCAAAACATTTAACACTCATTATTAACTCCCTATTTGCCTTTAAAAACAATAATAAGGAAACTTTAAGAAAGAAGTAGAAAAATAAACATTTGAGCGGCGGTCGTCTAGCCTGGACTAGGACGCCGGCCCCCCAAGCCGGCGATCCCGGGTTCAAATCCCGGCCGCCGCACCAAAACATTTTAGTTATATTCTTCACATTCTGCAATCCTAGTGTAAGACTCAAGTAGTTATTCATGCCATTATCCTCAGACATGTATATTGAATCTTGGATTTAGGTACGAGTATACTAGACATGCTTACTTGATTGAACCTGATCTAGCAAGTTCTAGTAACTCCAATTGATTTCTAGCGATTAATCATTGAATCTGGTCTTTGCTACCGGAATTCTATCTCCGCTAAACTTAATTGTGTTTTTGTAGCATAGTTATGTACGGGTTAAGAATATGGCTAGAATTGTTAATATTAGGGTTCCAAAGGATGTTTCAGAAAGAGATGTTGTACGTTGGGTTGCTGAAGGACTTTCACGTAGGATAGCAAAGAAGCTTGTTCTTAGATACCTTGAAGGTGGTATAGACCTAGATTTAGAGAGAGCTCTTAGAGAGTTTGAAGAAACGAGGAATGAGGTATGGAAAGAGCTGGAGGAGGAGTACAGGAGGAAGGGATTGCTCTAATTCTTGATAGTAATATACTGTTTACAATTGTTATAGCTGGTAGTCGTTCTAGAGCTCACCGCATTGTCGAGGAATATGAACTGCGTCTCTTTATGCCTGAGGAAGCACTTATAGAATTTCATAGACATGCGGAGAAACTTAAGAGACATGCTGTTAAGGACTTTGAGACTAAAGTCATGTTAGCGTTCACACTAGTACATATAGTTCCGAGAGAGCTTTACGAAGACAAGCTCAGAGACGCCTACAGCATTGCAGGAAGGTTCGATCCTAAGGATACGCCATTTATAGCATTAGCTTTAAAACTCGATGTACCTATATGGACCGAGGATAAAGACATCATTAAGCATGGGATTCAAACACAGAAATATATTGCATTAGATACTGCAGCTGTAGAGAAACTACTGTCCGGGAAAAGCTTAGAGGATGTACTGCAAGATCTAATATCAAGACTAAAATAGAAAGCGTCATACAGCTAATGCAGTAACTCAATGTAAAATATTTCCGATGACCCAATGACATACAACCCCCTCATATCAACCATCAAGTAATAGCTTTTGTAACTATTCTCGTTGACTATCACCTTGGAAGACCTTTCATATCGTTTGATATGTTTTCTTTCATATTGTTCTGATCCCTCAAGTCGGCGATCCCGGGTTCAAATCCCGGCCGCCGCACCAAACTCTTCCTCACACCCAAGAACCCTACACCGGATATAGACGACAATTCGTATCACCATCTTCAACCATGCATATCAGAAATGATAGTCTAGTGCTTAGGGGCATCCGCTAAACATATCGTGCTCTACACGAAGTTATATGTGGGTAGATGTATGGCTAGAGTTATAGATACCGTAGCGCGTCGTTTAGGGATTTCAGCAGAGAAGCTTGAGCGCGAGGCTGTAGAGATATGGCTCAAACGTAGGCTTGCTCTTGTAGAGGCTGAGATGGCTGAGATACTCGCTAAATATAATGTTCGAAGTGCTGAGGAGTTAGAGGAGCGTATACGCAGAGGTAAGGTCGCTGAACATCCTGCATGGGAGGATCTAATTGTGCTTAAAAGACTTCTCGAGGAGAAGAGAAAACTTAATGAAGCATTGAGGCTTTAGGTTTTGGAGAAAGACGTACTTACTATCATATACAATTACCTCATAACTACCGCTTCGAAGAAATATAGGGGGCTTATACGTGAAGTCGCTAAGGTGGAGTTAGCTTCTGGGGTAATAGCTAAGGTACGCGCTGTCTTTATTGATGGAAGCTTTCTTGATATTTACTGGAGTTCTAGTGGGCGGTATAGCCTACATTACGAGAGGAGACACATCGATGAGACAGTCTATCGGCATGACAGTGCACCTCATGAAAGACATCGTCATATAAGAACATTTCCAAAACACTTCCATAGAGGTAGTGAGGATAGGGTTGAAGAGAGCTCCCTACCTGAAGACTCGGTAGAAGCTATGGAGTACTTCCTAAGATTCATATCGGATTTAATACATGCTAAACATTGAATGTAGCCCATGAATTGTCCATTGATGACTACCTGGTGTACTTAAGAGCTTAATCAAGTCAAGGCCATGCAACCATCATTACGCTGCACTGCCATTTAGCTAGTAGACTAAGACCACTATCTTCTTGAAACTTTTATATAATCCATTAAATAATAATGTTATATATATGATTGATAGTCGTTTTAGAATTTCCCTCATATCACCTGGTATGATTACTTTCATGTTGTTCTGGTTTTCTAGGTCAGGGATCCTGGGTTTAAATCTTGGCCGCATTAAAACTTCACTAGCTTCTCGTCCATCTGTCATGAGGGATTAACTATTAGGGAAAATGCAGAATTGTAAATGCATCTAAACATTATTAAATATTAAAGTAGTTGTTAAAAAAAGAAAACATACTTCTTCTCTTCCGCTTCTTTCACAGACACCTTCCTTGTAATGTTGAAAATTGGTTTCTATCTTAACTTGTCAACTAAAATAAGATCTCAGTACATAGTTTCTTGCTTTCACCTACAATATTAACACTGAGATACATTGTCTTCTTAAACTCCTCTGCATCAGTAACACCTATCTTAGATGAGAACAACATGAGAACATAGATTACATTGAACAAGCTTAAGAATTACTTAACAACCCTATATTAACAATATTGTGGTTGCTTAAATATTATTCCCAATCTCCCACCATTATATTACGGATTGAAATGAGGGTGAAGCATTACGTTACTGTTATGATTATTATGAAAAATAGCTTAATTACATTACACAATTCCTTCTAACCAGTTTACTTGCACTCTGGAATTTCTGGAGGAAATTCTATGTTGTTAATTGACGGTTTATATTGGGTATAAGTTATTTATAGTTATTTAGTTATTTAGTTATGTGGTGGTGTAGTTGAAGAAGTATGCTACTATATCTGTTTTGAGGGAAGTTAAGGAGTTACTTGAGAAGGAAAAAAAGGGTAGGGATTGGAGCGAGTTTTTGTTAGAGTTATATAGGGAGGCAAAAACGTCTAGGGCAAGAATGGCTTTTGAGGAGCTTAAACGTTTACTTAGTGAAGAAGATTTAGAGGAGATATTGAAGTCCAGTAGGGAGTTTAGAAGGAGGTTTAAACTTAAATGAAACTAATTGATACGAGCGTATTAATAGATAATCTCAGAAAAGGTATTTATGAAGAAGGAGCAATCTCTGTAATCACGCTAATAGAAATACTTAGAGGTACATCTTCAAGAAAGAGAAACAAGGTAAAACAATTACTTGAAAAAAGCTTCAACATATTAAACATTAATAACAAAGTAATACTAAAATACTGTGATTTATATGCATTACTAAAACAGAAGGGACTGCTGATTTCAGACGCCAACTTGCTCATAGCAGCAACAGCTATTGCAAACAATCACGTCTTAGTCACAAAAGACAAAGACTTTGAACGCTTAAGAAAACTCGGACTTAAACTAGAGCTAAGATGAAAACAAGAAAACCGTTAATCCTCCGGAATAACTAGCAAAACCACGGCTAAACTTGAGTTAATTGTATGGAGGGAAATCGTTAAAGAATGAGTTTAGGTAAAATAGACAAATAGTTTTCTCGGACTATTACAATTCATTAAGGAATTACCCTGAGCCGTAAGATCCTTTTGATGTGCTTCAATAAGCGAATAGTCTACATTGAAGGTTAAAATAATGTCTCTAAATAGAAATTTCATGTTTTATGCATGTAGTTATATAACTTGGTAATTCCTTTTAACTACGTTTCTCCGGAATTTTTCAGCTAAAACTATAAGTTCTTAGTGGTTCCTAGTAAACTATAGGAGACTGTGAGATAATGGAAATTTCACGGAACATTATAAAACGTTTGTTTCTTTTTGAATATGAGTATTGGAAGGTAAAAAGCTTAGATGAAGTTAGGAGGAGAGTGAGTAAAGAGTTTCAATTTTTACCTGTAGAAAACTTAGTCAAAATTTTAGAGGAAATGGTTGGGAGCATAGAAAGCTTAGTTAAATATTCTCCTGAAAAAGCATTAGCTATTAGAAGTGCAAGAGTGTATCCCCCGACAATATATTTCCTCATAGTTGAAGAGAATGAAATTGGAGGGAAAATATTTCTCATAGAAACAGCACATAGCCCGTATAGTTACGAAAAAATACTAACGGGAATGAGAGCTTTCTCCGCTTACGTAGGCATAAAATGCCAGCTTATTAAACAACTCTAGCTAACGCCAACCTAAAATGCAATATATTATGTCTTGAGGTTTTCAAGCAAGGATTAATTAACAAGTCTTTCTTTCACACATGCCTAGCGGTGATTCTTTAAAGCATCAAAGTTTAAAGGTTCAAGTTATGCTTAAAGTCTATTTAGTTCGTTATTTAGTAGTGGTGGAAATGTGTCATCTGCAGGAGTTTTTAAAATACCTAAACCTAAGAACGAACCTATTCTAACTTATGCTCCCGGAACTAGGGAAAGAGAGGAACTAATGAAGAAATTAAGGGAGCTGAAAAACAGAAAAATGGAAATTCCCTTGGTTATAGGTGGTAAGAAAATTAAGTCTGAAGAGCTTGGTGTTTGTCACTGCCCACATAATCATTCTTTGGTTTTAGGTTATTATCATAAGGCTTTGGAAGAACATGTTGAAAAAGCTATTGATGTAGCTCTTAAGGCTTGGAATAAATGGGCTAATATGGACTGGTATCATAGGGCAATGATTTTCCTTAAAGCTGCAGAATTACTTGCCGGACCTTACAGGTTTGAAGTTAATGCTGCAATAATGCTATGTCAAAGTAAAACTCCTAGGGAAGCTGAAATAGACTTAGCAGAGCTTGTTGATTTCTGGCGTTTTAACGCATACTACATGAGATTTCTTTACGAGCAACAGCCTGAATCGCTTACTGGAGAACTTAACAGAATAGATTGGAGACCTCTTGAAGGATTCGTTTTCGCAATAACTCCGTTCAACTTCTTCTCAATAGGCGGTAATTTACCGACAGCACCTGCTATGATGGGTAACGTCGTGGTGTGGAAGCCTTCAGCTCCAGTAGTTTACTCAAACTATTACATTATGAGAATTCTTGAAGAAGCAGGTTTACCGCCAGGGGTAATAAACTTTATTCCAGGCGATGCTGAGAAAATAGCCAAAATAGTTCTGTCACATCCAAGTCTTGCAGGTATTCACTTTACTGGAAGTACCGCAACTTTTAGGAAAATATGGAAGACAATTGGAGAAAACATACATGTTTACAAGTCTTTTCCGAGAATTGTAGGTGAAACCGGAGGCAAAGACTTCATATTCCTACATAAATCAGCGAATATTGATGAAGCATTAGTCGCCATTATCAGAGGTGCTTTTGAATATCAAGGGCAAAAGTGTTCAGCAGCATCAAGACTCTATGTTCCAAAGAGCTTATGGCCCAAACTTAAGGAAAAACTGCTAGAAGAACTAGGTAAAGTAAAGGTTGGTGATGTTGAAGATTTTTCAAACTTTATGGGAGCCCTAATAACTAAGGAAGCATTTGACAAAGTTGTAAGCTATATCGAATACGCTAAGGCACACCCTGAAGATTACGAGATAGTTTATGGTGGAAAATATGATGATGGTAAAGGATACTTTGTGTGGCCAACAGTAATTATTTCTAGGAAGCCCAAAGGTAAATTAATGGAGGAAGAAATTTTCGGACCAGTACTTACAGTATACGTCTACGATGACGATAAGTATGAGGAAACATTAAAGCTATGCAATGAAACATCACCTTACGGCCTAACGGGCTCTATTTTCGCTAGAGAACGCGAAGCAATAATGATCGCTGAGAAAATTCTAAGATGGGCTGCTGGAAACTTCTACATAAACGATAAGCCAACGGGGGCAATAGTTAATAGACAGCCTTTCGGAGGCTCTAGAGCTTCTGGAACAAACGATAAGGCCGGGTGGTGGCTTAACCTACTTAAATGGGTCACTTTAAGAGCAGTAAAGGAAAACCTTAAGCCGCCAAAGAAATGGAAATGGCCTTACATGAATACTTAGCCTTTATAAGCTGTATTGAGCAATCTTTAAAACGCAAATACTAAAGTAATCTAAACATCATTATTAGTAGCGTAGCCCATATCTAAAGTACTTTTCAGATAATATTTATTGTTATATTTTAAATCCATGGCTCAGTGTTTTAGTCTTTCTAATCTCAAGAAAAATATACGCATTTATCTTCAATGCTTACAGTAAAGGCAACATAGTTCTTTTAGATACATTTTGACTAAGTACATTTAGGTAATAACTGCACTATTAATACTCCTGTAAAAACCATTATTATTCCTAAAAGTTTCTGAAAGGTTAGTGCTTCTCTAAGGAATATGTAGGCTAATAGTGTTATCTGTATTAACATGGTGTTCTGCAATATAGATTGTTCGTAAGCTCTCAAGGTCTTTAATGCGTAATTCCATAGAGTAAAAGCTAATGCAGTATTTACAATACTAAGCCAAAATATTATGAACCAACCATTTATAGAGGGAAATACAACGTTGTTACTTAGAATGGCTGCTGCAAGAAGCAATATTGAGCCAAAAGACATTGAGTAAGAAGTTAGTGTAAAGACACCTAACCTATTCTCTCTTAGGTAATATCTAGAGATAATCATGTATAAAGCCCAACCTATGCCTGAAAGCACAGTTAGGAATACGCCGAAAATTTCGTTAAAAACTAGCGGTATGTGTGAGGAAAAGAACAATATTACACCACAAATAACAATCACTACTCCTATGAGTTGAGCGAATGTAGGTTTCTCCTTTAAGCAAAGAATACTTAGTACTAAAACAAATATGAGCGTCATATTAAGAATAAACGTTACCGATATTGCTGGAAGATAATATAGGCCAAAAAACTGTAGTCCTTGAGCTACAAAATAACCCGTAAACCCCGACACTATGAATATTGGTAAATATTTAAACTCAAAAGTTTTACTACCCTTATATCGAGTTAGCATAAGCATCATCAGCATTATAGAAGCTAAAGTATATCTATAAGCTGCGAAAGCTATAGGATTCAATTCTTTAAGACCAACTTTGATAAGTATATAGGATGTTGACCAAAGAAATGTAACAAGAAAAGCCTCAGCTAAAGCATATAACCGCTTACCTAACATATTATTTCACCGAGATTAGAATTCCCCAATTCAACATTACACAGCACATTTTCTTTCAGAACTTCTACTATGTAACGAACTGTTCCGTTATGAACTTTTATTACCATATTCCATCTAGGACCTTTTAGTAGCTGTCTAACTAGTTGTTATTTAAATTCCTTGTTTCTTAATACCTTAATAAAGAACTTAGCTTCATCACTTTTAAGTAAGACGTGCTTTCAAGGTAGTATTAGCTTATTGGAAATGTTCCTTAAAGAAAGCTCTCACATTATTCCTAACGCTTATTTAACACCTTAAGCCACAATATGGTTTGTGAACGCGGGTGTTTGATGTGAGGAAAATTCGCTTCCCCACTTCTATATTACATAAGAGGCTAAAGCATTTCCAGGAGAAATTAAGCTCTAAAAATATTGATGCCGCCATGATTCGCATTCAATCAACGTTTACCTACTTTACCGGAACAAAGTGGCTTAGACCTGCATTGCTAATACCTGCACGTGAAGAGCCAATGCTATTTGCAGCGAAAGGGGAGGAAGATGAGCTTGCACAGCGAACATGGATAGATAATGTAGTGACTTTTAGGGATGGAGGAGATCTCATGGCTAAGGTTTCAACCATTATAAGGAGTAGTGGGTATAGGACTGTAGGTTTAGAGTATGGCATTGAGAGAGATGCTTACATACTCTTCTACGAGATGTTTAAACGTCTTAATCCGCAAGTGAATGTAGTAGATATATCAAGTATAGTAGCAGAAATGAGAATGATTAAAGACAGGTACGAATTAGAGGCAATAAGGAAAGCGGGTGAAATAGCTGCAAAGGTAATGGATGGAGTAGTCAATGTAATAAAGCCTGGAGTTAGTGAAACAGAAATTGCAGCTGAAGCGTACTATCACGCATACAGACTCGGGGCAGAAGAGCCAAAAATATACGTAAATATCGGGCCTAATCCAAGAGTTCACGCTGAACCATTTAGAGATCAGAAGGTGATTGAAGGATTAGCCGTAACCATAGTCTTAGGGGTAGATTATAATCATTACTACGCTAACATTTCAAGAACAATCACTGAAGGACATAATAGTGAAGCGGAAAAAGCAGTAAAATGCATGAAGGAAGTATATGTGAAAGCATTAGAACTAACTAAACCTGGCGTTAAACCCATCAATGTAATAATGAAGTTAGACAAAATATACAGCAAACATAGATTAATAGATCATAGAGTGATAGGGTATCTTCATGGAGTAGGTTTGCAAATAGAGGAAACGCCAATAACAACCATAGTGCCTAAACACAGGTTTATTGAATTAAAGCCAGGAATGGCTGTAGCATTAGTCCATGCACCTATAATGCTAAAGGGAGCGGGACAGATAAAACACGAAGATACTTTCATAGTAACAAGTAAAGGTCTAGAAGTAATAACAGAGCACTCATAAATTGCAGGTAATGTGTGGTCTACTAAAGACTAAGTTATCTTATAACATAAGCTATTTTACTTTAGTATTGTAAATACGGTAAGCTATATATGTTAATTATTCATTATCCACTCACTATAAGCCGATAATTTCAATTACTAATCTAGTGCATCAGAGAAAGCTTAACATTAATATAATGGTTCAATAAGTATAGGAACTCTAACACTATATGTTTCACTATTTCTAATTATTCTTAAATTTACGTAGCCTTTATCTATAGAATCCTCTATTACCTCCTTCAATTTACTGGCTTCATCGAGCTCAACATTATTTACTGAAATTATTATGTCTCCCTCCCTTAACCCATACTCGTAAGCAGGAGTTCCAGGTAGTACTCTCACTATAACTAGTCCCTTTCTCACTGGAAGGTTATATATGGAAGCTAGTTCTGGAGTTACGGGAGCTACATAAACACCTATCCATGCTCTAACGGGTCTTCCATATTTTTCAATCATTAATAGGAATTTCTTAACAGTGTTTATTGGTATAGCGAAGCCTATTCCTTGGGCATAGGGCACTATAGCCGTAGTAACACCTATTACTTTGCCTTCAGCGTTTACTAATGGGCCGCCGCTATTACCCGGATTTATTGCTGCATCAGTTTGTATAAGGTCTTCTAAAATAATATTTTTGCTTACAAATGTTCTACCAATAGCGCTAACAACACCCATTGTGACTGTCGGTCCTGGAAGACCTAGAGGAGACCCTATAGCGAAAACTAATTCTCCAATTTCTACTTTGCCTGAATCACTAAGTTCTAAAGAATGAAGTTCTCTGGCTTGAACCCTTAATAACCCAAGGTCCCTGTATGGATCTACAGCTATAAGTTTTGCATAGCTTTCTTCACCACTTGGTAATAATACCTTTATCCTACTAGCACCTTTTATTACATGAGCATTAGTTACAATAACCCCATCATTGCTTATAATGAAGCCTGAACCTATACCTCTTATAGGTCTATAGCCAAATAACACATCTATACTAGCTTTTTCCGTAAATATAGTTACAACACCTTGAGTAACTCGTTTAATAACATCTGAAATCAACTTGCTTATTTCACTTAATTTCATAATGAAGCATCTCACATTATTTTAATTATCTAATATATAGCTTTACTTATCCCGATTAAAGTTTTAATGAGGAACTAAATGTATATCAAGACCTTGTTCCGTCTTCAACTGTTGATAATTACTTAAGTTTGCTTTTGTACTTTTCTACAAGCTCTTTCGCATAGTCGAACCTTATTTTTCCCTCTTTAACCATTTGCTCAGCTATTAGGTCTATTAAATCTCCTGTTGCACCAGCCATTATTGCTAAGTTTTTAGCGTGAAGCTTCATATGTCCCCTCTGTATTCCTTCAGTTACTAACGCTCTTAATGCTGCTAGGTTTTGAGCCAATCCTACTGCCGCCATTATTTCTGCAAGTTCTTTTGCCTTTTTCACTTTAAGTATTTTTAAAGCTATTTTCGCTATTGAGTGAACTTTCACTGCGCCACCAACGATGCCTACTTGAAGCGGTAACTCTAATGTCCCTACAAGATATCCTTTATCGTCTATTTCCCATGAGCTTAAAGGTCTATATCTGCCGCTTCTTGAAGCATAAGCGTGGGCTCCTGCCTCTATTGCTCTATGGTCTTGAGCTATTGCAAGTGCTACAGCTATTATTCCGTTCATAATTCCCTTATTATGCGTCACTGCTCTATAGGGGTCAGCTTCAGCAAGTAAGTATGCGTCAACAATTTTCTCAACAACATCCATGCCCCCTACTTTTTCAGGAGATGTCCGTGCCCAAGCCCTTACAATACGGTATGTAGCGTAGTTTGAAACTATTTTTAACCTTGCTTCTCCACTGGTGATTTTCTCAAGCATTGGAGCCACTGCTTCAACTATTGTGTTTACGGCATTTGCGCCCATAGCATCTAAAACATCAATAATCAAATGAACTATTACTGCTAGTCCACGCTTTGTTTCAACAACTCTTACTTCAATGTCTTTAGCGCCGCCGCCTAACCTTACTAATACTGGGTCTTGTTGATTAGCTAAGTCAAGTATTTCATCTTTCCTTTCAAGAATCTTGAAGACCGCATATTTCGGCGAGCCTATTTTTACTAAATGTATTTGGCCAATCATATATTGGTGCCCAGCTTTAGCTATGATACCTTCTCCTTCACGCAGCATTTTCGCAGCGTTACTAGCTGCAGCTACAACACTGCTTTCCTCAATAACCATAGGTATAAGGTAGTCTCGACCATTTATTTTAAAGTTTGTCGCTATAGCGAAAGGATATGACATTCCGCCAATGACATTCTCAATCATGGAATCAGCAATCTTAGGGTCAAGATTTCCGAAATTCCTTAGCAACTTTACTTCTTCATTAGTTAAATTAGCCCATTCCTTAATTATTCTTAATCTTTCATCCATAGGTAATTTATAAAACCCAGGTATTCGCGATGTCAAATTATTCCACCATAACGTATCTAGTGTTATTTACTTTTCACAATATAGATATTACGTATTTTAGGTGTAAGCTAAGTTAATGTAGAAGACGTCTTGTACTTATACAAAGCACTAATGAAAAATCATCTATTCTAAGTAGGACACTATTTAGACTTGGGAATAAAAACGTAAACATTGCTTTCCTCAACACCTATAGCGTTAAGCACCTTAGTTAAATATTCCTTGTTAGACTTTATTACCATGCAGAATTCACATAACAATTCACCAACATCAGCTCCACTATTTTCAGAAATTTTCTTAGCTAGCTTCTTCACCATACTTTTTATTTCAGAAATGCTATCCAGAGCTTCCGTTATTTTAGAAGCTCTCCTACCGTAAAGGTAATAGTTTATTGAAGCTTGCGTTATATCTAGTATTTTAGCCGCTTCCATTTGGGTCTTAGAATATTTCTGAATTAGTTCCCTAGCTAAAAGAGCTCTTATTGCCGGCAGAATATTTTTCACATAAATTTCACAAAATGTTTTCAAACTCCTTTTACCCCGCTTAAATCCTATAACCTCGTTTTATACCCTAACTGGAATATTCGAAATACATTGATTTATACTTTCTTGAAACCCTATGTTTAGCGTATGTTAATTCATGTAGGAAAATATTAAATATTTCACCTATAACTCAGTTATATTTATTAACTTTCGCAGTAACCTTATTATCTCCAGTTAGCATAACTACTTTCAATCCTCTATTTTTAAGATGTGATATCACTTGTAGTGCATGCTTTCTTGGAGTATCGGCTATCGCTATAGCTCCTATGAGTTTTCCGCTTGTAGCAACATAAACTACAGTTTTACTGTCCTCCCTAAGCTTCTTAGCAATGCTAAGTATGGGTGTTAATTCTACATCATAAGCTCTCATGAGCTTGTCATTACCAACAACAACCATTTCACCATTGACTTTAGCTACTACTCCCTGGCCAAGTATGGTATCGAAAAACTCGGGTTCTATATTTACATTACCTAGTGCTTGTTTTGCTTTTTAACTATAGCCTGGGCTAATGGGTGTTCGCTGCGTTTTTCAGCAGCATAAGCTATCTTTAATACGTCAATTTCCTTATACCCATTAATAGCATGTATATCGGTAACTTCAGGCTCTCCTTTGGTTAGAGTACCTGTTTTATCAAATACTATAGTTGTTAGTTTAGGTATTTTCTCCAAAACATCCATGTTCTTAATAATTATGCCTAATTCAGCTGCTTTACCTACTCCAACAACTATTACTGTTGGTGTTGCTAATCCAAGAGCACATGGGCATGCAATTAGTAATACAGATGCTGTAAAGAGCATTGCTAAGTTAAGAGGCACGTTGGCTATAAAGTACCAGTAGTTAAATGTTAATGCAGCAATAACTATGACTATCCATGCAAAATATCCTGCAACCTTATCTACAAGTTTTTGAATAGGAGGCTTACCCATTTGTGCTTGTCTAACAAGCTTAATTATTTGCGATAGAACTGTTTCCTTCCCTACTCTTGTCGCTATGACTTTTAACGAACCACTCTTCAATATAGTACTAGCTATGACAGGATCCTTGGTTTTCTTAAGGACAGGTATTGGTTCTCCTGTAAGCATTGACTCATCAATGTAGCCTTGTCCCTCAAGCACTATTCCGTCAACAGGTATTTTTTCTCCAGCTTTAATAATAACTACATCCTTAACTCTAGCTTCATTTATTGGTATTTCTAATTCCCTTCCGTTACGGGTCACTCTTGCTTTCTTCGCCTGAAGCTCCATAAGTTTGCGTACAGCCTCACCTGTACGTATTTTCATTTTTAATTCGAGATACTTACCTAAGAGAATGAATGATATGACAATAGCGCTAGCTTCAAAATACGTTTCAGGGGACTCTACAAAACCAGTCATAACTGCTAAACTAAAAATGTAAGCAGAGCCTGTTCCAAGAGCTACTAAAGTATCCATGTTTGCACTTCTATTTTTAAGAGGTTTCCAAGCACCGCTAAAGAATCTTCTACCACCGATAAGTAGTACTGGTGTTGAAAGCATAAGCCCTATGAAATCTCCATACTCCCAAAGTGGCATAGGCGCGCCGAAAACTCCAGCCATTACGTATATTGCTAACGTTAATGATAGGAGAAGACATATTGTAACAATTTTTTGAGCTTAACTATTTTCCTCTTGAGAACCTTACTCTCAGCATCTTCTATCTTAACTTCTCCCTTAATACTAACTACTTTATAGCCCATGTTTTCTAAATACTTCTTGACATCATCGATCCTTATTGATAAGGGATTAAATGTTACAGATACGCTCTTTGCTATATGTGAAGCTCTTACATCTATTACTCCATGAAGAGATTTTAACTTACCTTATAATAATAGATTCCTCATCTATTGAGGAAAGGTTTTCAACAGTAAAGTATGCTTCCTCCTTATAAACGTCATAACCGACGTTTCTAATAGCATTAACAATATCCTTTAACGTAACCTTCCTAGGGTTATATCTTATTTCGGCTTCTTCAGCTGCAAAATTAACTATCGCGTTCGTAACTTTCTTAAGAGACTTGAGCTTATTCTCAATAGTTACTGCGCATGAAGCACAGTGCATTCCTATGAGCTTCAGCTTCTCAGTTTAAAGTCCATCAAACCACCTAAATAATATTTTTCGTAGTGGTCAGATAAATTTTTTAGAACCAGAGTATTTATACTTATCTGGTGGTAGTGTTTGGAGAAAACACCATTAATAGTTAGAATGAATGAGGCAAAGGCTTTATCAGATGAAGTAAGAGTGTTCATACTAGATTTGCTTTCCAAAAAACCAATGAGCGTTCATGAAATTGCTGAGGAATTAAGAAAAAAGGGTATGTATAAGAACATAAATACAATACGCTATCACATTCAGGTCCTTAAAGAGGCAGGTCTCATAGACCTCGTAGCAACAAAGGAAGTTAAGGGAGGAGTTTTAAAATATTATGCAGCTAAAAAGAAGGTTTATCCTTTCGAAGTACCGGAAGATATTGTAGAACTACTTAAACCCATAGCCGAACAATCCTATAGTAGCCTTAAGGAAATAATTCTTGATTTAGTTAGAAATTACAAAGAGACAATAATTAAAGCAGCTAGAAAGCTAAAACCATGCCCATACTGTATAACAAAGCATTTTGCAGAATACATAATTCTTGAAGCTCTCAGGCACGCTTTAGGTAAGGTAATACACGATCCGGAAATAAGATTAGAACTAGAGAAATTTAAGGTTGAAGAAGAGGAAACAAAATAAAACAGTATTTAGCACATGGTTTATTTATTGGCGATTTAATGTGAATTACATGTTTTATGTAGTTACAGTTATTTTTGCCTTCTTTGGAATATACATTTTATTTAAAACTAAGAGAGTTTATGAGAAAGCTAAAACCATGCCTTTATGGCTTTCGATATGTTGGTGGATATTAGATATAGGCTGGACAGGTCTTGTCATTTCATCATCAATATACGGTTTATGGCACATATCAATTAATGGATTGTTTTCCCGATTAATTGGCTCATTAACATTTTTAGTAGGTTGCGTTTTCTTATTAGCTGAAATGGTTGAATTTCATTCACTACGTAAAATTTCGGGACTTGAAGTTTCTAAGCTAATAACTACGGGCATATATCGTTGGAGTAGGAATCCACAGTTTCTAGGCTTCTACCTTATACTGGTAGGTATATCTCTCTTTAGCTTTTCAGGCTACGCTCTCTTACTTACGGCAATAGCCATAATATTTTGCCACTATTACATCGTTAAAATAGAAGAACCATACCTCGTAAAGGTCTTTGGTGAAGAATACATTAAGTATAAGCTTAGAACCCCAAGATATTTTGCCATTAAAACCTTAAGCTTAAGATCGCGGGAAAATAAGTGCTAATAAATCAAATGAATTAGTTTCACGATATTTACTGGTTATTAACTGTTAATGATCTTGGTTTCTTTCTTAAAATTATGAAGATAGTAAAAACGCTTAGTATTATCATTGCTATACCATAGTAAATAAAGGGCCTCTTACTTATGATTATTCCCTCCCCAATGTTCATCGTTAATGTTACTGAGGAATTAAAGTTGTTAATGATTCTAAATGTGTAAATTCCACTCTTTAACACTTTGGCGTAAAAGTATTTCGACGAAGTATTTTTACCAATGCCACCACTTAATTCATACCTATCAATTTCTCCTTCAGGATTGATGATTTCTATTGACAAAACAGCATTAGCCGGATTTAAACTAGTTATATTTAAGCCCACAATTCTTACAATTATTTATCGAGAGAACTAATGCCATGAGGGGTTCAGAAAACATTATGTGAATCCATTCCTCTTTTCCATAAATAGATGTTGGGGTACTAGATGCCACGGCATCGTAAAGTGTGTTTTTATATTTACCAATAATATTTAAAGCATCTTCTATCGAGATAGAATTAAGGTTAAGCCATATGTATTTAAAATTCCATGCATCATTTTCCTTAATTACAATAGTAAATGCGCCACTATAGGTTCCAATGAGCATTTTGGTTCTAGCAAAGCTATAAGAACAATTCCTAACGCCATTAAGACTATTAGACTCAGTGTAAAAATCGTCTTTTTACTCATAATTAGCACTCTATGTTGCTTGTTATAGCAGTTTTCTGGAAAATATTCCCCCATAAGTTATAAAATAATGTTTCTTTAATTGCTAGCCTAGGTTCTTTAATTTTCTCTTCAGCAGCCTTACCTACAGGTACTATTACTTCTAAGCTGTAGTTCTCAGGTATTCTAAGCACTTTCATGACTTCTCTAGGATTTGATGGAGTGTATGTTAGTGAGGCAATACCTTTCTCCTCTAAAGCTAAAAGTAGGTATCCGATAGCTAGCCATGTGCTTTCCTTTGAGTAAGGTTCACTCTTTTTCGAAACTACAACTATAAGGTAAGGAGCATCTGTTAAGAAGGGTTTGCTCCAGGTAATGCCTCTTTCCCTAGTCCACTTCTTAAACCATTCTGGAGCTTTTCCGCTTTCATAAAATCTTTTTTCACCTCTTTCACAAACCTCTCTTAGCTTTTTCTTCACATTTTCATCGGTAACCAAAATGAATCTCCAAGGTTGCCTATTAGCGCCTGAAGGTGCTTGAAGAGCTGTAGAAATAGCGTATAGTACGTCATTTATGTTTACAGGTTCTTTACTGTATTTTCTAATACTCTTTCTTCTTTTCGCAAGATCCAGTACCGTAATATTCTCCTTCATTCTCATAACCTCCTTAAATAGTGACGGCATTGTTTGTTTTGAAGTAAACTTTAAGGAGTTCACTATACACTTTACTTACTTGGCGTATTTAGCATTGACTGGTGTTGATAAGGTTAAAGAGTTCATTAGCAAGTGTAGGGTTAAAGCCGAGATTTTAGAGTTTAAAGATACTGTTGAAAGTGTTAATTCGGCTTCTAAAGCATCAGGCTTTCCAGAAGACAAAATATTAAAAACAATGATAGTTATAGCCGATAAGAAACCATATGCTATAGTGTTGCCCGGAGATAAGAAACTTAGTTTTAAAAATATAGCAGAAACCGTAGGTGCTAAGAAAGTTAGATTAGCTAAACCTAACGAAATAGTTAATATCTTAGGTGTGAGGCCCGGAGAAGTAAGTCCACTTATGGAAGAAATTACAAGGTTAAATATAATATTCGATAAGTCTGTTCTAAGCAAAAACATAATATTAGTGGGTGGAGGTTCTTTTCATCATTTAGTAAAAATTAGCGCTAAAGAACTCGTTAAGGTTTTAAAACCTGAAATAGGCATTATAGCTAAGCACTAAAAAGTCCAGATAATGAATATGCTAAGTAATTATTAATGCTACACTTATGCGATACCCCAAGAAGGCCTCAGCAAAGTGATAGTTTAAACAATAAAAACCTCCTAAAATTAATGTAAAGTTTTATTAATAATGTGGCTTATAGGTGTAAGCAATAAACATTGTGAGAGGAATAATAAGGTGAATTATAAGGAAATAATTATCTTTGGGCTTAAAACATTATTTCTCACACTCATACTATGCATATGTTTCCTAACAGCATCGCTTCTCGTAGGATTGCCTGTTTTAAAATATCATGCAGCTTTAGCGCTTACCACTATGTGTTTCTTCGACGTTATTGTTTTAAGTTATTTAATAGTTCGTTCTCACTGGTACAGTTGGAAACTTATTACAGCAGTTTTCATAGTTTTCTTTGGTGTGAAAACTTTTCTGAGCCAAGTAGAAACCGTGGTTTTTCTCCAGTACCTTGTAAAAATAGTACCTACAGAGCTTATACCACAGCTTTTCATACATGGAGCAATTACTGCGGCTCTTTTCACACCAATAGCTGTTTTTACTTATAATAAAACAAGTAAAGCTTTAGGAGAACATAAGCGGTTAGCAATGCCTGTGATAGAATGGTTTTGGAAATTAGCTCTAATAGCGACAATTTACATTATTATCTACATTACATTTGGCATGTTCGTTTTCATGCCATTAGCTGGTGAAGCTGCCCAAGAATACTATGCTAATCTCCAGCTTCCACCATGGATAATTCCTTTTCAAGGTTTGAGAGCTTTGATTTTTACCGGAATAGCTATTTTAATAGTAAAGATGATGAAGGGGCGTTGGTTGGAAGCAGGATTAATGGTTGCTCTCACATTTTCAGTTATTATGGGGTCTAGTTTGCTATTGCCAAACGAATTCATGCCTATAAATATACGGTTAGCTCATTTAGTAGAAATTATGTCATCTAATTTCATTTATGGTTGGCTAATTATCTTAATACTGCGGGTAAATGGACGTATTACATGATGTATTTATTTAAGCTGTCTTTCTTTTTAACTGTCTATAAATAATTAAAATTATAGTGATAAATAAGGCTCCAACGAACAGTTTATACTCACTACCGGGCTGCAATGATGCTAATATGTCAATTATGGAAAGAACAAGTATTGGTCCTGCAGCAAAAGCCCAAGCATGAAGATTTGTTGACTCATCACTGTCTAAAACTAATGTTAGCTTCAAAGCCGCAATTGCCAATATTATCGATAAGAATATTGAGAGTAAAGGTGATGGCACTATGAGTGGAGTTACATAGAAAGCTATAAGGAAACACCAAGCCCATAGAAACCATAAGGCAAAATACTTACGTAGCCTCATTATGGAGGCTGATTGAGAAGGCTTAAAGAGCTTAGAAAACTCTATAAGAATTATGATCACAAGCAGACACAGCATATAAGCATATGCTCCAGCATTATAAGGTATTACTATGATATTGAATAGCAGCGTTATGAAAACTATTGATGACAAAAAGAGTAGTAAGCTCCTTCTCTCAATCCATGGTTCTTTAGAGTGATTTCTAAATAATGCTTCTGTAATAACTATTGGAACTGTTATACTCCATACACTATGGAAAAGCGTGAGATAAGCAGCCCAAACCCAATTAACACCAAGCCATCTACCAAAAGAGCCAAAAATACCTAAGTCTTTCCATTCGGGATTAAAGAAAGATTCTACAGCTAAACCTTCTTCAAGAATTCCGTAAGCCATGCCTAATAATATAAGGGAGCCGTATCCTAAGTTATATCTAATTCTAAATTCTCTAACGAGAACAGCTCCAGAACCGTAAAGGCCTATGAGAATTAAGAAGTTTATAGGGTTAAAGAAGTCCCATGGCGTGGTTGAAGTGGTTAGTAGCTCGGCAAAAGCAGGAGACAGTACTATTAATGTTAGCAGAGCTTTAGCCCTACCGTCAATTTTTAATGGTAATGATTTAAACACTTGATATACCAATCTCCAATCCCAAGTGGGATAATGAACATTATGACCTATTAATATTTATTAAATAAGAAAACCGGTGCTCATGTAAAATTAGAGATTTATGTTAGCTCTGTAAATATACTCTAAGGGTCAAAAACTATGGCGCTAAAAAGGATAAGTAAAGACCATGTCATTTACAAGTTTATGCCAGCCATGAGGCCTGCAGAGAAAGCCCATGTAGGAGATATAGTGGTTTTTGAAACAAAAGATTGCTTCGGAGAACAAATAAGGGATGAGAATGTTAAGCTTAGCGAAATAGACTGGAGTAAGATAAATCCAGCTACTGGTCCTCTATTTGTAGAGGAGGCCGAATCAGGGGATACGTTAAAAGTCGAGATCTTAAATATTAGAGCCGAAAATACTGCAATAATGGCTGTTGTTCCGGGAGCCGGTATTTTAGGTAATTTAAAATATGAGTCTAAAATAAAGCTTTTAAAAGTAAAGGATGATACGGTTTGTTTTAATAGTTTAAAGATTAAAGGTAAGCCTATGATTGGAGTTATAGGTGTTGCTCCTAGCGAAGGAGAATATCCGACGGGAACCTCAAATAGGCATGGAGGTAATATGGACGTAGCAGAGTTAACTACAGGAACTAAGATTTACTTTCCCGTTTTCGTTAAAGGAGCTCTTTTAGCTATGGGAGATGTTCACGTAGTACAGGCAGATGGAGAAATATGTGTCACGGGCGCTGAAGCATCAGGAGAGGTTATGGTTAAAATCGATGTTATTAAAGGTAAACAGCCTAAATACCCTATTCTCGAAACAAAAGACTATTATGCAATAATAGCTTCCGGGGTAGATCTTGACGAAGCAGCATATAATGCTACATTAGAAGCAGTAAATGCTTTAATGAGAGAATACGGTTATAGTTTTGAAGAAGCCTATATGTTAGCTAGCTTAATAGTTAATTTGAGAATAAATCAGGCCGTAGATCCTAAGAAGGGTGTAAGAGCAGAAATTCCAAAGAATTATATAAGGTTAAGTTCTTTGTTCCATTAAATACTACTCACATATAAAGGCGTATACGAGAACTAATTGCTAACCTCTTTTAAATGCTAATAACCCAACTACTACACCTAGCGATACTAGCGTTGAACCATCATCTCCTATGCCTACAATTGCCCAGAGTGGTAAAAGCCCTACTAGTCCAGCTAACATAACAGCTAGTTTTATTGTTAAAGCTAAAGCCATTGATACGTATAGTGAGGCCATGTATCTTTTTGATATTTGAAAAAGTTCTGGTAGCTTATCTATGCCTCTGGGCATGACGACATCGGCTACGGAAGATACTACGCTTAAATCCCCAATAGCAATACCTACATTTGCTTCAGCTAATGCCTCAACATCGTTTATTCCATCACCAACCATTGCTACATTCTTGTAGGTTGTCTTTAACCTTTTAATTAGCTCCATTTTTTCAAAAGGACCCATACTAGCGTAGTACTCTTTTATACTTAGGAGTTTAGCTACCTTCTCCACCCTATCCTTAACGTCGCCGCTTGCCATAATAAGTTTTAAACCCATGTTTTTAAGTGAAAATATGATTTCTCTAACATTCTTAGAAACCTCCTCCCCTAAGCATACTATTCCTGAAAATCTATGGTTAATAGCTACAAGGACTTCTCTTCCACCAACTTCACATTTTAAGTTTCCACTTACGTGAACGCCTTCTTCTTCAAAAAACCTTCTTGACCCTATTAGAACAGTTTTCCCGTTAACAACAGCTTTAACTCCTTTACCCGGATACTCAATAGCTTTTTCAGGTATTAAATCGCTAAGTTCAGCAATAGCTTTAGCTACGGGATGATTGCTAGCTTTAGCTGCACCCCCCGCTAATTTCAAAACTTCGTCTTTAGATAAGTTATTAGCAACCATTGTCCTCACAATTTTTAGCTTACCTAAAGTCACAGTTCCTGTTTTATCGAGAACTAAAACTTTTGATTTAGAGGCATTTTCTAAAACTATTCCTCCATGTACAACAACGGACTTTCTAGCTAAAAGGGCTATAGCTAACGCTGTTGAAGTAGCTGAGGAAATTATGAATGCACTGGGACAACCTGCTAGCAATATTGCTAAAGCTCTATACGGCATTATAACGATAGATGCTAATGTGAAAAGTACGAGAATGAGAATAGTGTATGGTTGCGAAAATCTTTCAATAAATTTTTGTATTGAAGCCTTTCTTGCAAGTGCTTTCTCAGCCTCCATAACAAGTAATTGAAGTAGCGACTCCTTTGGCTTTTTAAGTATACGAACCCTAACAAGACCCCCTTTATTAACGTATCCGCTTTCAACGTAATCTCCCTTCCTTAAAACCTTTAGTTCAGGTTCGCCAGTAATGTATGATGTGTCAAAAGCCGATTCTCCATCAACAATAATACTGTCTGCCGGAACAGTATCGCCAGGCCTTATAAGAGCTACATCACCTACGTTTATAGAGTCAAGATCTTTTTCACGGATTTCACCATTCTCCTGTATGGGAACTTTTTCAGGAAGTAATTCTCTTAAACCTACGAGTTTTCTCTTAGCATATTTTTCAGCATAATGCTCTATTAGCTCGGACATAGAATACAATGCAAAAACCAAAAATCCCTCTAAAACCGCACCGATATACCATGTGACAATACCAGCAACACCCATTAATAGGTCTACAGAAACTCTCCTTTTCTTAACGAGAATAATACAAAACCTTAGCAAAATGATTAATGAAATAACAAGTAACAAAACACTTAAAATATTATGGTACACACTAGCAAGAGATAAAATAAAACCAAAGACGGCAATAATGCCTAATAACATCCAAAATCTTAAAGTTGAATATACCATGGCCATTTTGCCTCACACGCTTTTGCAAAATATACGGGAACGATATAATAAATTTTATTATTAACTGATCAAGTCTATATTATAGGTAGAATATTAACTCTTATATAGCGGAATTATTATATTATTTCACCGGTGAAAACATGGCACCTATAATTAGCATTTCCCTGCCAGATAGCCTTCTCGATAAAGTTGACGAGTACGTTAGAAGATACGGGTATACTGGAAGATCAGAGTTTGTAAGAGAAGCTTTAAGAGAATATGTTGCGCAAAAACATCCTGAAGAAATATTCGGAGGCAAAAGAATTTATGGAATACTGGTTGCATTAACTAATCACGAATTAAAACCTTCAGTAGATGAGAAAGTTATTGAAACAGTACATTCGTTTCAACCTATTTTACGTTCATTTTACCATCAATTACTAGAGGGAGGTCTATGTTTAAACATTGTAATTGTTGAAACGACATGGAGTGAAATACAAAGTATGATGAAGTTATTAAGGAAAATTAGAGGTATTGAAAAAATGTGGTTCATACCTATTATGTCTTCTTCAAAAGGTTCCAAAAGCTAAAAATCAATGTTATTTATATCCCTATTTTACTTAGCTTCTCCTTTTTCAAGGCTTTTCCATAGGCTTTCCTTAAGCTTTCCTTTGCGTTCTTAAGTCTTGGATGATAAATCCAGTCCATAACCGTTCCTTTAGCCTCAACTATCCTAGTGTGTTCAATAAGTTTTTTGAAAAATCCTCCGGCAAGGCCTTCAGCTATTGCCGCATATCCTTGGGTTGCTTCTTTAGATATTTTGGCTCCTTTAAGACCTTTTAACTTAACTACTGGAGCTATTTTTTCAAGCCTACTTTCAAGCTCTTTTCTTAGCGCAGTTATTCTAGTTAGCCGTCCTGATAACACTATTTCCCTAGGTTGAGGTTGAGACGTCAGCATTGCCCTAACAGCTTTTTCTATAGACTCAAGCATTGATTCAAAGGCTAAGAGATATGGTTCCTCTCCATTAACATATTTTCTAATAGCGTATTCTAAATCAGCTGTATTAATTATTGTAGCTACCCCTCCATAGAAAACATCTGATCTTTCCCAAACCTTACCAGCCACCGCTATTTCAGCATCTAAAGCACCTATAGTCAGGAACCCCGTTTGAACTAAGGTTCCTCCAAAACCATCAACTATTTTCCCCTTATCTACAGCTATTACTGCATTGTATCCAAAACCCATTTCAACAAGGATAAAGCTTGTTTCCTCATAATCTATACTTAGCCTTTCAGCTTGATCATGTACTGCAAGAAATGCTATAGCCATTTTATCGGCTGTTCCCATGTCAAGCTTGTTTATTTTCCTACGCTTAGGCACCGTAGGTAAAAGTATTATTGATGGAATATAACATACTGGAAGCTTTCTCCTCCAAAACTCAATAACAACTTTGGATAGTGCATCATATACTGCCATTCCCAGCTCTCCACGATTAACACCTTTAACAATATCTTCCTTCTTTGTTAAAAGCAAAATTTCTGTAGAGAAAACTTCGGGATCAATTATGTCATCGTTGAACACTAATGGTGTACCGTAGCCTGAAGGACCAGCAATCAAATCCACATTACCAGCTTCTTCAACAGCTTCTATGATTAATGATGGATTATGCGCTACATCAACTGTTTCAATAGATTTCTCCCAAACAACTTCGCCGTTTTCTACAACAACAAGATCAAAGCTTTTAGTTCCAGGATCTATTCCTAAGCCTTTCACCATGGAAATCTCCACGTAAAATATTATAACATTGTTTAAAAACAGTACCTACAGTAGCAAACATCAACCTTTATAGCAAAATATAGGTAGAGATGGATAGTTGATGGTTTGTAAGGAAATTGTTAAGGCTAATCAGTCCTTAGCTAGCGAGATAGCTTCGATAATTAATGAAACAAACTACATGTACTATAGACCGCTGATTCTTGGAGTTCATTTCAAATACCCCATAATTACTGTCGATGAAGTAATTAACTACATGAGGAGCATGGAATTTTTCCTATGCAAATTAGGCGGAGAGATTGTCGGTGTAATTGCACTTAAAATTCTCGATAAGGAGGAAGGACTGGTTCGTTTTACATACGTTAAGCCGTGCTATCAACGGAAAGGTATTGGTTCAGAACTTCTAAATTTCGTAGAGAAACAGGCTCGAAGTAAGGGGTTGAAGAAGCTTAAATTAGTTGTTCATAGTAAGGCGTTATGGGCTATAAGGTTCTATAGGAACCACGGATTTACCGTAGTAGGGTTTAGAGATAAGGGGGCATGGATGGATTTGTTTATGGAAAAATTATTGTGTTAAAAGCTTTTCTCAAGAATATCTCTAACTATGTTAGCCGTTAATTCAAGTGGTGATTCATCCCATAAATATCTTAGACCATTAAAGAGAAGCTTAACCACAGTGTCGACATCCTTTTCTGTAAATCCATAGTTGCTAAGGCTTTCTTCGAAACCAAATTCTCTCTGAAATTCTCTAACAGTCTTCTCGGCTTCATTAGCATATTCAGCATTAGGCTTAATTTTTGGGTTAAGCTTTTTAAGAAGTAGAGCTGATTCCCTAGGTTTAGTCTTATGAATATAATACGCTGATCTAGCTCCGATTATTCCAAGACCACATCCATGAGGTAATTTAGGATTTAATCCGCTTAAAGCATGCTCTATTGCATGTACTATGTGTGTTGAACTTGCATCTATGGCTATTCCTGCAAGCATTGATGCATATTGAAGCCAGTATCTAGCCCTTAGGTTATAGGGGTTTCTAAGCGCCTTAGGAAGCCATGTTTTAATTAGTTTAATGGGTTCTAAACTAATTAATTCAATAAAGGGGGATGAAAGGGTTTTAGCGGTAACGGCTTCGTATGCGTGGTAAAACGCGTCTAATGAAGTATATACTGTTTGGTTTTTAGGCAATGTTACCAGGTATTTTGGGTTATCGAAGCTAACATTAGGGTACCTTATGGAAATACCTCTTTTTTCCAAAGTTTCCTCAATGGTTAGAACAGCATACCTATCAACTTCTGTGCCTGTACCATGTGTTAAGTTGATGGCTATTAAGGGTATCATATATCTTGGTTTCTTCTTTCTAAGTAAATAATCAACGGCCTTTCCCCCACTAGCAGCAATAACTGAAGAAACTTTAGCTGTATCTATAACGCTACCTCCGCCTATGGCTATTACAGCATCAGCTCCGCAACTCCAAACAACTTCAGCTAATTCATCAGCTTGCTTTGCCCAGGGATTAGGTGTAATCTTATCGAATACTTCATAGTTTACTTCATACTTTTTCAGAACACTTATTACATCATTTAATGCCCCACTTACTTTGGCTGAAGATTTACCAGCGGCTATTACTACTTCTTCATAGTCTCCGACGTATTCTCTTAACTTCTTTATTGATTTTAAGCCGAAATAAAGTTTCACACCACCATAAACTAAGCTAAAGTCTTTAAGAAGGATTGTCAAGAGCTTCACCTCCACTTCTCCTTCTCTTAGCTTCACTGATAAAACTTTTGAAATCCACTGTAGCTTTCAACTTCTCTACGTAAATATTTTCTAACTCTAAGACTACATTTTTAGGCATGTTCTGTTTGAGAAGGGTCTTTCTGAATTGTCTTTTCATAAGAATGAGCTTAAACCTCACATTTAGGTATAGGGTGAATATTCGAAAAATAGCCCAGAATAAAATGAGAACCGTTTTAAACAGTTTAAGTATTGCAATAAATGAAAACCTCATTTTTTCAAGCACGCTCTTAAAGTAACCTTACGCCTTCTACCTTCATTGACCATGGTGAGTATTTTTGCTTTTACAAGCTTCTCAACGCGGCTTCTAATTATTCTTCTAGATGCTTTTCCTCTAAGAACCCTTACTTTTCGTGTTAACTCCGAAATTGTTAAGGGTTTACAGTCAGCTAGAGCTTCAATAATGGCTGTTGAAATGTCGTCCTTTCCAGCTATCTTAATGGCTTCAATAACTCTTCTTGAAGCTTCTAAAGCTAATGTAGCTGGTGTGGAAAAAGCTATTGCAAGCTTTGTGGCAATAGCTACTAATTCATAGTTTATTCCTAGAGCTTCAAGCGTTTTCTCTATAGCTCTAAGTCTTCTAAGTAATTCTTCTACCTTTTCCTCAAGTTCAATGACACGTTCTTCTACATCTCTTTTCATTCATTAGCGCCCTTCCTCGCTTTCCTCCTTAACCTCCCTAATTGTTTGCAATGTTTTCAAAGCTTTCTCTATTTTCTCTCTTTCCTCTGGGGGGACTTGGTCCTTAAGTTTTTCAAGAGCCCTTATTGACTCGTTTAAGCCCATACGTGTTAGATGAGATGTTGAATGTTTAAAGGATTTTACAAGGTCTCCTATGTTAGGTATTGCGCTAAGCTTTCTCCTAAGAAACTCCTTGGTCATTTCCTCCGCTAGCTTTTCAGAAACTCCTTTCTCAATTAAGCTCTTATAGAAGTCTGCAACTTCTTCACCAAGCTTTTTGCCGTTAAGCGCATTCATTGTTAACACTATAAACTCCTTTATAGGCTCCTTAAGGTTCATTAGAAAGTCTGAAACTGCTTTAAGAACTTCTTTTAACTCTTCTACATCCTCCCTTTCTAACTTATGCTCTCTCTCGCCTTCCGACATTTCTCAAACACCACTTATAGTAATTATTTGACCACCCTATTTAGTGTAAACATTCAGAAGTGGCCATAATTTACTGCTGCAAGGAATTTATTCCTTAACCTAATAAACTCCTTAATTTGCATAGTTACTTCTTTAAGTGCTTCTTCTAAACTTAAACCCCATGTTTCATTGTAGTAGCTGTAGAGTCTACCTTGCCATAAACTGAATAATGAACTTAATAATCTCTCTTTTTCACCAATATTATCTGTTTTAAAGTACTTTGTAAAAGCTTCATAAACGACTTTTGCCCAAAGACTTCTAGACAACCCACGCTTAACTGTTATGTTCGAATATAGCATGCTAAGTGTTCTTCTGCTAAATATTTTACCGTAATATTCCCTATATTCTGAGAGACCATGATTAAATTCTTCGTAAGCTTTATCTTTAGAAACAATAACTTCCCATGGGTGCATAGTAGGGATTTTATACTTCTTTATTTTTAAAGGTTCTTTAATTTCTCTAATTACCTTCACAGACCATGATTTCCTATATTTTATTAGCAAGTGAAATATTGTTCCTAAAACCTCTACAAACATATTCTTTAAACCTGAAGCTGGATCTTTTGGTTCATGAATTTTTACTCCTAAATCAACTTCACAAACACTAATGTTATTTGCTAAAGCAGTATGTGTTATGAAAGCATCTATTCCGAAAAGCATAACCCATGGATTAAACTTCCAGAAACCTGTTTCCTTCAATATTCTCACAAGCCTACTGCTTAGTCCAAAATCTCCACCTATTGGCTGGTTAAGGTCTATTCCGTAAGCCATAGTAGTTAATGGTCTAGCAATGAAATTAGTTATTGTACCATCGTATTTGTGTCTTCTATAATATGGTGCTGCAAAACCGCATTTCATAGCTCCATAAGTTAGGAGGGAAATCCACTCAGGAGTTATAGATCTTAAATCACTATCAACCAAAACCAGGGCTTCCAAATTTCTAGATTCAGATGCATTTTCAATAATTGTCCTTACGGCACCACCTTTCCCAGAAGATTTTACATTAGGAACAATAGTTATAGGCACTGGAAGATGTTTTCTGAAAACGTTAACTACCTCAGCTGTTCCATCTCTTGAAAAACCATCACAAACTATGATTGATGCTTTTTTCCCTCTAAAATATTTCGTTAAACCGTCGGTCACATTCTTCAAAACATAACCTATTGTGTGAGCAGAATTTCTTGAAGGAATACCTACAATTATTTCTGAACTACTAATTATTGATAATGCCTTTTTGAAACTATCATATTCTTTAATTTCAATCATCTTAAACAGCCATATAGTTACTGTTGCTTCCTCATTAGGGAAGCTACATTTCGCTGCTTATCTCTTTTCTTATGACTTGTTCTTTTAAGTCGTTAAGTAACGCTATTTCCAATTTTTTGAATTCCTCAACAAAGAGTTTTTCAGGCAAATTTGTTGTTAAATACATTGTAGATTTAGGTTTTATAGGTATTTTGTAACCATCCAACCTTATCTCATATAGTTCATTTATCTTAATGAATATTTCAGCTATATAAGTCGGTACATTACCTTCATTAATTATTTTTAAAACAATTTTTCTGGCAGAGTCTTTTCCTCTATGGTCTACAATTGCCTTAGCTTCCTCTAAGATAAGCCTTGGCTTCTTAAGGTTTAAGATCGTTTTAGCTAAAACCCTTCCGTTATCGTCCTTTAGTATTAACGTGTACTCTGTATGTTTTGGTGTTTCAAAGGTGTTTCCAAGGGGTAATAATATGTAGTTTAGCCCTTTCCTTATATTACCTTCAAAGACCATATCGCTACTTTCAAGGACAATTTTCCCTGTAATTTTAGATTCGTATTCTAAATAAAGCTCTGGAGTGAGTGTAACGTATGCTCTTAATATCTTAAAATAGTTAGAGTCTAAATTTACATTTATACTCGAAAATGAGGCTTCACTATAACCTCTAAGAAACATTTTCGAAAAGTCTATGTATAATATTTTGAAAACATTTGATAATACATCGTCAAAGAAGCCTAAGTAGACTTCCTTTAGAAGAGTAGTGTTTAAATCATAAGCACATTCCATTTCAAGTAAAACTTTCCTCTCTTCAGTCCCAATGTTGATGGGTTGTGATGGAATAACTCTTAAAGTATTGTCCCTTATTAAGCAATTACCGCTAACATTACCTATACTTGGATAATTCAGTGATAAAGCTAGACAATTCTGTATTATCTTAAATTTTGAATTAACGATATTCGATGATAATGATTCTACATTATAAATCCATTTACCAACGAATTCACCATTAATAGTGTATACTGTATAGTTACTAAGAAATAGCTTAAGAATCCTATGAAACACTAAGTCTTTGTTTTCGTTCAAAGAATTCGTTTTAAGAAGCATGTTAACTATACAATATTTTTCTTCACAATATATTACATCAACAATTACGTCTCCTCCATCGTAAAGTAAATATTTAGAATTGTTAAAATAGGGTCCTCCTTTAAGAAGTAGTGTCATCGGCTCCTCAATGCGGTAAATTAGTGAGGAATATTCTATTTTCTTCGCTTCCTTCATACCAATTTCCCTTAAAGGAAAACATGTTGAAATACATGTAGAGGCAACTATAAGCAATAATATTATTAGCCCTACGTTAACAAGTCTGCTTTCTATACTAACGGGCATGAAACCTACACCTCAAATATAACTTTAAGCTATTTGAGTTTAAATAATAAAATGCTTAATTTTAGGAAGACCAGTTTAAGAATGATGAACAATATGATTAAGGAAGAAGTTAAAGTTTCAGTTGTAGGGTTAGATGCTCTTTCATGGCCCTATCTTAGCAAGCTCATGGATAAAGGAGTAATTCCCCATATTAAAGCAGTTATTAGTAAGAGCTACAAATATGTTCTCAAATGTTTTCCTCCAACAACTCCCCCTTCATGGAGTAGTATTTTAACAGGTGTTAATCCCGGAAAGCACGGTATTTTCGGCTTTGACTACATAGTTTACGATTCTTTAGAGCAGAAACTTTATACTGCAATGAATTTAGAGCACCCGAGAATTCATGAAATGCTTTCAATGCTGAATTTTAAGTCGATTGTCATCAACCCTATACCGGGATACCCAATAATTCCGGCTAAAGGAGCTAAAATTTTAAGTCACACCATACTCATACCTAAACCTCAATTTAGCCCTAAAAGCATGGAAAAATACGCTAATATTTTAGCTAAAATCATTCGAGTAGAACCTTTAAGAAGCTGTAGTGAAACACTAAACTACTATGATGAGTACTTAAGCTTACTTAATGAGATTGTCGAAAAACTAGTTTATGATGAGTGGAGTCTTTTCTGGATAAACCTCCCAATACCTGACATCATTCTTCACAAATGCGGGCACTATGTTTTCTCAAAAACTTTAACTTTGGAAGCTAAGGTTTTTAGTAAAGTCGATAAAATAATTAAGACACTATCGCAAATGTCAGACATTATTTCGCTAATTTCCGATCATGGATTTTCATATTATAAAACCCTCATTAGAATAAACGATATATTAGCGAAGAAGGGGTTATTGAAAATAATAGGAAGGAGAAAAGAGGCTGCGTTAAAAGAGTATAGAGAAGTTAAGGCTGAATTTGCAGGTAAGCACTTGGAAGTTAATAGGACATTTGTTGATAAATTCTCATCGAAAGCTTTCTACATTTCAAAATGGAATCTAGGGGTACATGTCAACGACTTTAATGCATTACCTAAAATACTTGAACTATTAAATAGTGTTAAAGGAATATTGTGGGCTAAGAGAAGGGACGAAGTTTATTGGGGACCCTATGTTAAGAGGGCGCCCCACATAATTATTAGGCCATGGTTTGAAGGAGGATACTTACAAGCTGATAATAAGGTTAAAGGCGTAATTTATGAGGAAGGATTATTTAAGGATCACCATCCCGACGGAGTATTTACTGTAAAAACCAGTAGTTTAAAACTTTTAGACCATATTGAAATATCAAACTATGTAGTAACTCCTTTAATTATGTGTTTAATGAATGTACCTCTATCTAACATAACTGACGGTATAGAGATCTTAGAGAAATTATTTATTGAAGAAAAACCCAAAATAACTTTTAAGAACTACATTCCTAAATGGAAGGTTTTAAAGAAATTAGTTAAAGTTAGGGTTTAGATAAGCTATGAGTAAATGGAGAATACTCACGCTTTCAGCTAAATGGGATAAAATAAGGGTTCCAATATATGAGGCTTCAGCTAAGGGAAGAAAAGCGCCTCTTCTAAAAACGCTACTTGCGAATGCTTGCCCATACGAATGTAAGTACTGTGCTTTTAGAAGAGGTAGAAAAATAGAGAGAGAAATTTGGAAAACTAATGAGTTAGTTAGAGTTACGCTCTATTTATGGAGGAAAGGTGTAATTAAAGGTATTTTTCTAAGTAGCGGCATACTTAGAGACCCAGAGACAACCGTTGAGAAACAAGTTGAAATCGCTGAGGAACTACGTAAAAGAGGTTTTAAAGGATATATTCATCTCAGATTAATGCCGGGTGTTCCGAAGGATCTTGTTTGGAGAGCAGCTGTAGTAGCCGATAGAATAGGTGTTAATTTGGAAACTGTATCTAAGAGTTATTTTGTAGAAATAGCACCTGATAAAGGCGATTACACTAACGATGTTTTAAAGAGAATAGAGTGGATAAGTAGAGCACAAAGAATAGTCAAAAAGCAAAGGGAAAAGCTTAATCAAAAAGTCGGATACTTAAGAGCTGGAATCGATACCCAAGTAATGGTTGGTGTTGTTGGGGAATCCGATATAGAACACTTGAAACTTACATACTATCTTTACAGAAAACTAGGTTTGAAAAGAGTATACTATAGTCCTTTTGAACCTATTCCAGATACGCCTTTCGAAAATAAGCCTCCATGCACACTGGTTAGAGTGCAAAGATTATATCAAGCATCATTTCTTATAAGAGACTATGGTTTCACATCGGAGGAAATAGAAACAATAGTTAACCACAATGGTATGCTACCCTTAAGTATAGATCCTAAATTAGCCTTCGCTAATTTAAATCCCCACCTTTACCCTATAGATCTAAATAATGCAGAATACAGCGAAATCATTAAGATACCGGGCATAGGGCCATCAACAGCTAGGAAAATAGTTGAAATTAGAGAGCATAAAGGCAAAATTAGCTTAAATGATTTAGCAAAGCTGTTGAAAAGGAAGTCTATAAGGAGCGTTCTTAAATACGTTAAACTATAGCCTTTAAAGTTAAACTTTTATCATGGAATCTATAAATTTACTATACCATTTTCTAAAGCCTTCTTTAGATGTAAAGTGTATTTCTAAAGGAGCTTCAGGAAACTTTCGATAAATCTCAACCTTAATCTTGTATTCTAAATCTCTCTTTTCAGAAATTATGAGAATGTCTATGTCGCTAGCTCCAGTATATTGCCCTTTAACAACGGATCCAAAAACATAAACTTTGGCTTCGCTATCATAATGTATAACTATTTTTTTGACCGCTTTAGCTATCTCAATATAGTTTCTTAAATAATCTAGCATGTTACTATATTTTCTCAACAACGTTCTTAAACACCTCAATAATAAACTTATAAGTTAGTTTGACTTCTCTTTCATCGTACCTTCTAGGTAAGTATCTGGAGGCTATGTATGCGTCTTCAAGCTTTGTAATGTAGAGTAAACTTACTTCATCTTCGAGAAGCTTTAGTATTTCCTTATTGTCTTTACCTAGTTCTATAAGAAGTCTTCTAATGGAGTGTGTTCTAGGGTATGTACCGTATTTAACAAGCAACTTATACTTAAGAATTAGCTGAGAATACTGTTCAAGATTAAACATTGCTAAGTCCCATTCCTTTTCCTCAATAAGTCTTTTAGCATTACGTAAGAACGCTTCAGCTCTTTCCTTTAGAATTTCGGCTTCTTCAAAAGACATGCCTTCTTTTCCTCAGTATTATTTTTAAGCATTAACTGTATTGAACTATTTTGGTTATTACTCCATCGTTTAAGTAAACTATTTTTGCTACAGCATCCTTGCTAAAACTTACGTTACCATGAACTGCTATAATTATTGATATTCCTTCTTTAGCATATTCCTCTATTAACTTAATAACTTCACCTCTATTTTTATCGTCAAGATTAGCTAAGGGCTCGTCAAGAAGGACATATTTGGGTTTGAAAACAAAGGCTCTCGCTAAAGCGGTTAACTGTTTCATTCCTGCTGAAAGCTTACTTACATCGGTTTCAAGAATATCTAGTATTCTAAATTTTTTAGCTATTTCATAAACATGCTTTACACTCTTACCTCTAATTTTTAGAGGGTATGTAAGATTTTCAAAAACGGTTCCTTTGAAAAGATATGGTCTCTCATGAACATAGACTATTTTCTTCCTTAGAAACTCTCTTGTTTTCCTATTTGCTTCCCAGTAACTTATACCATCAACTATAACCCTTCCTTTCTCGGGTCTTAGAAGTAATGAAGCTATTTTAAGAAGAGTTGTTTTCCCAGACCCATTCGGTCCTTTAACTAAAGTTATCTTCCTGCTTATTTCTAGGTTTATATTTTTAAGAACATAATGTTTACTTTCATAACTAAACCATATGTTTTCAAGCTTCATCATCTACTTGTAAACACCTCTAACCCCTATGCTTCTTATAGCGATAGTTATTGCAGTTGAGGAGATAAGTAATAATACTCCTAAGTATATTGCTAATTCGAAATTTCCTTTAGCTAATTCTAAAGCAATGGTTGTTGTCATAACCCTAGTGTATCCTTTAATGTTTCCTCCAACTATTAATGCGACACCTAGCTCCCCTAATGCTCTATTAAACCCTGCAAGCACTGCTCTAATAAGTAAGGGTAGTCCTTCTCTTATAAGAGCTAGTGATGCTTGAATTTCAGAGGCACCTAGTGTTAAAGCAGTTTCCCAAACCTCCTCTTTTAAACTTTGAAAACTCGAAGTTACCATTGAAACCAAAATTGGCGTTATAAGTATTGACTGACCTATCGATATAGCTAATGGAGTATAAAGGATTCCTAAGAAACTTAATGGACCTGATTTTGATAGTATTAAGTAAAGAAATAAGCCTAAAACAACTGTAGGTAAAGAGATTAATGCGTTAAAAAGGTCCTGTAGGAAAACTGTGACCCTATTTTTAAGAACTGTTAGAAGAATCGATATTGGAATAGACCATGTAGTAGCTAATGCTATAGCTAAACTTGATATCCAAAAAGACCTAATAGCTATTGTGATTATTTCGTAAACCAATTCATTCATGACCCATCATTCTCCTCCGAAAGCTTGTTCCATAAGCTTAAAAGCTTATTAATATCAGCGCTTTCAACAGAATAGAAGAGGGATCTTCCAAAGTCATTTACTCCATAGTTTCCTATTATTTCTTGGCCTTCTTTTGAAATTAGAAAGTTCATAAACATTTCAGCATATTTTTCATTAGGAGAGTTTTTCACAAGATATGCTGAGTAAATGTTTACTAGAATGTCGCCTTCATCTACGAGAACTGTTAGTTCGCTTAGTTTACTACTAAACTTAAGATAGGTTCCAATATCCGATATTGTATATGCTGAGTACTCATTAGCAACCATAAGGGTTTCCGACATTCCCGAGCCTGTTTCAACATACCATGGTTTGCCTTTAGGATTTAAGCCAGCTATACTCCATAGCATAAGCTCCCTAACATGAGTTCCTGAATTATCCCCCCTAGAAATAAACTTAGTTAAACCTCTCTCTCCTGCTTCATATATTTTCTTCATTGCAGATATGGGATCAAGACTCTTAATCCTTGCTGAGTCGTCTTTAGGACCTACAATTACGAAGTAATTGTATGCAAAAATTCTTCCACCATAAATCACCTCTTTCTCTAAGTACTTCCTTTCTAAAGAAGGTGCATGAACTAATACTAAATCTGCGTCTCCGAGTTCCGCTTTTCGAAGTGCTGCACCACTACCAACAGCGATAAACTGAACTATAATGTTCGGATGTTTCTTAGAAAATTCTTCAGCAAGCTTATCAAGTAACCCTGTAGCGTAAAGGCTTGTTGTTGTTGAAATTCTCAATTTTATCTCATTTCCTTTCATATAGGTTATATATGCTATATTAAACAGTATGATGGCAGTAATTAATGCTAAAATTAAGATTATGATCCATTTTGAACTCACATTCGTTACCCGTTTTCGGATAACGGATACTCACTTATATATTTATTCTGAAATAAGAACTGTGGAGAAGCCATGTTAGATATTAAGAGGATCCGTAGAAGAGTTGAAGTATTATTTGAAGTAGACGGTGTTAAAATATTAGACTCAGAAACTGCTAAACTGCTCAAGCTAATAGACAAGTATAATTCTATCTATCTTGCTTCTAAAGCATTAGGATTAGCATATTCAAGAGCATGGGAGAAATTATCAAAAATGGAGAGAATTTTAGGTTTAAAAATAGTTGAAAAGAAAAGAGGCGGTTTAAAAGGAGGAGGAACAAGGCTTACGGAGGATGGTAAAAAACTTTTAGAGCTTTACGAAGAAACACTTAAGGAACTTAATTTAACGTTTGAAATACTTGAAAAACCAAGAATAAAACCTCAACTACTTATAGTCGGCAGTCACGACATATTATTGGAGCTCTTTATAGGATATTTCAAGAAAAAATACAGGGCAAGCATAGAGACCTCATGGATAGGTTCCAGCGGTGGATTAGCAGCTTTAATGCTGAATGAAGCGGACATTGCAACAACACATCTTTACGATCCAGTATCAAGGCAATACAATAAACCTTTCCTAAAGAATTACTGGTTAGAAGATAAAGTAGAAGTAATTAAGGGGTATCTTAGAGAACAGGTTTTTGCGTACCATCCGAGCTTAAGCTTCAGCAACATAGAAGAAATACTTGAAATGTTGATAAACGGCAAGCTAGTACTGATAAATAGGAATTTGGGATCAGGAACTAGAGTACACCTAGACTACATTATAAGAAGGTACTGTAGCAACATCGGAATAAGCTTCTCTGAAGCACAAAGAAAAATTAAAGGATATAAAAACGAAGTTTCTTCTCATTTAGAAGCGGCTAAAGCAATAGCTGAAGGAAGAGCAGAAGTAGGGTTAATGTTAAGATATGCTGCTGAAACATATAAGCTAAAATACATACATTACACTTGGGAAAACTATGACTTTATAGTTTTAAAAGAGAGAAAAACAAAGAAGATTCTAAAAACATTTCTTAACGAAATAAAATCACATGAATTCCATAAGTTAATCAATAAGCTATCTGGCTATAGAATTTTAACTTAAGCAATACTTTCCGCCATTCCACCTATTAGGTTATTGTTGCATCATATTCTTAAGTAAAACAAGATTATGTTTGGAAAAATGAGTCTTTAATACCTAACCTAGTTTACATAATCGCGTTTCTGAACTGTTTCCCTTTTCAGCTCAAAGTATTTTGAGAAAAACCTTTCCTCATCATCCATGTGTTTAACATACATAGGCTTTATTTTATGGAAAATTTTTACTAAAGAATTAGCTATCTCCTCTATAGGCTTCATACCCTTCCTATATCCTTCAATTATACTATTCATGTTTTTAATTTCCTTCATAATTTCTACATGCTGTTCACGAAGCATAACGGCTTCATCCTTATAACCTAAACTTTCCAGTTCACGGTAAACAGTAATTTCCTCTATTTGCCTATGTTTATCTGTTCTTCCAGCAAACTCTGAAAGCTTGTACGCTATTATTACAATATTTTTTAATAGCTCAAATTTTTCTTCGGAGCTTTTAGGTTCCAAATTCATACTCTTTATTGTTTCCTCTACGTCTTGGAAAATATTTCTAAAGACCTTATGATCCCTTATGAGCATTTCCATTATTGTCTCCATAAAACACATACCTCAAGTCAATGCAGTTTTAACTATGAGGAAGCGTAATGCTATTTTCCTCATTAATTATTAATCTAAGATCTTTTTAAGTGAAGTACAGATTATTGCAAAGGCTTATAAGCACTTGGCTTTTTCCAGAAGTTTCTTTACTATGTTAGTAAATGTTTGTATATTAACATATCCTGGTATGAAAGCTTCAACTCTACCTTCAATTAATGCTATTGTTGTTGGGGTTCCTCTCACATTAAAATACCAAGCGACTTCCGGAGCATGCATTACATTGACTTTAGCGAAAACTGCATTCCCTCTAAACATATCTCCTACATGTGTAAATACGGGTTGAAACATTTTACAATAACCGCAGGCGGGTGAGTAGAAGTTAATAAAGACTACCTTGCATGTTTCTAAAAGATTCTCTAATTCCTCTAACCTATATATCTCAACTTCTCCTTCAAAAACTCTTTTACAACATTTAGTAGTTTCCTTTTTCTTTATTGTTTCTGAAAGCATTTTCTCAATGATCCTTGAAAGTTCAACGTCATTAGAGACCATATTAAACAACATATAGCTGCTACCTCCTTAGCGAAATATTTAGTCATAATAGTTAAAATTAACGGTGTTCACTTAACTTACAAGTTTATTAGAGGTAAAAGCATGGAGGACTATTTAAATATATTAATAATTAAAGTTGAAGGAAAAGGTTGTAGTAGATGCACTTTACCTTCTAAAGAACTCTTTTTTAAAGTTGAAGGCGTAAAAGGTGTTCACGTTTTCGGAAATAAAGTTGCAGTAATTTATAATCCAAAAATAATTTCTTCTAAAGATATAATTGAAAAGAGCAGTGTTTTAAAACACTATTATGTTAAGGTATTAATGGAGACAAGCTTACCATCAAATAAGGCTTATAGTGAAGCGAAAGAGCTCTTGCTAATGATATAATAGATATGTTAGCAAGTGATATTAGGTAATGTTTTTGCGAAACTTAAGCTATATTTATTTCTCTTAAATATCGTGATTAGAATTATTTATTCTTGACTTTAATATGTTTTTTCAATAGCTATTGCTTCATACTCATTTAGTATAGGTAGTGTATAGGAGATTTCGCCGTTTTTTATTTTCACTTTTTTCTCAGCTTTTCTTAAAGGCAATATTATTTTCGCCTCCTCCCAGCTTTGACCGAGTTTAAGCTTAATCCTTATATTACTTATTGGATCAATTCTCCTTGGAGGATGTACTGCATATGGCTGACTATATCCGGGTAATGCTTGCCTACTTGCTCCTAAGGGTATCGACAATATTCTTTGATTGTAAGTGTGATTTAGTAAATGTATAAAGTATAGTTCATCATCTTTTCTGAATAGGCTTATTTCCACAGTTTCTGGAGCATTAGTTTCTATTGGTAATGGTTTTTTAGCAACATAAAGTGTGCTTTCAACTATCATGTTCAAATAATCTGGATGGCCTATTCTCCAATAATGTCTTCCAAGCTGAAATGAAAAGTAAAATACTTTATTTTCAGAAACTATTATTGAAGGCTCCATTGTTTCAATACCTATTGGTGGAGTGCTTCTACCGAGAGTATATTCGAAACCATAATCTGCTGCTGCAAGAGCAATTCTACCAATAATTTTTACTTTTTCGCTTTCAACTTTAGCTCTAACCTGATTTGCTAATCCCTCTTCGCTTCTTCTAGACTTAAATACATAATCCATGTCGCCGAGGGGTACAATATTATGCACTTTTCTGAAAGCCTCCTTTTCTACAATAACATAGCTCCATGGAAGGCTAAGTAATCCTTCATAATGCGCCCCTAGTATTTCAGAAATTCCGAAATCCTCTCTGTCAACACCGTCCATGTCAAGTGTTGTTGCTTGATATGTTACAACTAATCCTCCGCCTTCTTCTACATAATGTTTTAATGCCTCAACAGATTTATCAGAGACGCAAGCGGTATTTGCTAAAACCACTGCTGAATATTCTGAAAGCTTATTTTCATCCGATAAGTCCCTGTCTGCTATAAAACCTACTGGAATGTGCTGATTTATTAAGGCATAGTAGAATCCTCTTATTTCATCAACATATATTGCTGGATTACTTTTACCATACCAGTCTCTTGTAGCATTTGAAGCAACTATTCCAACATACTTCACTTCCTCTAAACCTATAAGGTAATCTTCTAATTCCTCTATCTCCCTATATACTTCAGCTACGGCATCTAACACTCTAGAATCCTGAGATAGCGTTGATGAGAAAAATAAAACCCATGGCGAACCCCCCGCTATAAGTGCTTCCCTGAGACCTTGCTTAACAGCTATTGGTGTTGCTGAAGTAACCGTCCTGTACATATAGAATGCATTTCTAGAAGCCCAAACAGGCTTGCCTCCGCTCATAGCCTTAGTTAGCCTAACCATTTCAGAAATGAACCCGGGAGGTTGGTGATCAGCTTCGCTGCATTCAGCAAAAACAACATCTACTAAGTCTCTTATGTCCTCAACTACCTTATTTGCTCTACCAGCCCATCCTGCAGGGTGACTATTATACATGTATACTATGTTCGGATTATACTTCTTAACTATGCTTCTTAATCTAGCTATAGATCTTATAACAACTCTGTAGCGCCATTTCCAAGCCTCCCGCCACTCCATAGTTTCCCAGTTTTCTTCATCGGGAAGTTCAAGGCCTGTTTCCTTCGTGAAAGCTATTTGGCAATAATCACAATAACATGCTTTGTTGAAGTCTGGTTGATAACGGAAGGAGTCAAGTAAAACTCCATCAGGGTTTATGGCTTTAATACTTTCGCTAACTTCCTCCTCTAAGTATTGCATATATGGGGAATTTATGCATAAAAGAGGCCACTGTGGACTCTTAATTTTGGATTCAGAAGGTATGTGTTCTAAGACTATTACTTCCCCCCTAACGTTTACTTGCGCCCAATCGGGATGTTTTTCATACATATACTTGTTAGCTGTATGTGCAACCATTATTACGACTTTTATTCCATACTTTTTAGCTTCTTCAATAAGCTTTTCAATACTTGACTTCTCTGTTAGTCTTGGATGTTGCGGAGCAACTTTTCCGCGAAGATAAAGCCTTCTACCCCAAGCATCACGTGCAAAAATAACTAATACATTTGCCCTCATTTTTCTAGCTAAATTAACTAACGTTTTTGCATCAAACTTTTTAATAAAGAAGCCATAAGGATCTTCAAGATTGAATTGAAAGACTCTTACAGGTTTCTTCCACCACTCAACATCACTACTACTACTCATGGGTCATTACCATTTAGCTGTATTCTAAGCTGTCATACTTGATGTGTGTTAGAATACTAACTTAAGCCTTACCATAAATTACGGTTAGTAGAAGAAAAGAAAAATAGTCCTTTTAAACTAAAGTTAATGTTTTAATTTCCGAAATAGCAATGTCATCTACTATTTTTATTTTCCAAAGAGATATACCATATATGAAGTCGTCAATATACACTGTTCTTAGTGGATCCTTTAACTCTATGAAGCCCTTTATAGAGAGTTTATCGCCGTTTATCGATATAATGTATATTCCCTCTACAGAGCCTCTTACGGGAACGGCAAAGTACGATTTATTCTCATTTATCATGAAGGCTTTATGGTCTCTAAATACTGGAGACCATGTTCCAGCATTGCCTATGATTATATGTGAAACTTCCTTCGGATTTTCAGGGTCAGATACGTCAAATAACGCTATTTTTAACCCTTTAATTCTACCATATTCGTCAGCATCTCTTCCAACACCTATGAGATAATGGTCTCCATACGGGTGTAGGTATTCTGAGAAACCAGGTGTTTTAAGATATCCTAAAACTTTAGGCTCTTCAGGGTTTGAAAGATCTATTGCAAAAAGCGGATCAATACGTCTAAACGTTACTAAGTAGCACATGTTTCCTGAAAACCTTGCAGCGTATATTCTCTCGCTTAAAGCCAATCCTTCAAGTTTACCTACAATTTCAAGGCTCATGTTTAAAATGTAGACGTTATTTACTGTTTCCGAGCTACGATACGGATAATACATGGTTTCTGTTGTAGCTACTCTAAAATAATCTCCGTACTCGTCCATAGAGAATTGGTCAAGAACTCTTCCTGGAACTTCGCCTTTAGCTTTGGCGCTTATTTTAAGTCCGCTTATTGAGAATCTGTAAATTACTGTTTTCTCTCTTAGCACGTCCTTGGTTTTCTCAAAAATTTCCTCCATTATCTCCTCTCTTTCTTTCGAAGGAAGCTTATTATAGTAGTCACTGACAATTTCAGCTATTAACTTACGTTTTAAATCATCATTTATGTTTAGTTCCTTAATTCTCTCAACAGCTTCTCTAACATTTGCAGGTGCTTTTTCTAAAAGTACATCTAGGACTTTATCATATACCATAGTGTAGTCAGGATATTTTATTGAAAGTATGTAGAGATTTCTTTTTGACATGTATATTTTTGCTGAAGAACCTGTTAAGAAAACTTCCCTATTAAACTCAGCATTGCTTACATTAACTGCTAAAATTATTGTAAACATGTATGAAAAGTCTCTATTAAAATACTTTATTTCCGTTGGAGATACTACTTCATCATTAATTACAGGTAGTGGTACAGTGTCTTCTTTTAACATTACCGGATACTGTAGTATAATGTAAACGGTTTTCTCAGTTAATCTCGAACCCGCTAGAGAACCGTAAGCTGAATATTCAACTAATTTCTTAGGACTTCGCGGTTCTGATAGGTCAAATATGCTAACATATGTTTTAGACGCTATTTTAAAGGGCATTACTACTTTGGGTTCTTCAACTATAGTAACTGTAGGTTCATACCTTTTAGAATACACTACTACAAGCCTTTTGTTTTCAACGAATATCCCATTAATTAAGCCATCAACGTTTATTTTTGAAACAACTTCTGCAGCATCAGGAGGGTATGCTTTAACAACATATACTGCATTATCCCTTGCAACGTAAATGAATTCTCCATCAGTTTTAATGTAGTCTAATTCATCAACACCTTCAACTTGTACGTTGGTTTTAGAAAATTCCACAGTAGATCCCATAAACGGTGTTTTCGTTGCAGCAGTAACAGTAAATGTTACTGGCATTGGTGTAGGCGTCGGCGTTGGAATAGTAAGCTTTTCTGGAATAGCTGTAGGTTGCGGGGATACATCTAAGTATACACGTACATCCGAAGGCATCATTACTGGATAAATCCACTTAGGCTTTTTAGTGGAAGACTTAATGAAGCCTAAGAGCTCATTGTATGTGTTAAATGTTTTAACGCTAACATTATGATCTATCGTTGTAAAGTTTTCTTTAACAATATTGTAGGGCGTTGTTGACGTGGTACTATAGTTCATAGGTGTGTTTAACGGGTTACTTATAACTAATGAAGCTGCTATTAGCCCTGCTATGATTGCTGCAATAACTAAGGCGTAAGCAATGTTTCCCTTTAACAATGTATTCACCAAGAAGCCTCTTTACCTATTTATTCTTAAAATCCTATTTCTTCGAACGTTTTTGTTCTAAAAATTCAAACAAAATGATGCCTTCTTAAACCTCTAGCATAAACGTAGCCTAATATGAAGCCTAAGAATAACCCGCCAAAGTGAGCTACGACATTAACTCCGAAACCTACGTTTAGAATTAAAATAAATAATGCGTAAAGTACTGAAGCAAACATGCTTCTACGCGTAAAACCACTGTATGCCATTAATGCGCCGAAAATTCCGAAAACAGCCCCACTAGCACCAGCGCTAACGGTTCTTAAAGGAAGCAAGTAAAGTGTTAAAATATTACCGAATAATCCGCTTAAGAAGTATATTGCAAGGTATTTCTTAAGTCCAAAAATGCTTTCACAATGAGAACCTAGGATGTAAAGCCAAAACATGTTGAAAGCTAAGTGGACGATGTTTATGTGTACAAACATTGCTGTTAATAGTTGAAAATACCAACCATACTTTATTATGAAGAGGTTAAATTGGCCTAGGAGAATAAGCACTTTATCGCTTATACTTAAAAACGACCCCCCTAAAATACCTGCGATAACATACACTACTAAATTAACTAGTATTAGCGCTTTTGTCACTAATGCTTCAGTATGCTCCATGAAATCTCCTCTTTAACATTTATTTCTTAGAAAAGATAGTTAAAAACAATGCTGGCAACAGAAATCGAGGCCTTAGGAGAATGAAAGTTAAAGGCGTTATTCTTTGTGGGGGAGAAGGTAAGAGACTTCGTCCGCTTACCTACTATTTCCAGAAAACAATGATCCCTATCGGTAAGAAGCAAAAGCCATTATTAGAATATATTGTGAAACTATTGAGATACCATGGAATAGTGGATATTGTTTTGCTTGTAGGTTACAAGTATGAGCAAATAGTTAACTATTTTGAAGACGGATCAAGATTCGGCGTAAAAATAAACTATGTTCAAGACCCTAAAGACCTTAAAGGAACTGGAGGAGCATTACTAAACGCCTTCAGAACAGGAGTTTTTGATGATGTTAATGACATAGTAATTTACTACGGAGACATACTTTCAACAATAAGTTTAAGGGGCCTCCTAAGCTTTCATAGAGCAAATAACGCCGAGGTAACACTAGCCGTAGCTACACGTTACCAAATCCCGGTAGGTGTAGTTGAACTTAAAGACTCCGAGGTAAAGCGAATAGTCGAGAAACCTTGGCTAAACATTTATGTAACAATAGGTATTCTCGTAGCCAAAACTAGTGTTAGGAGATACCTTGAAAACATAGCTAAAGAGAAAAACAACATAGATATAATGGGTGATTTAATACCAAAAATTATTTTAGAAAACGGAAAAGTTATTGCTTACAAGTATGAAGGCTTATGGTACGATGTAGGAACAACTGAGAGATACGAGAAGCTTGAAAACGAAAAAATAGACTATATGTTTAAAGACGTCATTTAAACGTATACAACCATGTGGCAACTCATGTCTTAGATAAATCCGTATACCCAGTAATTATGCGTAAGACTACTATTACAGTAAGTGCAAACACGTAGATGCTAAAAAGAACATTAGAAAGCCGCGAATTTACAATGTAAGTAGCAAGTATGAAAGCTAGGACAACTATTCTGTCGCTTCTTTCAAAAAGGCTTACTCTTGGTTCATCTATCCCGAGGTTTTCAAGCCTAGCCTTACTATAGGTTAAAGTCAAGGTTAAGGCCAAAGCTAAAAATACGATATAGCAATCAAAGTTCAAGATAATTAATCCTATGTAATATGCGGAATCCTCTAAACGGTCAAACATCGAGTCAAGATATGCACCACATTTGCTTAAAATATTAGCTGTCTTAGCTAAAGCTCCATCAAGAACATCCATAAAACCTGATGTGAGAAGAAAAATTATTGCAAATAATACTGAGTTCGTAGCTAAAGCGTAAAGATACAAGAGTGATAGGAGTAATCCTAGAAATGTAAAATGCCAAGGTTTAATTCCTAAGCTACTTAGCTTTTTAACATACTTTGAAATGACTTTAAAAACAAAGTCCCTATACTTTGAGAGCACCGTTTTCCAACACCTCTTTACTGTGTTTACAGTATTTTCCTTATTAAACCAAATAGTTTTTACGATTAGCTTAAATTGCTTTAGAGCAATAATTGGTTCAGAGAGGGGTTAAAATGAAAATAAACGGTAAGACAGTTATAGTAACTTTAGCTTCATTAGTAATCATAGTTGCAGCTATAGTAGGCTTCTTAATGTTTAAACAAGAAACCAAAGTACAGCTTGAACTTGTAAAAAACCTAGTTGCAAATGCTAAGTACGAGTTTAAGCTCGAAAGCTCTGCCTTCCCAAACGACGGCGATATTCCTAAGAAATATACATGCAACGGAGAAAACATTTCACCACCCCTAAAATGGTCTGGTATTTTAGAATCCCCTAAAACGCTAATGTTGCTAGTTTATGACCCAGATGCTCCAAGCGGATTCTTTGTTCACTGGGTAATAGTTAACATGCCGCCTAAGCTAACGAGTCTTCCGGAAAATGTCCCTAAGAAAGAGTACATTGAAAACTTAGGGTATCAACTCAAAAATGACTTCGGATACGTAGGATATGGTGGTCCATGCCCGCCTGAAGGAAGTAAGCACAGATATGTTTTCATTCTTTTAGCACTAGACTCCGAAATTCCTAAAAACATGTTTAATGATTTAACGAAGATTTTAGAGTACGCTAAAGCCCATGTTACAGGGTATGCTGTGTTGCTAGGTTATTATGGTAGGTAGCGATAATATGGTTGAGAAAATAAAGGAGGCAGTTATTTTAGCTGGAGGCTTAGGTAAGAGATTAAGAGGAATTACAGGATCCATGCCTAAATACTTTTATAAGGTAGAAAGGTATCCCATGATAGCTTACCCTATAACATCCTTAACCAAAGTTGGTGTCGAAAAGATAATTATTGTTGTTAATGAAAAATTCCTTAGGAAAGCGAAAAGAATACTTTCAAAGTATGAAAACATTATTAAAAATGTCGAGATAGTTTATGTAAATAACCCTAAGCCTGAATGGGGTAACGGATATAGTTTGATTTTGGGAAGCAAGAATGTTTCAAACGATAAGTTCTTTGTCTCTATGGCAGACCATATTTACTCATCCAGGATTCTATTAAAAATTTTAAAAGAACCAAACAATGCATGCATTGTTGTTGGTGGTGATTCTAAACCTAAATATGTAAACGTAGATGAAGCCACAAAAATCCTAGCTGAAAACGGTGTTTTGAAAGATATAGGTAAAGAACTAAGAGAATTCACTCACGTAGATATCGGGGTTATGGTGTTTTCTAAAAAAGCAATAAGTATAGTGAGTAGAAGTGGTTTTCCTCTAGAAAGTTTAACGGTTTCAAAAGCAATACTAATAGCTAATAGTGAGTGCTTTGTAAAAGTAGCTGATATCAAAGGTGACTACTGGGTTGACATAGACACTCCTAAAGACTTAGTAGAAATTCTCTATGGAAAATCAAGGCCTGTTCTAGATAAAGTGTTAGAAGAGATGAGGGGGCATGAGCTCCTTAGGCAAAAAAGAAGACGGACCTGTATCTAAGTTTATTAACAGGAGAATTTCCACTAAAATAACATTGTTCATAGTGTCTAGAGGGTATAGACCTTCACCTAACATGGTTTCTTTAGTAGTTTTCACTATAGGCCTCATTCCACTCTATCTTTACGTTACGGGAAACCCTGTTTTAGCTGGAATAATTGTTCAAATAGCTTCAATACTTGACGGGATTGACGGCGAATTAGCTAGACTCCTAGGTAAAACTTCAAAGTTTGGAGCATTTTTCGACGGTATTCTAGATAGATTGGTTGACATAGCAGTTATTCTTGGAGCTACATATTTTTCTTATATGTTTTTGAATAAAACAGATTTTGCAAGCTTAGTTATCTTTTACTTTGCTCTTTCAGGCTCTCTTATGGTTAGTTATTTACATATTAGAGCAGAACATTATTTAGGGAAGCATCCAACATTTACAGGCAGTATTCCCCAATTTGCTTCAAGGGATGTAAGGTTGTTCATATTGTTTATGGGAAGCATATTGGGTTTTGTTTTTGAAGCACTAGCATTAATAGCTATAATATCCTACATCTATGTTCTTTCAAAGTTTGTAGAAACCTGTTTACACGTAGGGTTTAAAGAGAAAACTACGTAGTTGAAATAAAATATGTACTGAAGAATTTAAAGACAATGATCCTAGGCTAAGGAAATGATTTCGCCTAAAAGAGTTGCGGTCACTGTTGCAGCAATACTTACAATAGAAGGAGCTATGATGATAGTTGTCCCAATAGTTGATATTTTAACTAAAAACACTCCATCATTATCCTTCTTAATCATAGGTTCTATTCTTCTAACACTTGGAATTTATGCTCAAAAATACCAGTACATGGAATCCCCTACTCCGTTTGAAGCATTAATTATAGCATCTATAGTCTGGCTTCTCATGCCCTTACTCTCGTCCTTAGCTATGCACATGGACTTTGGCATGAATATTTATGATGGATTCTTCGAAAGCGTTAGTGGCTTCACAGGCACAGGCTTTACAGTCATACCTGACGTTGAAGTTTTAAGACCATCCATTCTCCTTTGGAGAAGTATGATGCAGTGGATTGGTGAATTAGGTGTTGTTGTTTTAGCAGTTATTATACTTCCCCAATACAACATCATTTCACGAGTATACTTAGTTGAAAGAGGAAAACTCGCACCTACAGTTATTGCTACAGCGAAAATAGTTGCAACAATATACTTTGTACTCACAGCTGTCGGCATTATTTTATACATGGCATCCGGCATGACCTTCTTCGAAGCAGTAAACTTAATAATGACAACTATAGCTACAGGGGGCATGAGTATTTACAATAATAGTGTTGTACCTGTAATTACAAGAGCACCCATAGCCTACATTACAATCCTCATATTCATGGTTCTTGGAGCACAAAACTTTAGAGATCTAAAAGACTTACTTTCACTACACATAGGTAGACTTTTAAAGTCTGCTGAGTTTGTTGTAAGCATTCTTCTCCTTTTTTCACTATCAGGTCTTCTTTCACTATCGCTACACTTCATTGACGGATACAGCCTGCTAAGCTCTATTTTTAATGGAATATTCCATATGGTTTCAGGATCTACAACAACAGGTTTTTCAACAATAGATTTGGGTTCATTATCTGACGTAAGTAAGGCATTATTAATAGTTGGTATGTTTATTGGAGGTGCAACTTTCTCAACTGCTGGTGGAATAAAGGTCTATAGGTTCATTGTTGCTTTGAAAAATCTTTTCTGGGCAGCAGCTAATATAGCTGTAAAAGCCCCCGTAAGTATAAGGAAGAGGGTAGGCTTAGAAAACGTTGGTGATGAAGCTATTTTAGGAGTTTTAAGCTTCATAGTTCTCTACTTCTTTACTGATCTCTTTTTGTCAATAGCCTTCTCATGGGCTAGCGGAGCTAAATTCATAGACTCGCTTTTTGAAGTTACATCGGCATTAGGATGTGTTGGATTATCTGTAGGTGTTGTTAATCATGCCCTATCTATGTGGGGTAAGGCGTTGATAATTTTAGGTATGTATTTAGGTAGGCTTGAGTTTATACAGCTCTACATACTTTTAGGCTACGTTTTCCGCAGAAAATCAAAAATCATGGTTTAGATTCTTAACTACTAAATTTCTTTAAAGTAAATTTCTAAGTGCCTCTTGGCAATCTTAGTCCAAGAAGTTCTTTCAACAAAGGGAGTAACTATGTTTTTAAATTCCCTGTATATTCTATCGTAATTTTCCATGGCATTTAGTATTATTTTCGCTAATATATCGTCTCTTTCTGGAGGAGAAAATAAACTTGGCATAAGCTGATAATATTCAATAAGTCTAGGTACCCTAGTTCCCACAATTAACTTAAAGCTTCCAAGAGCAAGATGTAAAATACCGCTAACACTGTATTCTCCACGAGCTCTTCTATAAGGTAAAACCATAATATCTGAGGTAGCTATAAGTTTAAGCATTTCTTCAGTGCTCAAGTATTTTCTCACAAATACTACAGAAGGTATTTCAACACCATAAAGTTCAATTATCCTTTTCAGCTTCTCTAAAACCCTAGGTTCTCCCTGATAATTTCCTGAAATTACGAGTACAACATTATCTTTAATATTTCGTATTCTTTCATAAGCTCTGAAAAGAACATCAAGTCCCTTATCGAATCTTAAAAAACCAGGTGTTAATAAAATGAAGTGCTCACTAATTTTACTACTAAGTCCTAAACTTTTCAAAAGCTTGTCTCTACTCTCTCCCACATATGGATTTACTAAGGTTCCATGGGGGACTCTGAAAATACTTTCTAACTCTAAGCCTTGAGTCCATAGCTCAAACTCCTGAAGAACACTATGCACAATAATACCGTCAACTATTTCGCTAAGCTCTCTATGATACTTTCTTACATTACGTACTTTACTGTTAAGTACGTGAAGTACTTTATGTAGTGTAATTACGACTTTTTTAGCATAAGCCTTTAATTCATTTAAAAATTCAAGGAACCTATGGGGGTTAGGAAAAAGTCCCCACTCATGTTGAACATGTATTACGTCGAATTTTCCCTCCTTCTTTATATTCTCCAATGTTATATCGTAAATGGGCTTTCCTCTCCAAAAAGAGGGAATAACCTTTACACCTTTAGGGTATTCTCTAATTCTTAACCCAGGTATTATGTTAGAAAACACAGTGATTTTTTCAGGGAAAAGAGCTCTTATAGAGTTAATTAGGAAAAAAGTGTATTCTCCAACACCACATTCTTCAGGAGGATATGTTGAAACAAACGCTATTTTGCTCAAATCTTCCGAACCATGCTTAGTATATTCTACCTTTATCTAGTAGTGATAGTGTCTCGCTTATACTTAGCGTTCCAAAACCTACTAGGTAATCTGCTGCTCCATAAGTTATTAGCATAGTGTCTTTGTCTATAAGCCATGAGCCGCATGGAAATACAACATTTGGTCTATCCCCAAACACTTCATATGTTTGTCTAGGCTCCATTATGTAGTATGGTGTTACTGCTTTGACTATAAATCCCTCTTGACTATTGTACTCTACAAGAGAGGCAAAAATACGGTATCCCTCCATTTCCTTATCAACGCCGTGGATTAAAAACAGGTACTCATTTTTACTCACTTCTACAGGGGGCCCTGTCCATCCAAGTTTTAGTTCGAAAGGTGCCGGGTCCAGAATAACAGTAGTTTTTCTCTCAATAACTTCTACAACCTTTCCAGCTATACGGATTTTCTCAGAAACTATGCTGCTAGGTATTTCACTAACGACTAAGTATGTTGCTTCATCGTCCATATGTAGTCTGTGAAATATGAAAAGTCTATCATTAATTTTATATATGAATGCGTCTTTATCGCTTATAACGTGTTCCCTATTTCTCTTAGGTTGAATGAAAACATGTGTTTTAACCCAGTTATCACGTGTAGCTTCATATGCGAGAACAGGGGCTGTTCTTTCTCTTCTAATTGCAGGGTTAAAGTAGTTTATTGTTCTGCCAACGTAAACCATGTAAAGCTTATTATCTACTTCTGAAACTCTAGGGTCTTCAACGCCCCAAATATCATACTTCATCGTAGGATACAGTATTAACTCAGCAGTGTAGTGGCTGAAATTAACAAGTCCACTTAGTAAATCCTCTATTGGAAAAGTTATTTTCGCTATACCGCTAACGTACATGTAGTATCCAAGAATTATCCTAGCATATACGTAAACTAGCGAATCCTTAATTGCTAGTGCTGCATTGAATACTGTAACTGGTTGATCTATTGGATGGTTCTTTAAATGGACACGTGTTGGCGCAATAACGCCTAGTCTCCTAACTATATCATATGTACTAAACTCCCTAATGGAAGCAGCTTCGGAAGCATTCTTTGCTTTCAGAAACCCGTAGTCACTATGCAAAACTCAACACCAACCATTTATAAGCTGCATTGAGAATCTCGAATTTGGAATTCTTAAACCTTTTCGGTTCTCTCTAGAATAGCAGTACAATGTTTTTTACTAACATCTTTTGTTAAAGTGGAACTTAGAAACTGTATGAGATAGTGAGGAATGAAAAACAGTTTCACTATTAATGAATTCATTGAGAAAATAAGGAAAGCAAAGCCTGAAGACAGCTTTAAAAACTACGATATTTGGGTTAAAACATCAAATCTAAGAGGATACGCTATTGCAAAAGGGTCGAAAAGCTTTGTAATACTTAACCAAAAAGGTGAAATACCTCAAGTTAAAAACCCTTCAAGAGAAAGAGTTGGCCTATGGCTTGACTATCTAGGGTTTCTTAAGAAAATATTGTTCAAAGTAAACGGTGTAGTCCTGTGGAACAATCATGTAAAATATGTTAGTGGACTAGGCTTCTTAGGCTTCCACTATATCTCTAGCGGCTATGACTTGGTGAGAATAGACTTCGTAAGCCACAACAACCCAACATACTACATTATTGTAAGTAATACTTCAGAATGCGATGCCAAATTGACACTAAATATTACTCCGGAAATCAGGTTCATGTGGCCTTCAACTAAAGTCTTAACAAACCTAGAATACTCTCTCAGAAACAACGAAGTTACTGTATGGAAGAATGGCGAAGTAGGTTCTTTAACTATAAGGTGTCTTAATGGAGAATGCAGTGTAGGTAAGGATGAAACAATTACTTTTCAAACAACACTTAAACCTAGGGAATTAAAAGTTTTCACGTTCTCGCCTCATTATGAAAAGCTAGGATCAATAAGGGAGTGTTTTCGGGCTTCGCGAAACTGGCTTAGAGATTTCAAGGAAACATATCTTCTATATAGAAGATTGGCTTATGAAACATTAAATATTAATGTTGGAGATTTTGAGTTAGAAAAAGCATTTATTTGGTCCAAGATTTCAATGTACATGCTTTATAGTAAAACAAGCGTAGGCAATGGATGGTTTGCTGGAGCTCCAGTATTTTCATGGTTTTTTGGCAGGGACTCTGCATGGACGGGTTTTGCAGCTTTAACATTAGGGTTTTTAGGGGAAGTTTTAAACCAGCTTAACCTATTGGCTAGGTTTCAAACTCCTAAAGGACAAATACCTCATGAAATAGTTTTACTACCAAACGTAGGTTCAAAAATTAAAACAGGGTACATGTCTATTGACTCAACACCTTTATGGATCATTCTCCTTAAGGAGTTTTATGATTGGAGTTTGAGAGAGGATGTAGTCACTAAAAATTATGAAAAAATAGTTAAAGCATATTATTTCTTAAAAAACGTTTGCGATATTGACCAAGACCTTCTCTTGGAAAATCAACCAGAGAAACTACTTATAGGATGGCCTGAACGCTGGGCAAATAGAAGAAGGGGGAAGTGTGTTGAAATAAATGCTTACTGGCTTGAAGCATTAAGGGCTTTAGAGGAAATAGCTATGATAATGGGAGATAAAAACTTCTATAAGGAAGTTTCGAAAACCAAGACAAGCGTTGAAAAACTCTTCGATAAAGTATTTTGGGATGAAACTAAAAGCTTCTACAGAGACCATGTCAATGATGAGGATTCTGTAACAATATTCCCTATAATGCCATTATACTATTGTATAGCATCTAAGGCTAAAGCTGAAAAAGTTCTGGAAAGAATACGAAAGAACGATTTTAAAACTCCATGGGGTATAAGGTCCGTTTCATCAGAAGACCCTATATATGATGGAGGATACCATAGCGGAGCTATTTGGCCTCTACATACGGGTTGGGTTATTATTGCCGCGTTAAACTATGGAGAAGTAGACTTTGCTTTACAAATGCTAAAAATCCTTGTTGATCAGACCTTTAAAAACTCAGATCCTGGAAGAATAAATGAAGTATATAGTGATGTGGATGGTAATGAAATGGGGCAGTTCATTCAAGCCTGGTCTTCAGCAGCACTTATTTACTCATTAACCAACGGCTTCTTTAAGATAATCCCTAAACCTGAAAGAAATGAAATTGAAATAACAATTTACCCCTTAAAGTCACATGAAAATATTAAACTATCTAACATTAGAGTATGGGATAACGTGTTTAACTTAAATATTAGCTTCTCCAATGGGAGAAGAGAGGTCATTATTAAATGTAATAAATGCTCTCATCTTAAGCTTAAACTAAGGATTTTCCTTGGAAAAAACAGGTTTTTTGAAAAGATCTTCAGCTTAAACGGTGAAGTTATCGTTTCAAGCACTATTTAGAAACAATGTTTTCCTTGTAAAACTCTAGTTCATAATTCTTTATTCTAAGAAACACTATGTCACCATTCCTCATAGGTTTTATTTCCCCTTCTTTAAAATACTTAACGAAGGTTGATGATGCAATAATCTTTACGTGTGCATCTAGGTCTATTTCGTATAGCTTATAGTACTCCTCTCTGTTTTTAACCTTCGGTGAAATGTAGTTTAACGTAAAAGCGTAAGCCTCATTATCTTCAATTACAGCTAATGCAGCAATATTTAATGCTGAAATAACATATTTTTTCTCAATAATCTCTTTCAAAACATCAATTACCTCTAATGAACTTGGCGTTTTCGGTAGCTTCTTAGCTAAATATGTTGCTAGAAAGAATGTATCTGAATGTTCACTTATGTATTTTGTAAGACCTACTTCCTTAGCTAAAGACCTTTTACTAACTCTTCCGTTATGGGCAAGCCAGAAACTAAACTTTCCAACAACCTGTACAAGAAATGGATGGGTATTTTGAACATTTTTAACTTCACTTTCGCTTGTAAGTCTTGAATGGGCAATGGTTAGTTGTACTTTGGCGCTTGTTTCTCCTATGCTTCTAAGTAATGTAAGACCTTCAGCATCGGAAGCTATAGGAATGGACGATTTAAAGTAGCTTATTGAAGCTTTACCATGAAGGAATTTGTAAGTTACAAACCCCCATCCATGATCATGGCTTCTTTTACCACTAATGCTTTCAAGCAAAGGATCATATGTTGAAGCTAAATAGAATGATTTAATAATTCTGTTCCAATAAACATTCTTACCTTTCGAAATACACATGAATAATCTACACAAAACTCTTACACCTCATCTTTACCTAATTTCGGAATATTCTCTAATACTTTAAGGTTAATATGGTGTAAGTGTGCAAAGTCAGTCTTCTACATTGAGGGGTCTCCTCGTGAAAGCAAATGTTGTAGTTATAGGCGGAGGGCCTGCGGGAGTCGCAGCAGTACTAACTTACAGGTTACTTAATGAAGCAGCAAAAATTGTTTTAATTAGAAAGGATGAAAAACAACTTATTCCCTGTGGAATACCCTACATATTCAGGAAAATTAACATTAAAAATAACTTAATGAATGATGAAGTCTTAAAGAGGAACAATATAGAGTTGATTGTAGATAAGGCTATAAAAGTTGATAGGTTCAATAGAAAAGTCATTCTTGAAAGAAATGGAGAATTAACATATGAATACTTAATTTTAGCTACCGGATCTAAACCTATGAATCTTGGAGTTAAAGGTGAGGATTTAAAAGGTATTTTCTATGTTAAGGAAAGCTATGAAAGACTTATAGAGTTAAAGGAGACTTTAGAGAACGCATCAACAGTAACTATTGTTGGCGGGAGTTTAGCTGGTGTTGAGTTTGCAAACGAACTTGCCAACGCAGGATATAAGGTGTTGCTTATAGAGACCTTACCTTGCATATTAAAGTTAAATTTTGATGTGAAGTTTGCGAGTAAAATAGAGGATTATCTTAAAGACGAAGGTGTAAATGTTTTAACTAATACATCAATTGCTGAATTTAGGGGAAACAGAAAACTTAGAGAAATAGTTTTAACCTCAGGTAAAATTTTGGAAACTGACGTATGCCTTATCACCACAGGTATGGTGCCTAATACTTCACTAGCTAAAAATGCTGGTCTTGAAGTTACAGACTACGGTATTAAAGTTGACCCGTTTATGCTAACGTCAGATCCTAGAATTTATGCTATAGGAGATTGTGCTGAGAAGAGAGATTTCATTACGGGAAAACCTGCAAGATACATGCTAGCTTCTATAGCGGCAATGGAGGCTAGAGTTGCAGCGGTAAATATAGCTAAGGGCAATGTTTTAAAGATTGAAGGCATAGTTCCAAAATATGTTTCAAAAGTAGGCGACATTGTTTTTGGAGCAGCGGGATTAACCGAAAATCAAGCTAAAGAAAACAATGTAAACTACAAAGCATATACGGTAACTGTGAAAGATAAATACCCTCAAGCACTTCCGGGCGTTGAGGACTTAACCATAAAGTTAATTTTCTCTAGGAAAAAGAGGCTCATTATTGGAGGACAGGTATTAGGCTATAGCGAGTATGTAGGGTCCCTAGTAAATACTATAGGAGCACTCATAGAGAACTATGTTACAGCAGACGACATAGTTTTATCACAGCAAGCGGCACATCCACTAGTATCTCCATCACCCATCGCTAACCCGTTAGCCAAAATTTCACTAAATATGCTCAAATAAAATTACATAGGAAATAGTGGGGAAAGAAGAAAAACTGAAGCACATAATTAATTTAATTGAAACTATTCGGTAAACTGTAGTTTGGAGGTTAAATGTTTTGGTAAGGTATGTTTGTACTGTTTGCGGATATATCTATGATAGCGAAAAAGGCGATCCTGAACATAGTATTCCCCCTGGAACACCTTTTGAAAAACTCCCTGATAATTGGAAATGCCCCATATGTGGAGCCGATAAGAGCTTATTTGAGAAATTGGAGTGATATAGAAACATTCATGCATCCTTACGTTAACGTCGGATAGGAATCTTCATCACTAAGTAATTTTCTCAAGCAGCTCCCCTATAAGCTTATTAATGTAGTATTCAATATCGTAATTCCTTATTTTAGAATAAATTAGCGCCCATAGTACAAGATCTGCAATACATTTTTCTGGCTTAGCTTTATGCATGCAAAGTGGAAGTTCAGTAGCGCTCCTAAGAAGCATAGTATAAACCATGTTTTCGCTTAACCCCACGGCTCCAAGCTTTCCCATAAGTTTTTCTATTTCAATTTCCATTTTCATGTGAGATCCCTTAATTCTTGCTTAAATGCTAATATATCTTAAAATGAGGGATATTGCTGTAGCTAAACTAACTAATGGAACATAATTGTTTAGGGTTATTCCTTCTTTCCTAAGTCTTCTATCAACTTCGAAGAGTATTTTAGCTGAGTCTCTGTTCTTCATGAGTCCTATTTTCTTAGCTTCCTCTATTCTCCCCTTAGCCCATAGGGGTAGTTTTAAGTCTTTAATTACTGAGATGTACGATGAAACTATAGCATTATTGAAGTCGTAGGTTTCTTTAAAAGCATTTTTCATGTCCCTAATTAACGCTTCAACTTCAGAGAACCTTATTAATGCTTGAAAGCTGGGGCTTCTTGTCGAAAGCGAGAAGAGTAGTTCATAAAGAGAGATGTCTTCTAAAGTTATTCTAGTTTCAGTTAATCCGCTACTTTCAATTAACGAAACATATTCTCTAGGACCAATGAGTTTCATTACTCTTATAAGCTCAACAACGTCTTTTCCAGTTGATGACGTTAAGAATAAGTTTATTGACCTACCTATTAGCCCCTCATTCACTAATTCCTTATGCTGTACTATAGCATGAGATGAAGCGCAAGAAAGAACTATTGAAGTAATTATTGAGTCAAAAAATATGGGCGAACCCACATATTTCCCCCCTAAATACCTCATAGCGTCGGCAATTAGCTTACCTAAACTAACTTGTGGCGCACCTAACTTACCCTTAGCTACTTTTTCACCATAATCTGAGGATTTATTGAGGAACTCACTTATCATTATACCTAAGTTAAGATATGGTAGTAACTCCTTATCCTCAGAGTATCTATGCATTGCAGCGGGTTTAATGTAAGCTATTCCACCCAAAATAAATGATTTCATAACTTCCTCCGGAACCTTCATTTCACATCACTTCACGAATAAATATTATTTAGGAGCTTTCTAAAATAGTGTTTCTGAAGCTAAATAAAGCTTAGCGCGTGGATGAAGTTGAGTTTTGAAGAACATGAGAATGAAAGATTAATAATATATTCACCTATCCATAGTCTGCTACTGATTTTCCTAATACTTTTCGGAATGTTATTCTTCTTCGTAATATTTTTCTGGTGGAGTGCAGCCTTCATAGCATTGTTTAGGGTTTTGGGTTTTAGCTTAGCTGAGAGCTTTGTTTTAGCTTTAACAATGATTTTTCTATCAGCAGCGCTTAGCTTAATAAACATACCAGTCCTACGAGTTATTAGGGAAATTGAAGTACCGGCGATTAGGTATGTTCACTTCTTTGGAATACCTTACTCTATACCTGTTTTTATTAGGAAAAAGAGGAAAATGATAGTAGCTGTCAATTTAGGTGGTGCAGTGATACCTTTAATCTTATCTACAGTGTTCATAGCGAAAATGGCTACATCACCTTACTCGTCAAAACTGTTGCTTTCATTACTCGAAGTAACGTTAATTGTAACACTAATTTCATATGCCATAGCTAAACCTGTTAAAGGAATTGGGATAGTTATGCCAGGCTTCATTCCCCCACTAGTTTCAGCGTTTTTCTCAGCAACACTAACAACACCTCATATATATGCGGTTTTAATCGCTTATTCAGCAGCCACTCTAGGTGTACTTCTTGGTGCAGACGTCCTCCACCTTATAAAAGACTGGGATGAATTACAAGCACCGGTAGTAAGCATAGGTGGTGCTGGAACGTTCGATGGAATATATCTTAGCGGAATAATGTCTGTAATATTCCTCCCACTATTTCTAATGTAGAAACTTTAAACCCTACAGTAACTAAATAATATTTCAGGCGATGAAGAGTCCTAAGCAGGAAATGAAATGATGATTAAACTCCCATGGGCTGAGCCAAAACCTACACAACACCTCTTACTAAAAAATATAGTAACAAAGTCTTCATCAATGAAAAGTTAGCGAGTCCATTGGGGCATAAATTACTCCTTAACCATAACCTCCATACTTTCTCTCTATGCACTCAAGAACTTTTTCAATGTACTTTAAAGTATTGTTCCATGTAGGGTTTCTTCTTAACTTATAAAGTGCATTTTTTGTTTCAACACATCTTCCAGCAAGTATTTTAGCTATTTTCTCTATCCTCTTTCTACCTTCGGAATTTAATACATCATTTGAGAAAAACATTTTATAGTTCTCAATACTCATAAGTTCATCTATTATTTCAAAAACTTCATATTTGAACTTATATTTATTCATCCCTCATTACCTTTTAGCTGAAGAATCTTAGAAGACCGTATTCTAAAGGTATCTTTGTTATTTTATGTACGGCGGGGAGTGCTACGTTATAAATCCTAGTGCTATTTAACAGTATAAATGTTTTCTTAGAGTTATGTGCATGTCCATGTATGACTATGTCTGGTTTATTTTCTTTAATGATTTCCTCGGCTTTTTCAGAACCCATTTCTGCCCATGCATACTTGGGTTCTCCTATAAGCGTCTTATATGTTGGAGGATAATGTGTTAATAGAATTACAAGGTATTTTCTGCGTTTGCCTTCCCTTATTAGCTTACCTATTTTCTCAAGCCTGTTAGAGTAAATGCTGTATATTTGGGGAATGTGTGTTCTTTGCCACGTAGTTGGTCTATCTAGAATTCCCTTCGTTCCCACTATGAAAAGCTTTTTACCACTGTAATCTAATGTTACTGCTTCATCATTTAGCCATATTATATCGGAAAAGTTCTTTATTAACAAAGGTATAACGTTATCGTACTCCTCATTACCAAAGCAAGCTATGATTTTTCCTTTAAAAAATCTTCGGGTAATGTTTATTACGTTTTTAAATTCAAACCATCTACCTTTATATACCATGTCTCCTACGAAAAACATGAGTCCTACATTGCTTAATTCGGAGTTCCTTAAAGCTCTTTCATAATCCTTAAGGTACTTTGGTGAATGTACGTCAGCGACAGCAGCTATTTCCATAATTGCTTGTCCCGTAAAGTTAATAATTCGGTAAATTATATAATTCTTGCCGATACCAATGGGATACTTAGGTGGCCTGTAAATGTCGTTGGGTTCAATAGCTGGAGCTGACGCTATGGGGCATAAAGGCTGGGTTACTGCTAGATGTTACATTTGCAATAAGAAACTTGATTTAACAAAAGACACCGTCTATCACTGCCCAAAATGTCATTCAAAAGGCTATAAAATATTCTACTGCTCAGCTGACGCTAGGAGATTACATTACAAATGCCCATTTGATGGAATAGAGCTTAAACTTTACTAAAACCTTCTCGAGGAAAACATTTTGGAGTTAATAATTAAGAATAAGATACGTGAAATATGGATTGATGAACACCATAGAGCACTTATAATACCTTTAATATCTGGATTAAACATAGTGTCAATAGATATTTATGCTAGAAAATGGGTTTTCCCTATAACGGAAAAAATATCTCTCGACAAGGAAGCACTTGTCTACTATAAAACAGAGAAACCTAGGGAGATAGGTATTAGAAGCTTTCTTGATAGAATAGTGAGGGTGGAGATCATAGGCCACTTAGGGAAAAAGGTTTCAGAAACAATATCCATTAGGGTTTGGGTTAAAGGAAATAGCAATTTAGAGAAAATAGTTAAAACAATTTATTCCGAAGTAACTAGAAATATTAGGGAAAGTGAAAAGCATATTTCTAAATCGGTAGGGTAATTATGGAGATAAGCGTTATTTTACCTACATACAATGAAAAAGAAAACTTAGAAAAACTCCTACCCATTTTGCTTAAGAACTCCAATATAGAGGTCATAGTAGTAGACGACAGTAGCATCGATGGGACACCTAATGTTGTTAAGAAATTTATGAGAAAATACAGTAATGTTAAGCTAATTGAGAGACCAGCTAAATTAGGATTAGGATCTGCCTATAAGGATGGTTTTAGAGCAACACTCGGTAAGAAAATAGTTACTATGGATGCTGATTTAAGCCATGATCCAAAATACATTACAGAGTTCAGTAAGGTCATGGATGAAATGAATGTGGATATTGTAATTGGGAGCAGATACATTAGTGGAGGAAGAATAGTTGGATGGAAGCCTCATAGGAAAATAATTAGTCGGGGAGCAAACCTCTTAGCTAAAACAATTTTAGGTTTAAATGTTAAAGACGCTACCTCTGGTTATAGAATGTATAGAAGAGATGTTTTCGCAAAAATAGCTTCACACTCTACGATGAACGGTTATGAATTTCAAATAGAAGCACTGTTTTTAGCTAAGAAGTTTAAGTTCAAAATTCACGAATACCCCATAATATTTACCAATAGGAGAAAGGGGAAGTCAAAGCTTACTTTAAGGGAGATATTAAGGTTTCTGAAGGCTATTTTTAAATTAAGGTTTTTCAGTGGAGCAACTCTTCGTCACTAATATCCGCTTATTTGTCCGTGTTCATCATTCACCATATTAGTACTATTAAGGAATAATAAACTTTTATTTCGAAGAAAACATAAATGATAGTGTTGGAGTATTCAAAACTAAGGTAGGTGTTGCTTAAATTATGAGTGAGCATTTGAACTTGGATGAACTTAAGAAGTTTCTTGAAGAAAAAATTCAGGTCCTTAAAAAGGAGAAAGAAATGCTAGAGCTGCTGTTGAGCTTAATAGAATCCGGTATAATAGGGTCTAAAACACCCCAAGTTAGAATAGAACCCAAACCCGGAGAGCAGGTTGTACCTTTAAGAAGTAGTGACGGTACATTGCTTGCAGAAATGTACATTGGGAAAAGCGAAATAAGACTTGTCCCATTAGTTCCTTTATCAATAGATACTCCTCCTTTTAGACAATTCTTTGTTGCAAGAGTACTAGAAAACATCAAGAAGAAGGATATGGAGAGAATAGAGAAAGGAATACTTGACCCTTCAAAAGCATTTGATTATGAAATAACAGTTGATAGAGGAATGATTAAGGAAATTAGGCTTAAAAACGTATATGATGAACAGAGAAGAATAGATATTAAGAGTTCAGCTAAGTGGACTTTTGAAAGAATGTATGAGAAAACAAAGAGAACTAGAAAGTGAACCCTCAGCGTAACTCGTGAATAATCATTTAATCAGACTTGCCGGGTAATCATCATAGGGTATTCTCTGAGATAAAAAGCTTTGTAAACCACATATTTAAACCGTTGTACCCTAGCGTTTAAGTTTTCTAGAAACCATAGTAGTATTTGTAGAGAAGGTGAAGTCGAGAATGTCTAGTTCCGAACGTAAGGATTTAGAGTTCCGTGTTTTAGCTGAAATCTTTGAGAAGCTTGAAAAAACAACTAAGAGAACAGATATGGTAGCCTTACTTGTTGAGCTCTTTAGAAAAACACCAGCCGACGTTATTGACAAAGTAGTTTACTTAATGCAAGGAAAACTCTACCCAGATTGGATGGGAATGCCTGAGTTAGGGATAGGTGAAAAGCTCATCATTAGAGCAATATCTATGGCGACAGGATTTCCAGCAAACGATGTTGAAAAGGAGTATAAGAGGCTTGGTGATTTAGGTAAAGCAGCAGAAGTACTTAAGCAGAGAAAAAGACAAGCAGCACTTCTCGCATTTTTTGGCGCTCCAGCAGCCAAATTGCTAACAGTGAGTAAAGTGTATGGTACCTTAGATAAAATAGCTAAAACATCCGGACCAGGCTCTATAGATTTAAAAGTGAAGCTTCTTGGAGGTCTTCTTCAAGATGCTACAGCTAGTGAAGCTAAATACATTGTTAGAATAGTTGAGGGAAGACTTCGATTAGGTGTTGCGGAAGCAACAATGATGGATGCTTTAGCAGTAGTTTACGGTAAAACAAAAGCCGCTAGAACACTTATTGAGAGAGCATTTAATCTATGCAGTGATTTAGGATATGTGGCTAGAGTTCTCGCAGAAAAAGGTATTGATGCATTAAGGGAAATGAAAGTTACGGTAGGACGCCCAATAAGACCTATGCTTGCTGAAAGACTTAGTTCTCCGAGAGAAATATTGATGAAAGCTGGTGGAAAGGTTCTTGCAGAATATAAATATGATGGTGAAAGAGCTCAAATACATAAGAAAGGAAACAGAATATGGATTTTCTCTAGAAGACTAGAAAACATAACCCATCAATACCCCGATGTTCAAGAATACGCTATAAAACACATTAAAGCAAGTGAAGCAATAGTTGAAGGAGAAATAGTCTGCATAGACCCGGATACTGGAGAGCTCAGACCCTTCCAGGAACTTATGAGAAGAAGAAGGAAACACGACATACATACTGCTATGAAGGAGTATCCTGTTTCAGTATTCCTATTTGACATACTTTACGCTGATGGAGAAGATTTCACGCAGAAACCTATTTTGGAAAGAAGGGAGAGACTTAAACAAATAATTGAGGAAACCGATAGGTTTAGATTAGCTGAAGCAATAGTGACTGATGACCCAGAGGATCTAGAGAAATTCTTCTTAAAAGCAATAGAGAGCGGTTGTGAAGGTATTGTAGCTAAAGCAATTCACCAAAACGCAATATACCAAGCGGGAGCTAGAGGCTGGTTATGGATAAAATATAAGAGAGACTATAAGAGTGAAATGATGGATACTGTAGATCTCGTAGCTGTAGGAGCATTTTACGGTAGAGGTAGAAGAGCTGGAACCTATGGAGCCCTTCTCATGGCAGCTTACGATCCGGAAGCAGACATGTTCAGAACAGTGTGTAAGGTTGGTAGTGGATTTACAGACGAAGACCTAGCTAAAATGGCTGACATGTTTAAACCATACATCATAGACCACAAGCATCCTAGAGTAGATTCTAAAATGGAACCCGACATATGGTTTACTCCACAAATAGTAGCTGAAATAATAGGGGCAGAAATAACTCTTTCACCCATACACACATGCTGCTGGGGTAAAATAAAGCCCGGAGCAGGATTGGCTATTAGGTTTCCAAGGTTCATAAGATGGAGGCCTGATAAAGGACCGGAAGATGCTACAACAATACATGAAATTATGGAGATGTATAAGAAACAGCTTAGGAGAATAGAGGAAATCCAAGCTGCAAGAGCTAAAATCTAAAATTAGACTAATTAAACACTGTTAGGAAACTTTAAAATACGCTGCTAGCGCTAAAGTATTATAACTCATTAGCTATGAAGCGGGGTACTTAAGGCCATTGACTTATATTGTAATGTTAGGTACTGCAGGTTCTGGTAAAACGACTTTAGCTAAAGCGTATGCCGAATGGCTTAAAAATAACGGGTATAAGGTAGCCATAGTTAACCTAGATCCTGGATCAAGAAAACTTCCTTATGAGCCCGATCTTGACATTAGAGATTACTTTACAGTAAATGAGATAATGGATAAATATGGTCTAGGACCTAACGGCGCTTTTATGAAAGCTAGCGATATGCTTTTAGAATACTCAAATAAAATATTGCTGAACAAAATATTTACTAGAAAATTACATGACTTCATAATAATCGATACACCAGGACAAATGGAAATGTTTGTTTATAGAAGAAGTGGCCAATACTTTATTTCTAAACTTAAAAAGTTAGGTGCAGTTACGGGCGTGTTCATTATTGATGGCGAAAACGTAGCTTCATACGTTGACCTTGTTGTTTCATGGACGACTTCAATTCTCATACAGTTAAAATTAGACATACCAGTTATTCCTATAGTTAATAAATCCGATTTAGTAAAGGATCGAAACATAGTTGAACTATTCATTAAATATCCTGAGGCGTTCAAGAGAAAAATTTTAGAGACTAAAGAAGGCCTAATAGCAGATACGGTAATTCAGCTAATAGATGTAATAAGAGATTTCAGCCAGTCCTTAAGGCCTATACTAGTTTCAGCAAAAACAATGGAGGGGATAGAAGACTTACACTACATAGTTCACGAAGTCTTTTGTACATGCGGTGATCTCTCATAAATTACGAAGCTTTTACTAAAAAGACCTACAACATGTATAGAGTCGACATTAACACCTAAATTTATAAGCTTACTAATAAGCTTACCAACATTCTCTCTCTTTACAATATAGCTTAACGACTTCTTAAAACATGAATAGCATAAAGCAAGGGTTGCAGTGTTTTCCAAAACATCTTCGTCATCACACATTATTTCCGCATATCTCTTTGATAGCTCTTTAAATAACACCTTTCTCCCTGAGAGAACATAATTTCTGCATTCAAGCTCCTCTATTGAAAATTTTTCCCCAGGATCTACGAATACCATAAGTACGTCATTATTAGTTAAATGATTCTCAACAACTATGTTTTGAGGATAAGCTACTAGTGGGCCCTCCTTCCTATATAAACAGTTTAAAGCATCCTTTCGAGTAGTCTTCAGCTTCTTACCAGTAAATACTTCAATAGCGTATTCTAAAGCGTAATTCAGTGTTGGGTTATTTTTTACTTCACAGTAACTTAATGCTTCAATGCCGAGGCTTTCTAAAAACTTTGTAGAAGCCTCATCAGATGGGCAATTAATTAAAGCAAAAGAATTAGAAACTATAACGCCGTAGTATATTCTTGCAGCACCTACGATGTTGCCGTTGAAGTTAAAAAATGGCATAAGTAATGGGACAAAAACTGTTTTCAATTCTCACTCTCCTTCATTACCTTAAGTTCCTTAAATAAGTCTCTCATAACTACTTTACCATTAGGTTCTATTTCAGTAAAAATCCTTGCTTTGAATCTGTAAATTTTAACATCGTCAATGAGCCATGAATCTGGAGGTAAACCAGCTTTCATACATGTTTCTGCAAGAAAGGTTTCAGTGTCCCATTTATACTCTACTGGTACTTGAGGTAAAAGTAAGCCTCTATACCAGCCATACTCTACTATGAGGCCATCGCGACCAATAACTATATCTTTAGGTAAATCCTTCCTGTTCTTTACCACTACTTCCTCTGGAGGAGAAAGAATGGAGACCTCAAATATAACATTACTTAGCTCGTCAAGCTTCATAGGGGGGAACCTGGGATCTTCAACAGCAGCAGATATTGCAGAGTCAATGGTTGCTTCTATGAGGGACTTTATTGGATAAGGGAAACCTATGCATCCTCTTAATTCCTTATAAACCTTAGGCCCTATATGGCTGAGTCTTTCTATGGTTACAAAAACACCGAATTTTTCTTTAAACTTTTCAGGAATGATTTTAGGAGGCGAAATTTTAACTCCAGCTTTTAAAAATGATTTAACAGCTTTTCTTGAAAGTTTAACTAAAAATACGCCGTCGTCAAGTGTAAAGTCTTTTAATGTAACCATCTTATTACACCTTGGAAGCTGCTTTTCTAACTTCAGCCAGTATTTTCTCCATTGTTATCCAGTGGGTGCCTTTCCAATATATTTTGCCACACTTAGTGCATATCCAAAAATCCTTATGTTCCTTTATTACGACTTCGGGTACTTTACCTTTAACCTTTTCTGAAGAAGCTCTTACTAAATCACCATTACATATTGGGCATCTAGTTCTATCAGGGTTTATTGCTAAGTTTATGCCATACCTTTTAGCGAGTACAGCTAGCATTTTTTCTATTTCACTCGTTTCAAAATACACAACGTTTAATCCGTATTTTTTAGCTCTCCTATAAAGGCTGTAATCCCGTGTTAAAATTATTCTTTCATCCTTAGATGCACGCTCTAAAATTTCCTTATCACTAATGTTTTTCGAATATACGGTATCATAGCCTAAAATTCTTAGCCACCTAGCTAAACTACCTAGCATGGCATCGGCTACGAATTTTAGCTTAAACATTTTAAAATTCCTTAAGAAAATTGTTATTTTAAAACACTTTAAATTATTTTCCAGCAATATATCTTGTAATGTCAGTTAAAGTTAAAATTCCCACTAATATGTTATTTCTACCTAAAACCGGCACCCCCTTCAACCTTCTCATTACAATTTCTTTAGCAGCGTCACCAAGTGTTGTATCAATATAGAGTTTAGGAAATCTTATCCTCATAATGTCAGCTACTAGTAGGTTCATTATTCTCTCTTTCCTATATTTTTCAGGAACTATATCATGAAATGCAGCTAATGCATCAGCTACATCATCTATAGTAACTAATCCTATAACTTTCTCATCTTCGACAACAGGTAATGTTGTTATGCTATTCCGTATTAATAGCTGTCTTGCATGTAAAACCCTATCTGTAGGCTTAACATAAATGGGGTTCCAGCTCATTATTTCAGCTACTTTTACTCTTTCTTTAACGCAAAGCTTAGCTATTTCAACTTTAGTTATTAGTCCTAAAGGTCTATTTTCATTATCAACTATAGGTATGCTACTCACATCATTCTCCATCATAAGGTTTACAGCTAATTTAACTTTAGCTTCAGGCATAAGTGTTATGGGATTAGGCGTCATAACACTTGAAACGTAAAGTCTTGAAGGAGTTATGTTTCTTGTCCTTAAAGTTCCAAGCCTCTCCATAACATCCTTCTTCGTAGCTATGCCTACAATCTTTCCTTTTTCTACAGCAACGATCCTGTCCATACCATATTTTCTCATAAGCTTTAAAGCATGATGTAATGTGTCATCTTTGTCAAGAATAGGGAATTCCCTTAACATTACTTCGCTAATTTTTAAATCTAAATTAACACTCATAGCTATGAAACCTCGGTTATAGCCTTTAAAATATTTGCCTTAGTTACTATCCCTAAAAGCTTGCCATTGCTAACCACAGGTAAGCTACTTATACCATTTACTATCATTGCATGAGCAGCCTCCGCTAAATCAGCTTCTGGCTCTATTGTAATAGGATTAGGCGTCATAACGTCTATAGCTAATGGGATAAGGTAATAGCGTATTACACCAAACTTTCCTCTTGGAGACCTACCTGGTTTTTTCCTGAAAGACTCACCTCTATGTAGAGTCAATGCTATTTCAACAAATGCTAGATCAAACTCTGTAATAATCCCTATGGGTTTTTCATTATCTACAACTACAACTCTTCTTAAATTAGTTCTTGATAGAAGATCTGCTACGTAATATACGGTGTGTGTTGGTGAAACTATAGGGACAGTCTTTTCCATGAATTCTTCTACCCTAGCTTTACCATAGTATTTTTCCGCATATGCTCTCGTAAGGTCTGTTCTAGTAAGTATTCCTGCAAGTTTCTCTTCAATTGTAACCACTAAAGACCATAATTCCTTTTTCAGCATTAAAATAGCTGCTTTCCTTATGCTTAAACTTGGCTTAACACTGTAAGGTTTTGCCATAACTTCCGAAGCATAGATTCTATCAATAGGTCTAGATAACCAATCCCTAGTTATTGTTGCTCTTAAAACATCTTTTCTTGAAACCAAGCCTACAGGTTTCTCATTTTCATCAACAATAACGACCGTACTTATGTCATGACGTAACATTAAATTCCTTATATGCGCTAAGCTATCCAATGGAGAAGCAACAATTACAGGTGAAGACATATAGTTTTGTATTCTCGGAGGCAAAAATTTCACCTCTTAATTACAAGAAGCATCATAATATCTCTCTCAGTAAGTATTCCTGCAAGTCTAGATCCTTTAGCTACAAGAACAGAGCCCATTCCTGTTTCAGCCATTTTTGATGCTGCCTCACCAACATCAGCATCGGGAGGTAACGTTATTATTTCATGAATAGCTGCTTCATAAGCAGGCACACTTAATACTTCATCAATATTTCCAGTAACTATATAGTCGAAAACTTTGTTTGTTCCGAAAAACCTTACGATACTTCTTGCAGTTACTAAGCCTCTAACATACCCGTTTTTATCAACTAACGGTATTCTCCTAAACCCCATTTTTATCATTGTTTTAGCTGCTTCCTTAATTGAAGCATTATAAGGTAAAGTTACTACACTCTTAGTCATAACCTCCGCTACCTTCATACCTAACACTTTACCTCCAAGATAGTTTATTACATCGCGTTCCGTTATTATTCCATAAATCTTTCCTTCATCAGGCGTAACTACAGGTATTCCTCCTACATTATATCTTACCATGAGTTCAATAGCGTAAGTTAAGGTGTCCTCTGTTGTTGCGTAAATAGGATTCCTATTCATTATTGATGAAACAGGCTCATCAAAAGCCTTATATATGTTTTTATTGTGCCTATTAACTATTATGTTAAAGTATTCTCCACCGCCAAAATAGTTTACAATATCTGTTGCTGTAATTATGCCTTGAAGCTCACCTGTTGCTTTAGTTACAGGAAGCCTACGAAAACCTTTTTTAGTCATTGTTCTTACTGCCTTACCTATAGGTTCAACATGCGTTATTGTAACTACTGGCTTCTTAGCTATTAAGTAAAGCTCTCCAGGCTTTTCATAAACCCTAGTTGAAAAGCTAGGTTTACCATTACTTCTTAAAAACCTTTGACCTTCAGGAAATCTCCTTTTCTTTGGGCTCACAAACCTCGTAGGTCTTGACAATTTAAAGAAACCTCCTAATCGGCCAGGTTTTAAATATAGGGAAGATATACTTTAACAATATCCTCTCTATCAACTATGCCTAGTAACTTGTTTTCCTTATCAACAACAATTACTCTACCTATATCCCTATCTACAATAAGTTTAGCTACCTCACCTACCGTAACCGTAGGAGACACTTTAACTATATCTGTGCTCATAATGTCTTTAGCTTTAATAGATCTATATCCACCTGATCTTTCAGATTCTAATTGTAAACGCGTAAACCCTGACTTTAAAAGATCATGTTGGGTTATAATTCCAACCACTCTCTTCTTTTTATTAACCACAGGTAATCCTGCATATTGATGCTTAAGCATTTTATAGAAAACTGTAGAAAGCTCATCATCTTCATTAACATATATTACATTTTCTGTCATAATTTCCTTAACAGGTTTATTATTTATTAAAATGTTTCTTGAACAAAACTCTCTTATGACACTATCTATTTCGAATATTCCAATAAAGTTACCTTTTTCATCAACTACTGGAGCATACCATTCATCAACTTTAAGCATGTTTTCCACAGCTTCTCTAACGCTGAAGTTCGGATTCAAAACAATTTTAGGTTCATCAACAATGTTTCTCACTAAAAGATTAGATTTGGAAGAAGTCATGCTAAGTACGTTTATTCTATAAACAATACCTACTAGCCTACTATCCTCAACTATTGGTATTATCCTTAACCCAAAATTCCTCATTAAGGCACGTGCTTTAGTAGCTAAGTCGTTAAGAGATAGTTGAGGATAGTTTACGTTAACATATTTTAGAAGTTCCACACTAAGCTACCTCAAATATTATAGTTTCTTTTTGCACGAAATATATTTTCTTGAAGCTTTTTCACGAAAAATACCTTCTAATAGTAAGTACTTCTACGAGATCTGGTGCTACTGATAAAATGTCTTTATCTGTAATTACACCTACGAGGCCTCGGTTATTTATGACAGGAATGTGCCTTATATCATGCCGCGACATAATCTTAGCAACTTCTAAAATTGGCGTTCTAGGTTTAACATATATTACAGGAGTGGACATAATTTCTCTAACCTTAGTTTTCACAGGATCCTTTTCCTTAGCTAAAACCTTTTCAACAAGATCCCTTCTTGTAACTATTCCTACAACTCTCTTGCTTTCTACAACAATTAAACAACCTATTTTCTTCTCAGTCATAATTTTAGCTACTTCCGATGCTGAAGCATTAGGAGTTATTGTTATTGGCGGGGTACTCATAATTTCCTCTACAAGAATTTCCTCTCCTGTTTCCGACAAGAAACTTCCACCACAAGATAAGGCTAAGAAGACAATAGAATAACAACTTTTCTAATGGTAGATGAACCTGGAATCTCCCTTGCTATTTCTTCTTCAGTAATCACTTTAACTTTCGCTCTAACGCTTTCCGGGAGCTTTTCATGGAAAATTTTCTTAATTCTCTTAGCAAGCTTATAAGGCTCTTCACTGCCTGGAGACAATACTATGTAAGCTATGGCCTTCTCTCTAACATTCTGTTCAGAACCCACAATTACCCTTAAAGAATCGTTTATTACCTGTAGTCCTAAAGCTAATTCTAGTAGAACATTTCTAATGTAGTTCTTCTTACCATAAATCATGAACGCTCCTTTAGTTAAGTATTCTCCGGCTGGAGGCTTCTTAGAAACCTGACTTCCCCAAACCCAATACACGTCTATTGATGCTAACCCCTCTTTCCACGCTTTAGAGTATGAAGCAGCAATTACTGCTGCTTCCTTTAACGCTTCCCCTGAAGCTTTGCCTTTAGACTTAATTATGACTGCAGAAGCTCCATGAACGTCTGCATGCATAAATATGTCATTTGGTTCTAAAAGCTTCCTTACTAAACTTTCATTTTGGCTAGCATCTCTTCCTCCTAAAATTAAGTATCCGTCCCTAGATATAGTCCAGTGGTATTTCTCAAACCACTCTCTCCTTCTAATTTTAGCTTTCTCTTCTTCTATAGTAAACACTTCTTCTTCAAGAAGCTTTTTAAGTTTCTTCTTAAGTTCAAATACTTTTTCATCGACCTTACTTGCTTTTCGCTTTCTCTCCTTAGCTTTCTCATAGTATTTTGCAGCATTCTCGTAAGGTGACAGCCTTACGTCAATAGGGATTTTTACGTTATCTGCTTCAACAATAACCTTCCCCTTATCTTTAAGATATTTAAGAATCTTTAGCACCTTTGAAACCTTATTACATGCTTTAACAGCTTCATTTGGTTCAAGTTTTCTAATATTTTTACTTCTTAAACAATTAATAATTAATGCTACATCATTCATGTAGTGCATTATTAAATCTCCCATTCTTCTATAAATTTCGGCTTCTTCAGCATACTTCTCCTTTACCTTAAGTGCTTCCTCTATGGACTTTTCAAGCCTCGTTACTTCATTACGCTTAGCTTTTACCGCCTCCATCATTCTAGCTTGTTTAAGTGCTTCAGTAAAGTATTCATCAAGTGCCTCATTAAAATCAGAGTATTCCTTAACAATATATTTTTCCATATGCTTAGGTTTAAATGGTGTTACAGTTACATAGCCTTCTTTATCTGTTTTAACAATGTATCCTTTACCTTTCATGGATTCATCGATTATTTCCTTAAAAACACTATATGTCTTTAGAAAATCTTTAAAAGACCATTTATCTTTGTCCTTACCCATGTTCGATCGAAAAAGTATTTCGTTAATAACCTCACTAGGTACTCCAAAGCATTTGATAAAGCCTTTTAAAGCGTTCTTTTCACTTGAAAAAACGTTATATAATTTTTCGATAGGTTCGGTCAATGGATTCATGCCTTTAGCTGGAGGTAAAGAGTATTTTCCCTTAGGCATTATTGAACGGTCCTTCATTTTAACGAATTTCGAAGCGTAGATTATGGTGTTTCCAGAATCTGTTAGAACTATTACTCCGCGGGGTATAATTTCTAAGTAAACAAAGTATGTTTCACCATGCTTTTTAAACACTAATTTAACAATTCTCTCCCAACTTAGTTGCTCGATGCTTTCCAATATTGCGTTTCTAAGTCTTTTCCTCATAGCTTGAATTAGAGGGGTAAGTTTAGACCTCTCTGCTACGACATGTTTTGTTAGGTGAATTCTCTTAGAAGCTTCAATGAGAATCATGGGATTTTCTGCTTTACCTTTACAATTAAGCTTAAAGATCAAGATACCATTTTCTAAATTATAAATGTTATCTACAAAGCATTTTTCAATACTTTTACCCCAATTCTCCACCCACACGTAAATATCCAGCGTACTCATGGAGTTCTTCATGGCTTACTCAGCTGCTTTATTTCATCAACAACTATTCCTTTAGCTAGGTAATTTATGAGCTTAGGGTTAACTAAAGGTTTACCATTAACTAAAGGGTATTTGTAAGGCAATATGATTTCATGTTCCACATAACCTACTTTACGTATAATAGTTAGTCCAATAGTGAAAGGTATTTCTGAAACTCTTTTACCCCTAAGTATTTGGTAAGCTACATAAACTGCTCCATCTATGGTTAATTGTTCCTTACCTAAATGCCTTACTTTAACCTCATAATTTCTTCTCAGAAACTTTTTGGTAAGTAGTTCATGAGTTCTACCTTTAGGTGGATGATCTCCTAATATCCCCCCTACTATTACAACGTTTAACCTGTTTTCGACAAAATCTTCAGGTTCTAATACTATTTCTGCTTGAGGATCTAAAACTATGATGTTAGCTGATTTAAATTTTTTCAAAAACTCTACAGCACTTTCTGAAACAACAGTATTAGCTATTTTAGTTAGTATTTCCTTGTTGTCTTTAATGTTTGTTACTATGAGGTTCTCTTTACCGACTATTTTAGCTACATTTTCATATTCCAAAAGTATCCACTGCCCTAATGTTTCCTCTAAATGCTCTATTATGAAAATAGCTTTTTTCAAAATAATATCCCTTCCCACCTATTCCTAGTAAGGGAGATTGTACAACTTCGCTTAAATAGATGTTTCTAATTGAGTAAAAATTTGGAGAAGGTAAGTTATGGCTAAAGTAAATGTTTACAAGGACCTAGATCTAAGAGAGGCAGTGGAGATTTTAAGGGAAGGTATTAAGAGTAAAAAGAATATTTACGTTATAGCTAAATGCGATGTAGAATATTTTGGTAGATCATCTTCTAAGCTTGAGGAAGGAGAAAGGCAAATAATAATTAAGTCTGATGGAGCATTCTTAATTCATAGACCTACCGGACATTCTCCAGTGAATTGGCAACCGGAAACATCATATATTGATGTTTCTTTCGATGAAGAGGAAGAGAAAGTTATAATTAAAGCTATTAGAGCTAAACCCAGAGAAACAGTCATTGTTAGAGTTTCTGAAATACCTTTGATAATAACTTCTATTCTTTATGATTATGGAGCATTCTATATGCATGTTTCGGAAAGGGAAATAAGAGATGTTTTGGCATCTAATCCTTCACTACTAGGTGAAGACCTTGTTACGATAGATATTGAGAAAAAAGTTGAGCCGGGATTTATTGATTTATACTTGAGAGATAAGCGTGGAAACGTTGTTGTAGTTGAAATTAAGAGGTTAACAGCTAGAGTTGATGCAGTAAGACAGCTTAAAAAGTATATTGAGGCATTAAAAAAGCATATGGGTTCTGAAAGAATTAGAGGAATAATTGCTGCACCTTCAATAACTTCTAAAGCCAATGAGCTCCTTTTAAAAGAGAAATTAGAATTTAAACAAATAAATTTGAAGGTGATTTTAGAATATGCTAAAAAGAAAGCAGAACGTAGAGGAATACTTGAGTTCCTCGGAAAAGGTAAAACATAAACTAGATGTAATGAGAAAGTACGATACTACGTTTTCATCATATGATAAGCTTCATAGAGAAGAGCAATACGGAAAATACATGGCCGTGCTTGATATTGTTAAAACAGCCTTTAAAGGGAAAACTACTGTTTTAGATTTAGGCTGCGGAACAAGCTTACTATACGAATTTGCCTTAAAAATGTTGGATGAAAACTGCTTAACATACTATGTAGGTTTAGATTTAAGCATAAACATGCTTAAAATAGCAAAAAGAAAAGTCAAAAGAAACACCGTTATTTTATCTGATTTATTGCAAGGCGATGCAGAGTTTTTACCGTTTAGAAATGAGTGTTTTGACTTCATTTTATCGTTCTCAACATTTCAAAACCTACCTCATGTAGAACTTGCTATATTAGAGGTAAAGAGAACTTTAAGAAATAAGTCTTCCAAAGCAATTATATCTGTTCCTAAAAAAGTAAATGTAAACATTAACATTAAAGGAAAAGAAGTTTTTGAGGGAAAATACGACATAATATATGTCATCTGACATTTTAACCTCATTCTCTTGTACCTAAACTTTTAAATACCTCTTAACAAAAGGATTCTGAAGTAGATATAGTTACACACATTAGTTGAAACAACACAGTAAATGTTTTTTAGGAGATAACTATGAAGCCTATGGATTCACCGCTAAAATACTTAAGAAGCGCAATAAACAACACCGTTCTAGTAAGGTTAAAAGATGGTTCAGAATATATTGGAAGACTTGAACAATGTGATAACACTATGAACCTCTTATTAAGTGATTGTGTAGAGGTTAAAGAGGGCTCATCAGAACCTATAGCTAAATATGGTAGAGTACTTGTTCGAGGAAGTAACATTTTATTTATTAATACGGATTATCAGCCATAAACTTAAAATAAATTAGTTAGAATTTCCGAAATAATTAAAATGAGTAATAAAAATATTTATTACTGAGAATAATATTCTGTATAGTGTTTCTTAGATAAATTTTTAAACAGCATTTATTTTTAATGTTAAGCGGGGTATGCTATGAAAAACATTATTGTCGAGTACGAGAAGAGAAAATCAACTGCTGAACTTTATGTTGAGTTTGTTGAAAGAAAGGGTTTAGGCCATCCCGATTACATTGCTGATGCTGTTTCTGAAGAAGCTAGTAGGAGTCTTTCAAAATACTATTTAGAGAATTTTGGTATTATACTTCATCATAATCTTGATAAAACACTTTTAGTTGGAGGTCAAGCTAATCCCGTATTTGGTGGTGGTGAAGTTCTTCACCCCATATACATTATTGTTTCAGGTAGAGCAACAACAGAGGTTATTCGTGAGGGAAGAATAGAGCCCGTTCCTGTAGGTAGAATAGTTGTTGAATCTGTTAAGGAATGGATTAAGAGTAACTTTAGATTCTTAGACCCTGAAAAACACGTAATTGTTGATTACAAAATAGGTAAGGGCTCAGCTGATCTTGTTAGAATTTTTGAATTAGGTAAAAAAGTTCCTTTAGCAAACGATACATCTGTTGGTGTAGCCTTTGCCCCTTTAACCCCTTTGGAAAACCTTGTCTTAAATGTTGAAAGATACCTTAATTCAAAAGAGTTTAAGAGAAAAATTCCTGAAGTTGGCGAAGATATTAAGGTAATGGGGTTACGGAAAGGAGATAAAGTAGAGTTAACTGTTGCTGCAGCAATGATTTCCAAACTAATACCTGATCTTGACCATTACATTTCCGTAAAAGAACAGGTTATTGAGGAGATTAAGAGGCTTGCTGAAAAATATGTTCCTGAATATGAAGTTACCGTTCACTTAAATACTGGTGATAAACCTGAGAAAGGAATAGTTTACATTACAGTAACTGGGACATCAGCTGAACATGGAGACGACGGCTCAACAGGTAGAGGTAATAGAGTTAATGGACTTATTACACCTAATAGACCTATGTCTTTAGAAGCAGCTGCAGGAAAAAACCCGGTAAGCCATGTAGGCAAAATTTATAATATCTTAGCTCAAAAAATAGCAAATAAAATCATTAATGAAGTACCTAAAATAAAAGAAGTTTACGTTGAACTTTTAAGCCAAATAGGCAGGCCAATAAATGATCCGTGGATGGCGAACATTAAAGTTATAGGTGATTTCGAAGAACTTCCATGGAATATTAAAAGTGAGGTAGAATCTATAGTTATGGAGGAAATAGATAATGTAGCCAAGATAGCAAAAGAAGTTTTAGAGGGTAAAGTCAAAGTGTTTTAGAAAGGAATTCCCCACCGCTCACTTCTATATTCCTTAACGATTTTTTCCAAATCAATAGTTGCTCTTTTAACCATTAATTCTCTGAGAGCTTTTTTCCTTGCCTTTGCTTCCTCTACGAGTTCGTTTCTAAACATTAGCATGTCTCCTAGTTTAATAATGAAATCTCTTATTTCGCTAATCTCTATTACAGGTACAGCTTTTGACTCTAAGATGCTTTTGAATTCTTCACTTGGTTTTTCAGCAAGTATTGCTAGCACATTTCCTTTAACTATCTTCTCTACAGCTTCTTCCTGGATAAACGTTGGATTTAGAACATAAACTAAGTCATTATCTTTCAGTTCTCCATAATCTCTTTCCATTTTAGATAGTGATGTTAGCGTTAATGTAGTAGCCGTTTTAGCCAACTTATAGCTACCTTTCGAGATTTCTCTTAAAACAATTTCAAATTTTCTTAGTTTCTCCCTTAACTCAGCATTTTCTCTTTCAGCTCTTTTCAATTCTTCACTAAGCCTTCTAACCTCTTCAGAAAGTGACTGTATTTCTCTTATGGCCTTTAACTGAATATTCGTTTGCCTATGGTAACTATCCAATTGCTTTTTAAGCTCATATATTTCGTCTTTAGCTTGTTTTAATTTCTCCTTAAGTAATGCCTTCTCTTTTTCAAGCTTTTCAACTTCCCCCAATAATGATTCTATATTGGTTTCTTTATGTTGCTTCCGTTTATGCTTTTTCTCTTCAACAGTTTTCTGTTTAAGTTCGTAAGAAAGCTTTTTGTATATTTCCTTCTCTATTGCTGAAGCTATTGTAGCTCCTTTAACTACATCGGCACGTATCTTATCTACATCTAGGTCAAGGTCTAGTTTTTTGAGATAACTATCTATTTGTTCAAACTTTTGCTTAAAGAACTTTAATGCGTATAGTGCTGCAGCTAAAGCATCTCTTTGATGACTATCTGTTACAGAAATAGCACTACCTATTTTCTGCAAATAAGTTTTGACGAGATCCTCTTTTTCGCTTTGAGAAAGACTTTCAGGAGGAACATATAGTTTAGCATTAAATGTTGTTGAAAGTTTTTCTAAAGTATCTGGAGGGGGTGAAACATCCGATGCTATTATTAATGGTTTACCGTATTCTTCAATTCTCCTTATAATAACGTATCTATCAATGTTTTTGCCGCTAAAAACGTCTAGTACGTTCCCATCTAAATCAAGTATTGCTACTCCAGTGAATATTCCAGGATCTATACCTACTATGAGGGGTTTTCTCCTCAGATGCTTCTTTACGGTTTCAAACTCTATTTTCTCCTTATAAACAGGCTTTATTATCACCCTTATGTCATGTCCTTTCATTGAAGAAACTATTCCATAAAGCTTCTCTCTAGGAGCGTAAACTATGAATACTGCACCATCATATCCGCTCTCACTTTTCCTAACAACCATATCATAGTCTAATCCATGTTCGTCAAGAGCTTCTTTAATTTTTCTTACAGCTTGAAGTATGAGTCCTCTAATATGCCTTTGATACCTACCTTGACTCATACCTCCTGAACCTAAGCTTCTTCCCTTAGAAATTATGATTTTCGTTTTCTCTTCAAAAACTCTTATCTTTAATCCATAGCCCATGTCAGCTAATCTAGCTACTAAATACGCTGTTTTTAAAGGCGGAAACTTACTGTATTCCGATATTAGATTTGCTTCCTTAGCCTTTTCCCAAAGCTTACTTACTTTGTCCTCATCAACATTAACTTGAACAACTGAGGTTTCGGGAGGAAGAAGACTAATAATCTTAACTACGCTTCTTTCGCTTTCTCCAAGCTCATATATGTTATCTACACCTATTATTGAAGGCCTATACTCCCAAGCTAACCTAATGATTCGACGTAATGCTACGTTAGGGTTTTTATCGAAAACTTCCCCGTTTCTAAGGATAACTAGGGCGTAATGAGGCTCCTTTGAAGATGCAGGTGAGCTTGAAGGAAGTATGTCTATTCCGAACACTACTTTTTCTCTAGGGTGACTCACTTTCCCCCCTCACATATCTAAGTGCTTTTTCTAACTCTAACTCTACCTTAAATTTTTTCTTGAAAAACCATGTAATGTATTTAACGTCTCTTTCAAGAAGCATTTGGGCGCTTGGATGATCTCTCTCAACATATTGAGGCCAATCTATTATTATGGGTTTTTCAGTGTTAAACTCTATCATTACGTTGAACTCGCTTAAATCACCATGCACTATACCTACTTCCAAGAATGCTTTCCTAACGCTTTCAATTATTTCTAAGAGTATTGATTCAGGGTTTTGCGGGCTACGGTATTTATATAGAAGAACTCCTTCAATATGCTTCATTACTACAACATGTCTGCTTCTACCTAAAGCTTTGGGAACATTAACACCTGCCTTCTCGCACTCTATAAGCGCTTTAAACTCTCTTTCGGCTGAAATTGTTGATTGAAGAAGCCATGATATATGAGGCTTATTCTCAACATAAGGTCTGAATTTACGGGTTTGTTTAAAACTTGACCTACCTATTCTATGGAACTTTACAACTATTTTCTCGTTTACTGGTGAAAGCGCCTTAAAAAGATCTGCTTCCTTACCTACGCCAAGCTTTGGTCCTAATGCATAAACTATGTTTCTCCTCACAAGATCATCTATCGCTAAGCAATCATAACCTAGGTATGTTAGTAGGTAGCCTGTATATTCCCCTCTATAACGTCTAACTAGTTTTAACTTATTTAGTTTAATTAGCGATAGTGAAACTTCCTTATCGGGAAGTTTAGCTTTAGACACTATTAATTCTAATGGAACATACTCATATTGTTTCATGAATCTCTCTATAATTCTAAGAACTAGTAGGTCTCTCTTACTAAGCACTCTATATGCTTCTCCAGGGTTTCTGAACATTTTCCCTTAACTACGCTGCTTCTAAACATAATTTAGTTAGCATGTACTATTAAAGTATCTCCGCTTAAAACATGTATTCATTCTAATGACAATGATTAAACTGTAATCTTACTGATCTAAACTTTTAATAAGTTGAAAAACATAGAATACATGGTGGATATTGATGCAGGAAAAAGAAAGTATTGAAATAAAAATGGAAGTACCTAAAACACCTGGCGTTTACGAATTTGAAGACTTCGTTGTCGTTAGAGGTGATGAGTATATTAGAAGGATAGCATCAGCACTATCGTCACCTACGAGGTTAAAAATACTACGTTTCCTACGTAATAAGGGAGCAAATGTAGGAGAGGCAGCAGAGTTAATATCTCAAAGCAAAGCAAACGCTAGTGCTCAAATACGAATTTTGGAGGCAGCAGGACTTGTGAAATCAGTGTATGAACCTGGGAGAAGAGGAGTAAAGAAGATATCTAAAACTAATGTGAAGAAAATAGTGATTCTCATTGATTAGCTAGTTTTAAAGCTTACCTTTACTCATTTTCTTTTACTTAAAGCCTTTAAAAACCCTAAATAAGGTGGTGAAGGTCTTAAAGGTCTAGACTTAAACTCTGGATGTGCTTGCGTACCTAAATAGAAGGGATGATTCTTTATTGGTAACTCAATAAATTCAACTCTTCCGTCAAAACTAACACCTGAAATCACTAAGCCTTCATCAACAAGTTTATCTATGCATTTAGGGTTGACTTCATATCTATGTCTATGTCTTTCGTAAATGCTTTTTGTTCCATAAAGCGAATAAGCTAAGGTGTTCTCTTCTAAATCTATTCTATAAGCTCCCAGTCTCATAGTACCACCTAATTTCTTAATCCTCAATTGTTCCTCCATTAAATCTACAACAGGATATGGGGTTTTCGGATCGATCTCTGTAGTATTTGCTCCATTTAAGCCGACAACGTTTCTAGCGAACTCTACAACCATGAGTTGCATGCCAAAGCATATTCCAAGAGTTGGAATATTATTTTCTCTAGCGCATCTTATTATGCTTATTTTTCCTTCAGCCCCTCTACGTCCGAAACCGGGTAAAACAATTATTCCATTAACACCTTCTAATGCTTCCTCAGAGGCTACTTTACCTCTTTCAATATCTGTAGCTTCAATCCATTTAAGCACAGGTTTCGTATTTGCAAAAGCCCCTGCATGAATAAGAGCCTCATTTATACTAAGGTAGCTATCTTTGAGCTTAGTGTATTTACCAACCATACCTACTATTACCTTTTTACTAAGTTTTTTCAGCTTGGAAACAAACCATTCAAAATCTGAGAGATTAGGTTCCCTGTTTTCTAGCTTGAGCTTTAACGTAATTTTACGACCTAATCCCTGCTCCTCAAGCACCAATGGGACTTCATATATTGTTTCTACAGTATACGATGTAAATACAGAGTCTTCTGGAACATTTCCATATAGCGCTATTTTATGTTTAGCCCCCTTTTCCAATGGAACTCTACATCTAGCAACTATAATGTCTGGCTGTATACCTATTCTCCTAAGTTCCTGAACGCTGTGTTGCACTGGCTTAGTTTTCTGCTCGCCTGTAGCTTCAAGTATTGGGACTAAGGCTACATGAACAAATAATGTGTTTTCAAAACCTTCTTCAATTCTCATTTGCCTTATACCCTCTAGGAAAGGCAATCCCTCAATATCTCCAACAGTTCCTCCGATTTCAACTACAACAACATCTACTTGTGTTTCTTTAGCTACTAAACGTATTCTTCTCTTGATTTCGTCGGTAATATGCGGTATTATTTGAACGCATTGACCTAAATATTCTCCTTTTCTCTCCTTTTCAATAACTGTTGAATATATTTGTCCTGTTGTTATATTGTTTATTTTTGAAAGATTAACATCTAAAAATCTCTCGTAATGTCCTAGGTCTAGATCGGTTTCTCCTCCGTCTTCTGTTACAAAAACTTCTCCATGCATGAAAGGGTTCATTGTACCAGCATCAACATTAAGGTAAGGGTCTATTTTCACAGCTGTAACACTATATCCCCTAGCTTTGAGAAGCTTACCTATGGATGCAGCAACTATTCCTTTACCTACGCTGGAAAGTACGCCTCCAGTGACGAAAATATACTTCGTCATACAGCATCACAACAATAAATGATATAGTGCGGGTTTGCTTTAAATATTCATCCCTAAATGTTTAATTAGCGGACGCTAAAAACTTAGAATGCAGAAAAATTTTACGCAGGCGTATTAAGAATGCGTATTTCAATAGAGGAACTTCTCCGTAAACCTAGACTTCAAGTTGCACTAGATTTATTATCTGTTGACGATGCTTTGAGAATAGCTAAGGAAGCATGGGATTATGGTGCAGAAATACTTGAAGCCGGAACACCTTTAATTAAGAAGGAAGGCACCAAAGCCATAAGGCTTCTCAGGGAAAAATTTCCAGAAGCAATAATCGTAGCCGACATGAAAACTATGGATACTGGAGAATTAGAAGCAAAAATAGCGCATGAAGCAGGAGCTGACATAGTCACGGTTTTAGCTGTAGCTAGCGATGCAACAATTATTGAAGCTTTAAACTATGGTAAAAAATACGGAGTACTTATTATGGTTGACCTAATTTCTCACCCAAATATAGAGTCTAGAATATTAGAATTAACTAAAATGGACGCAGACATTTTAGGAATACATTTGGGTATAGATGTTCAAAGAAAACTCGGAATAACGGCAGCATCGGAGGCCACAGTAGAAATAGTTAAGCATGTTAAAAAACTTTCCAAAAAACCCATAGCTGTTGCCGGAGGCTTACGGCCAGGGAAAATAGCTCCACTAATCAATGCGGGCGCTAACATAGTAATTGTGGGTTCAGCTATAACTAAGTCAGACAATCCCGGAGAAGTTGTTAAGGAAATAATGAGAGAGTTAAGAAGTGTTTAAACGATCTTTTAAATTTATTGTAAGTTAAAAACACTTAGTAAAGGTATTTACGTGTTGTGGATTACGCTAATACTTAAGTGTTACTCCACAATAGAACGAAGTATAATTGGCTATCATATGTCTTCTCCGAAACTAAGTGGTTTAGCTTAAAAATAAATTACGATAAATAATGTTGACTAGGGATAGGAGGAGGTGATGCAGCAATGTTCATAGATGTCGGTCTTGTTCTCAAGGTATTTATCTATATCGTCGGCGGATTTATACCGTTCCTTTACAATTACTACTTCATTAAGAAGAGAGTTGATAAAGAAAGCACAGAGAAAATAATAAAGGAGAATAATAAGACCCTTAGTGAACATGATAAGCTAAGATTAAACAAAGTTACTGGAGAGGAAGAAAAGAGAGCCATAGAGCCTATTACGTTATCAAATACGCTGAGCTTACATTATCTTAGAGACGAGCGAACCACAAGAAACACTGCAACACCTCTTTATGTACTATTGGTAATAGATCAGAACACTATGAATAACCCTGAAGCTTTAAATAAGGTTATATCTGATGTACCTAAAATAATGGGGTCCTTTGAGAACAAAAAATAGCCATATTAAAGCGTGAGGAATGTGCAATGTGCATGTAAGTAAAATTAGGAAGTTCTTCGGAATTCTTGGTCCAGGACTCATTTCTGCCGTATCTGGACTTGAAATAACAAATATTGGCGCCTTCTCATATATTGGTGCAACCTATGGTTATAAACTACTTTGGATCATAGTTTTTGCATCATCAATTATGGCTCTTTTACAGCAATTAGCTGTTCATGTTAGTGTTTACACTAGGGAAGGCATTGTTTCTGAAATAAAAAGGATTGTTGGAAAAAAGATTATATTAGCTTTACTTATTCTTCTCATATTAGCCAACATAGTTACTGTAGAAATAAACCTTATAGGTGTAGCTTTTACGCTTCAATTGATACTTAAAATACCTTGGCCCTTAGGGCTAGTTTCAACATCGCTCATAGTATTAGCGATTTCGCTGCAGAAAGAATATAAGTATCTTGAGAGAGTTTTAACCATTATGAGTCTTGTTCTTTCAGCTTACATTTTTGTAATGATTCTTTACATTATAGAAAACCCTGGTGAAATAGTAAAAATAGCTTTAAGTATAACTATACCACCAAAGACTCCTCTTAAAGAATTGTTCATAGATATTTTAGCTATATTTGGTGCTGCAGCAGCACCTTATGCGTTAATATTTCAATCGTCAAGCGTCATTATGAAAGGTATGAAGTTTGAAGACGTCCCTGAAGAGTTCTTAGACATTCTCACAGGGCTCGTCTTCGCAACGTTTGCAAGTATTTCAATTGCAGTTGTAGCTGCAGCCTATGCTCCTCCAAATACTTCATCCATTTACGAAGTTATTCTGGCGCTTAGAGCGCTTGGACCCTATGCAATAATACTTTTCTCAGTAGGTGTTTTTGCATCCTCAGTTTTAGCTATTGAAGCAATAATACTATGTAATGCATACATAACGTATGAGTACAAGTACTTAACACTCAGTTTAGGAGATGTTGTTAAAAGCAAGGTTTATGGTCTTTCGGCTTTCTTAACCATAATTTTCTCATCTATAATAGCATTACTTCACGTTCTCCTAAGGGAATGTAATGAATATGGATTCATAGATATGGTAAAGGATTCATCAATTTTAATAAGCTTTACATCATGGGTTCCAGCGTTAATGATAGTTATTCTTTATTGGAGAATAGGTGAATCAACGTCATCTTTCGTTAAAATAGTTTCAACACTCATTGTTGGGGGGCTAATTGCGGTGAACATTGCTGGAATAGCTGCTTTAGCAGGGCTTTAATTACTTTAGCATTTTTTCTTCAAACTCCTTAGCATACCTGGCTGATTCCTTAAGATCTACGAAGAGTTTTCTCACATTTTCTATGTCCTCTAAACTCACGATGTTTTTACCTAGTTTCCTAGCTCTTTCCCAAGCAGGCTCCATTAATTGTACTGCATATCTCAGAGATGTTTCGGCACCTATTTCCGTTAATTTCTCAATTGCTTCATCTGAAAGCTTTATTTTTAGAACTTCACTTCTGATTCTTATTATCTCTCTTATTTCGTCTTTAGTATAGGGTCTCGTCAATATGATGAGTAATCTGTCAAGTAAGTCTAAAGGCATTCCATGAGGTGATTCTATGTCTGTTCCTCTAATTCTTGTAATACCTCTGTTCGTTGCTAATATTATTATTGGAGCTAATTCGCTTTCCATAGCCTTACTTAAGAAAGCAAAGCTTTCAATATCCAGCATGTGTGCATCATCTATGAAAAGTACACCAGGAATAATTTCTGCTCTCCCCTCATCTACAAGCTTTCTTACCTCCTCATCCACTGTTTTTCTTACTTCAGGTGAAATTTCTCTTTCAGTAGGCATCCCAAATAATAGGGAAACTATCCCTCTTCTAGCTGCTACGCTCACGTCTAAATCGTGCAGCGTTACGGTGTGAACAAGCTCTTTTTCCTTAAGTATTCTCCCCTTAGGCATTTCAACGAGAACTTCTGTTTCAATATCATAGTACTTCGCTTTCTCAAACCCCCTAACTTTACCTATTTTAGTTACTCTCCCGGTTTCACTATCAACCCATATTACGTCGCCTACTGAAACGCCCTTATTAAGTAACTCCATTGTTATGTCTCTATCGACAGTGAATGTTTTTTCCTCGTCCCTTGTAGCTAAGGTTATTTTAGCGCTACTTGGAACCTTATAGTATGGGTTATATGGATGCCTCTTAAAGGCTACTTTAAGATTCTTAACAACACCCTCATACACCTTTCTAACTTCTTTAATTTTAACACCTATGGCTTTCCTCATAGCTTGCATTAGAACCTCTGTTTTCTTTATTTCAGCAGAATAAACTTCAGATGCTGAAAGGCTCACGAAAGGAGTGTCTTCACCTAACTCCTTAGCTATTGCAATAGCTATTGCTGTTTTTCCTGTGCCTGGAGGACCTACTAAGAGAATTCCCCTTCCAGCCATACGTCCCTCTTTAATCATTTCAACAACTAATCCTGCTGCTTCTCTAGCTTCAATCTGGCCCACCATGCCATCGGCTTTTTTAAGAGCTTTACCTTCAGGAGTGAGACCTAGCCCTTTAATGTGACTATGTGCTCCTATTCTTTCAAAACGTGATTCAACAGAAGCTTCAACAATACTAGGGTTCATATTCGGATCACCCTCTATTTTTTAATTCCTAGCAAAAATAACTTAAGATTAGGGGAGAGTTAAAATTTAACTTATGAGTAAACTTTAAGAACGAAGTAGAGCACGACTACACTATGGGAATGATGAACCCCTTCACCCTGATGCCCTTAGGGGTTGGGGGCTTGATGAGCCTTCAGCGGCACTGACCTTATATTTAGGAACATAATATGTTACTGGTGCTTTTAAGAAATGGTGGAAAAGCATATGAGAAAAACAGATTCTATTGACGTAGTTCTTTCGCTAGTTCAACACATTGAAAACACGCTTAATACATTGGAGATTAAGGATGAAGCAAAAAATGTAGCTAACGAGTTAAAAGAAGCAATTTCAGAAATAAAAACCTGCATTTCTAAAACTAAAGACATTGGGGGTTTTAGAATATACAAATCACTTCTAACATTAATAATGAGGTTAACTGAAATAGCAAATTCAATAAGTTTTCTAATGTCTGAAGAAAACATGGAAGACTTCAGCGAAAAAGTTAAGAAGTTAAAAGATGAAATAGGCGGCCTTAAAAGTAATTTAGAAAGAACAAGAAAGACTATAAGGACCTATAAGAAGCTAAGCATTATATTCTACATTGTATTAGCATCAATTGTTATTACTGAAGCTTCACTCATAGATTTTGAAAAATTCTTTAGTAGTCATGGGCTAATTGCAGCCATTTATACGTTAATTACGATAATAGCCTTTACATCCATTGTTTTAGCATTAAATATATTATATTTAAAACCGAAGTACTCCCCTGCTGCATCCTTTACAGTGATGGTTTTAGCTCCATACTCATCGCTGCTAGTATATACTTTCATGACAAATGTAGGTAAGGGATCAGTGTTTTACTTAACAGCTTTGCAAATATTAGGGGTTGTTTCTTTAGCTATAGGTGTTTTTGTATTTCTCCTATCTATAGGCATTCTAATTAATACGACATTACCTAAAATACAAGCTGAGTTAAGTATTAAGGAAGTAGGTAGAGTAGAAGCGACTAAGATGTTTAAGCTTGAAGGTAAAGCTAAGGAAGTCTATGAAAAACTTGTTAGAAAATATAATGAAATGTTTGGGTCTTATGGTAGCGAGATGCTTAAGTACGAGATAGACTCATTAATACTTTCAGGCTTAAGCTTTAATGAAGCAGTTAGAAAAATAGCAGATAGATTAAATATTCACGAAGAAACTAAGACTACTGAGGCTTCAGGTGAAACTAATGTCAACTCCAAGTAAGTCTAAAGAGCTAAAAATCATTACTAGACCAGCACTTACAATAAACGATGTTGTAAATGACTCTAGAAAAATCGCCTTACTTCACATAGTAAAGAGTTTCGGCGAAATTACAGAAAAAGCATTATACTATCTTGTAAGGGATGTACAAGAAGAAGAGAAAATTGATTTAGGATATAGATTCTTCGAAATAGCTGGAATTTTATCCTCTAAAGAACTTAAAGAAGACTTAATAGCACTACTTTATCTAGGGCTTTTAGAAACAAACCCAAGAAATAAGAAACTAAGAGTAACAGCTGATGGCTTAGATTTCTTGGACCAAAACCTTCGAAAGCTCGGTGAAAACGTGGAGAAAATAGCTGAAGCTATAGAAAATCTTAAACCGAAAATCATACCAATAGATGCTGAGCAAGAATTAACTTTTAAACTCATGAGATCCGGTAGAAGGAGAAGAAGGAGAGCATATTAGTTCAATTAGTTCACAAATTTTATTCCAAAAGCTCTAAACCTTTTACAATGTCAGCAATAGTATTTAATTTGCCTATTTTAAATTTACCGTAACCTAGTTTCTCATTGAAATATGGAGGTCCTTTTCTGGAAAAAATTGTTATAACGAGTCCTCCATGATTCAGCTTATACCCATTACATGGCTCATGACTTCTAATAATGGCTATTACTTTATTTTTTCTCGTAAACTCCCTGGAAACCCTTATACCAAAAAGCATGCCAGCACCTCTAGGCGAAGGAACCCAGTAATCGACGTAATCGCTTGGATCGTTCCATAACAATTCCTCCAGTATTGGAAGATGTTTTTCTGGTGATGCTTCATCTATAACTTCTAAGCTATGTTCTTTAACCGGTATTCCACCATGTACAAGGAAAACCTTTGACCTCATGTATGCTGCATGAGGTAATTCTTGAAAAATACTCAGGAATATTTCGTAGATGTCCTTCCATTTATCATGGAATTTTAATTTTAAAAAGTAGGGAAAATCATGAGGATATGGTTTTAAGTTTACAGGGGGTTCATGATTTCCTCTAAGCATAACTATGTTTTCCGGAAACCTCATTTTCAATAGTATTATTGAGAATATGGTTTCAAAGGATAAGTAACCTCTATCCACGTAATCTCCGAGGAAAACTATAACATCATTTCTTCCAATGTTTTTTATTTTAGTTAAAATTGAGTTTAAGCTTTCAATATCGCCATGTAAATCTCCTATTACATAAAGTGTTTCGATATTCTCATTCAGATATACTAATCCTTTAGATCTGTAAAAATTATTTGAAACCTTACTTTTCTCATTAATTAAATCTTCAAGAAACAAATTTAAGACCTTATATGCTTCTTCAAAATTTATTTTAAACGATTTTCCTTGAAGTTTTAAGTATTCTTCTAAAATACTAATAAGCATTCTACTGTGATCCCCGATTTTTACCTTAGAAAAAAAGTTTAAGCATTTTACTTAAATCGTCGTATGTAGTGAAGGCTTTTTCTCAGGCCCTCTTTTCTCTTTAGGCCAAAGTAATGGACTAAGCTTTTCCTCTTTAGCAAGCTTCAATATGTGATCTCTAAAGGAGCTTGTGTGTTTAATATCTAATTCTAATAGCTTAGTAAATATTTGAAAAACATTATTCCAAACTTCTTCAAGCATTTCTCTAGGCATATGTTCTATTATGAAGGGATCTTGTAACCACTGGTCAAATGCTTTAAGAGTTCTCATCATATGTTGAAAAGCTGTTCTAGTAGCTATAATTAACGTTAATCTATCACCTTTCCTTATGCTTTCATTAAGTTTCCTCGCTGTTTCAAGTAGGTTTTTCTGCATCTTAACCCATTCTGTTAAATGAGCTGCAAAGGACTCTTCAGGGGAAGGGTACACTATATATCATCTCTCCAAACTTTCCTTACCTAATTTAGGTGAGTAATAGTTTAAAATTTATCATGAAGTCTTGAGGTTAAATGGTTTCCCCTCGTAAACTATTTTTTCAGGAATTTTATCCTTATATTTTCTCAGAAATTCAAGTTCCTCCTTCTTACTTCTTAATTCATCGGGAAGCATTCTTGGAATCTCCTCCATTATAGGATACCATCTGCCACATGATGAACAGTAAAGAACACCTATATCAACTTCCTTTTTAATACATTCTTCACAGGGAGGTTCTTTCGCATCATTAACATTTTTCCTTAAAAACCCACAGTATAGTTCACATAATGGCTTTTCTCTACCACTAAGTGATCTATTTTCATAAATGTTTTCGTTTAAAACATAAAGTTCTAGAGGAAAATGTTTACACATGGGACAAGCTAAAATATCCATAAGTCTGTACTTCATTTCTTACCCACCGTTTCCTCAGCTATTTTCTTAACTATTTCAACTATCTCTTTCAATTTCTCCTCATCCTTAGCTTCAGCCATAATTCTTAATATGGGTTCCGTTCCAGAAGGTCTTACAAGAACCCATGCATCTTTCATGAGAACTTTTACACCATCTATCCTTATGAGCCTCTCTTTTTTAAAGTATTCAGCAACTTTTTCAACAACTTTTAATGCTTCACTTTTAAGCATAGGTATTTTGGTTTTCAAAGTGAAATAATGTGGTAATTCGTTAAACAGTTCTGAAAGCTTTCTTCCACTATCAGCCAGTACTTGAAGCATTAATGCTAATGTCATGCCACCGTCTCTTACTGGTATGTGAGGCGGATACATGAAGCCACCGTTTTCCTCAAAACCACATAGAACTTCGCTTCCCATTTTAAGCATTAAGTGGGAAATATCAACACTGCCTACCTTTGTCCACACCACTTCAAGGCCATAAGGTTTTAAGACCTCCTCTATAAGAATTGAAGAAGAAACCGCGGTAACAACCTTTCCTTTAAAGCCTTTTTCAGCAAAATACTTGCAAATAATTGCCGCACTACGGTCACCCCAATGAATTCTTCCTTTTTCGTCTATGAATATCGCTCTATCAGCATCTCCGTCATGTCCTACGGCTACATCTACATTCAATGATTTAGCTACTTCTGCCGTTTCCCTTAGAGTTTCTGTTGTTGGCTCAGGCTCTCTACCGGGAAAGTCTTCATCTAAATGTCCATTTATTGTATACACTTTACATCCAAGTTTCTTAGCTATTTTGGGGCTTGTTAAAGCACCTACGCTATTTGCTGGATCTATGAGAACCCTAAATCTCTTAGACTTTATCTTTTCAACATCAACATGTCTTAAGATAGCATTTATGTAAGAATCTATTATACCGAATTGTTTAGGTACTTCTTCAACGACATTGTAGATGTCAGCTCTTTTCCATTTTTCCGAGAAAAATATTTCCTCAATCTTTCTTTCCTGCTCTCTGCTTACTTCAACGCCGTTAGGTCCCATTACCTTTATTCCATTGTACTTTGGAGGATTATGGCTTGCAGTAATCATAACTCCACCATCATAATTAAAGTGTTTAATTGCGTATTGAAGCGTTGGTGTAGGGAGTAATCCTGCATCGTAAACCTTAACTCCTGAACTTAATAGTCCAGAAACAACTGCCTTAAATAGCATTTCTCTACCGCGTCTAACATCGCGACCTACAAGAATTTTTGAGCCCTCACCGAAAAACGCTCCTATGGATAAACCAAGTTGAAGCGCTAATTCAGGCGTTAATTCTTTATTAACTATTCCTCGAACACCATCGGTTCCGAAAAGCTTCCCCATGAAAACCACCTTATAATCATATATTTAGCATAAATAATAGAAGTTTCGGAGATAAAAACCTTTATAACAGCATAGTTAATAGTTTATAGGTCATTAGAGGGTTCGCCTCTTTATATGTTTGTATATGATTTTATATGTGCGGTCATCGGTTCATCTCTTAGCCCGCCCTTTACTCGGGTTTCATTGGTCATCGGGTGGGTGCCCCACGACCCATAGTGTAGGGCAAGGATTCGAACTGCCTTAAGGTATATGTTCATTGCTCCAACGGTGTCTCTATCAGCCATGAATCCACAGTTCCTGCATACAGCTAGTCTGTGATTATAGGATAGCTTTGCTCCACATCTAGGACACGTAGATGAGGTGCTCCTTGGGTCTACAAAGACTACTGGAACATTATGCTCTATCGCTTTAGTAATGATAGCAAGCTGCAGCTTCCTATAAGCGAACCTTGACAACTTATAAGCTAAGCTAAAAGACTTCTTGGAGGCATTAAACCATAATTTATCGAGGCCTTCAAGAACAATAACACTCCTCGTTCTCCTAGCTTTCAATACAGTATATCTAGCGAGTTTACGAAACCAGTCAACAACTATGTTCCTAGAGCGTCTATGGAGTGCTCTTATAGTCTCTAGCCATTTATCGTTTCTTCTCCAAGCATAACTATGACGCTTCTGTATTTCCTCAGGGAGACGTTTAAGATACAACGCCTCCGTGAACCTAGTATCTATCCTTCTAATACTTCTGCTGTCGTAGACAACTACTTTCCTTAGATTAATGTCAATGGAAAGCAGTCTCCTCGGTTTATATGGCCTATACTCGCATCTGAACGGTATATTTAACTATACCCTTTCCTACCTATCAATACTTACTATTACCTCGTACTACCTTCTACCAATCCTCACACGTAGAGCAACACAACAGAACTTCCTAATGTAATCCTTGCTGTGCAACAGCTTTATCCTGAATGCTCTATTCCTCAGCTTTACTTTAACTAGCTGGTTTTCCAAATCCACCTTGGCGTCATACTTGTCCAGTCTAGCTGATAGCTTCCTTAGGACCGGCTTTCTTCCTCCATTATTCTTAGCTGATTTCACTATTGATAACGCATACTTGTATATCTGCTTAGCTTGGTGTGCACGAAATCCTTGCTGTCTTAACTGCTTGTAGAACATCTGATGTACTTGATTAAGCGTTGGTAGCTTGTCCAGCTCCCATAAAACGTCTATAATGTGTTGTGTTGCTCTACGTGTGAGGTAGAGTTCTTCATGTAACTCCTCAATAAAACTTTCTACTAATTCTCCACGTGCCTTAAGAGTTAGCATGTGCTCTCCTTGGGGAACTACCCTCTAGTCGAAGCGGTCCTCCCCCTCATCGGAGACACCAAGTATATTTGTTAGTAGCTATATTTATAAGCTTTTCTAGCTACAATATATACATGGTGGTATAATGAGCCAGGTATACGTGTTCGAAGCATCACTACTAAGCTACGGCAAAGGAAGAGTAATCATATATCCACCCAAAGAATACCAGCTAAAATTAGCAGAGTATAAGGGGAAGAAAATAAAGGTCATAGCGGTAATCGAAGAAAACCAGTCATGAAGAACATATAAAAACATATACAACAATATAAACTTTGTTACGGCGTAATTGAGGTATTTACGAATGTTTGAAGATTACTTTAAACTTATACTTATGTTAGGATTTCTTGTAACCTTCATGTTAACATTATGGTCTTTAAAGAGAATTAAGAATATTAAATATTTAAGGCTGGCAACATATACTCTTCTAATCTTGCTTTTCACATACATTTTCTACAAAATATTTTCAGTAGTATTTTCCGCAATCATGAGATAATTAACATTATTAGGTTCTTTTAAAATCAAAATATTGGCAATAAAAGCCTAGGTGTCGTAATGTTGAAAATATGGCTTGATGCATTAACTTCAAAGCAAGCATTACTTATGCTTAGTTTAGCTAGGAAACTTAGGAAAAAAGGATATAAAACAATCATTACTTGCAGAGAATATGAATACACAGAATCTCTTCTTAAACTATTTATGGAAAAACACGTGTGTTTAGGTAAGTACGGTGGGAGAAGTCCTGCAGGAAAATTAAGGGAAGATGTTAAACGAATGAATAAATTAGTGAAGTACATTAAGAAGGAGAAACCATCAGTACTGATATCTTACCCAAGTCCAAGTGCTATAAGAGTGGCTTTCGGACTTAGAATACCAGTAATCATAATGACAGATACTCCACATGCTGAGAAAGCAAGTAGATTAACATTACCCTTAGCAGATTACGTAATTTACTCTAAATGCATACCTCAAAACGCTATAAGAAGATTTATCCTTAAAAAATATGTTAAAGAAGTAACGTATAATGGTATTGATGAATTAGAATGGATAAACGATAGCTTCATTAATAGTCTAGGTGAAGAAGAAACAATAAAAGATCTAGGAATTTCAAGAAAAGACAAAATAATAATATTTAGACCTGAAGAGGAAAAAGCAGCTTACTATAGATTTAAACCTATTTACAAGAGAGTTCTTGAAAGTTTAAGTAGGGAAAATGTAGTCGTCATCTTTCTGCCTAGGTATACTTCTCAAAAACAATACGCATTAAAATACCCTAATGTGATAGTGCCTGAAAAAGCAATAAACATTAGAGTTCTCTTTAAACAAACTCTCGCAGTTATTTCTGGAGGGGCATCACTTGCTAGAGAAGCATCACTCTACGGTGTTCCAAGCTTATCTTACTTTCCCAAGAAACTGCATGTAAGTGAATGTGTTAAAAAGTGGGGTTTCCCTCTGCACCAAGTTCGCAGTTTAACAGATATTTTAGGATTTATTAGGGATGTTATAGGAGGTAAAATTACTAAAAATCTTCCCAAAAATATTCTAGGGAAACTACAGAAACCTAGCGATGTCGTGTTTAAAGTTCTTGAGGAAACAAAATGAATGAAGTAAAACAAGGCATTAACCGAAGGGAGCTCATAGGCTTTCCTTGTTCAAACGAGCTTATGGTAGCCTATGAGTTATTCAGGAAAATATTTAAGGAACCTATAAACCATGAAGTAATCTATCTCATTGCTGATAGGGCTCGTAGCATAAAAGGCATTATAGGATTATCGGTTTTCGCAGCGGTTCTTCAGGAAAATAATTTAAAACCAATAGTGATAACTTATCCTAAGCTTGCCGCTTCATTTGTAAGCATTTTTAAAGGCTTAAACACGCAGATACTAAATGAGCCATCACTAAATGGAGTGCATTTAAGGGCTGTAGTATATAATCTTAGAAATGCTGAAAAAGACTTACTTAAACTCCTTGTGAAATATGGTGTAAATAAAACAATATATTTAGGTTCCGAAGACCAAGTAAATACCCCGCTTCTCATGCTCAAAACGATTCTTAAAAATGCTACAACTACTGTTTCTATCTTGGAAAGTAAGGTATGTTCTACCAAAGGAGAATACATTAAACACCCTCTACCTGATGTAATCTTCTATGTCGTGTTGAAGACTCTATATGGAAATATGGATATTAAAAAACTCTTTATCAAAAGTATTAATGCTTATAAACAAACTATGGTAAATAAAGAGGCAAATTACTTAAAGACGTTGCTTACATTACTCAGCAAATGAGGTAATGGAGAATTGCCTAGGAAAATAGGTTTTAGCTTATGGTATGGAAATAAAAGTAAAAAGGAACTTATTGAGCAAATGCACTCTTTAGGGTTTGATTACGTTGAAATATCGCTTGATTACCCTTGGCCCTATGATGAATACGAATTTTCAAATATCATAAAGCTCACAAAAACCATAGGGTTGGAAATAAGCTTTCATGGGCCATGGAGAGACATTAGATTAGCTAGTCCCATAGATGAAATAGCTTACTCTTCAAGAAAAGTTGTAAAGAAAATAGTAGATAACATAAGCAAGTTTGAGCCAAAATACTTTAACATCCATTTAATATCTGAAGAAATAACGTTTGACAATAAGGTTCGCGATAAAATTATAAGTAGAGCTAAGGAAACCATAAGATTCTTAGAGGAGTTATCTGAAGAATATTCCATAGCCATAACTGTTGAAAATAATCCTCATGGCCACTTTTCTTTCCCAACCTACTTTACTCAAGTAGGTTTAAATAGCATAAGGTTTTGCTTAGATATAGCTCATGCAATTGTAGCGTATTATAATGCTGGTGAAACATCATATACTCCGCTTGGAGTAATAAGTGATTGGATAAACGCTTTAGGTAAAGAGAAAATACATGTTATCCACGTACATGACATTGTGAAGAAAAATGACACATATGCTAACCACTACTATTTCGGTTTAGGTTTTCTAAATCTACATGAAATTTCGAAGCTTATTTGCAGTAAGACTAATGCAAAGTATATTCTACTCGAAACCTTTAGAAAAAACAGGAATCATCAGTTTAAAGTTCTTAAAGAAAACGAAGTAATAGAAATAATTAGGAAAAATTGTATGTTAGGGAGGAGTAAGGGCGAAATTGGGCTTAATATTAGGGATAGATGAAGCCGGAAAGGGACCTGTAATAGGAGACATGTTTGTAGCTGGAGTTATTGTTGATAAATCTGAAATCACTAAGCTTAAGCGCTTAGGCGTTAAGGATAGTAAGCTTCTAAGTCATTACATGAGAGAAGCATACTATAATGTAATTAGGAAAGTAGCTAGGAAAATTTATGTTAGAGAAGTTAGCGTTTCGGAAATAGATCGAAGAAATATAAACCGTATTTTAGCTGACAAATATGTTGAAATAGTTAAAGAGGCTATTAAAGATTTTAATGGAGAAATAGAGGAAATAGTCATTGACTTACCTTCAATGTCTCCTGAAAAACTTAAAAATCGCATTAAATCCCTTAACTTTAAAGGGAAACTGGTTGCTGAACACTTTGCTGATAAGAAATATATTGCTGTTTCAGCAGCTTCAATAGTAGCTAAGGTTCATAGGGAAAAACATATTAGCCAATTAAAAAGAGTTTTCGGCGATTTCGGAAGTGGTTATCCTTCGGATGAAAAAACAGTTTCTTGGCTGAAAGAATTCTACTTAAAAAATGGATTTTTACCAAACATAGTTAGGAAAAGTTGGAGAACAGTTAAGGAAATTGCTCCTAAAGAATACATTAATAAAAAGAGGTAGTTAAGTGGAGGTGTACCGTAAGCTATGGTTACTAACTTACCGGCTGAAGCTAAAGCTAAATGGATTAAGGTTATGGAAGCTAAATCTCCGCAGGAAAAACTTAAAGCTCTAGAGGAATTCCTTTCAGCAGTCCCTAAACATAAGGGGACAGAGAATCTTGTACGCCAAATTAGAAGACAAATGGCCATTCTTAGAAGAGAAATAGAGGAGCAGAAGAGAAGAAAGGGAGGAAGAGGGCCGAGGTTTTTTGTAGAAAAGGAGGGAGCAGCCCAAATAGTTTTAATAGGTCTCACAAATTCCGGAAAAAGCGCTATACTATCTAAGCTAACTAACGCTAAAGTTCAAACATCACCTATACCTTACTTCACCCGTAAACCTTCAGTAGGCATGATGCCATTCGAAGATGTAAAGTTTCAACTTGTTGAAGCACCTGCACTTTTCAAGGGAGCTGCACAGGGAGGAAGCTGGGGTCTTAAAACACTAGGTTTAGCTAGAAATGCTGATGCCATAGCTATAGTTCTTGACGCAACAAATAACCCTATAGAACAGTTAAAAACAATTTTAAACGAGCTTAATGAAGCAAAAATTTTCATAAAAAAGCCTAAAGGAAAAGTTGATATTCAAAGGAAAAGTAGTGGAGGAATTCAAGTAATAATTTCCGGCAGACTCTTAAATGCGACAGCAAAGGAGATTGAAAAACTACTAAAAGATTATAAAATATATCATGCACTAGTTAGAATTTTTGGAGAAGTAACATTAGATGACGTTGAATCAGCTATTTTTGAAAGCTCAACTTATAAGCCAGCAGTTATATTACTTAATAAAGCCGATTTGTTAAATGAAACACAATTGAGGAAAATACTTAGTGACATAGAAAAATCCATTAACTACGAAGTACCAGTGATAGCTATTTCTGCTAAAACAGGTAAAGGCTTAAGTGGATTAGGCAAGATGTTCTTTAATATAACAAACATAATAAGAGTTTACACTAAACAACCAGGTGAAGATAAACCTTCACCACAGCCTTTAATATTGAAAAAGGGAGCTACGGTGTTAGATGCCGCAGAAAGAGTCCATTCCAGGCTTTACAAAAATTTCAAGTACGCTAAAATTTGGGGTCCTTCAGCTAAATATCCTGGCGAACGTGTTGGAAAAAACCACGTACTAGTGGATGGCGATATCGTTGAAATACATACTAAGGCTTAACCCTTTTAGGAACAATTATTTCAATTATTGAATACTCCGCATACTTTTTAACTTCAAATTTAGCAACATCTGCATTTTCAGGTAACTCAATAATCTTTCTATACTCAGTAAACTCTGTTCGAGACATTGGCCATTCACTAAGCTTCACTCTATGCTTTAACTTGCAACGTAGTTCAATATAATTATATTTTCCAGTAATGGATAGTGTTTTAAGATTAGCTAAGGGTAGATCTATTGTTATTACGTATTTATCATCTTTTTCTACAACACTAATTAGTGGCTCAAGTGAACCATCCTTACTCCATAAAGGTCTCGCTTCATAGGTTCCTACGATACTATCTACTATTTCCTCTATTGTTTTCTCTATTTCTCTTTCAAATTCCCTAATCATGTCACGTATTCTTCTACTTGACATTTAACGTTTCACCTCACCTTAAAGGCCTCTTAGAATACGTACATGAGCGGGAGTTGTTGTTCATAACCTTTCTTCATTCTTTCAAGAACCCTTTTAGTGTTCATCATAAGCTCTCTAGTTTTTAGTCTTATTTCCTCAGCTTTCTCTATTAACGGTTTAAGATCTATTTCTACACTAAATATTTTAGTTAAAATTGTTAGTACCTCAACGGCGGCTGCTGGATCGGGAAAGTCTATGAAGGCTTCTGCGAAAATTACTATATTACTCATTTTTCTTCTTTTAGCCTCCTTTAAAACAACAGCGTAAGGGCCTACTATGAAACCTTCTTGAAACCCTTTAATACCAACCTTTGATAAAATCTGCTCTCCCTCTTTAGATGTTGCTAAACCATATGTTGCTGGCTTTTCCACTTCCATTCTATGGGGAACACCTAACCCTACTGGTGAAACAATGTGTGTTACCCCCTTTTTCTGAGCATAATCAACTAGCATAAAAGCTAAAGGATATGTTGCGCTAGGCGAAATAGGTAGTTCGGATATTATGACCAGTATATTTCCTTTATAAAACATTCTAATAGGCAATTTACTTTCGCCATTATGAATAACAGCTATTGGTGGAAAATATCTATAGGAATCTATCCCACCAACTTCATTCATTTTTAGTGAATCAACAAGGTAGCTTGAAGAAATAGATGCAACCAGTCCCGTATCTGGAAGCCCTAAAAGCATATAAGATGGCTGCTCCAGCTTAAACTCCTTAGTTTCATAAAGTGTAAAACCATTGTATTCCTCCATGTAGTACATGACCGAATACTCACCCTAAGATACATGTTTTTTAAGTTATCTATAAAATTTCACATATTAACTATTTAAGAGAAAATCGTAAAACACCATTCAGCATAATTACTTTTAAATAGTTGATTCAAGGGAAAATCGCTACTCAACACTATGTTGTAATGAGAAGAGTCTATTATGTTAAAGGAATCCTTTAAATCACATTTAGAAACACTACTCCTTCCCACCATAGCTTTATAGTGAAGATCTGAAGTTAAGTTTAAATTCCAATACTATTATACATTAGTATGGTGATAGAATATGCCCAAGTGTCCAAAGTGTGGAGCTGAGGTAGAAAAGCCAATAAAGACATGGGTGCTAGCACCAAAGGGCAGAAAGGGCGTTAAAATCGGTCTCTTTAAGTGCCCCAACGGCCACTACTTCAGAGCTAAGGTAGAGTAAACATCAACAAATTAGAGCTAATAAAATAAACACAAAATTTTTGATTTTTTCTTTTTCAAACTTCTACTATAATGCTCCATATTCTGCTACCCATATTTCATATCTTCTAATAAGTTCTAAACTTATGCTAGGTCTTCTTCTCTTAATAACCTCTATAAAGTCGTCCATCGTTATAGCTCTTGGTTCACCATAAGCGCCTCCTGTTTCCTCAAAGTATTCTTCAACAACTTTTTCCTGAACCTCTTGACATATATCTCTAATATCGCTACTTGAATAGCCCTCAGTTAGTTTAGCTAACTCCCTTATGTTAACTGATGGATCAAGTTTTAGCTCTTTAGTATAAAGCCTAAATAACTCTATTCTTGCCTCATAAGATGGAGGGGGAATGTATATTCTCCTTTGAAACCTCCTTATGAAGGCGTCATCAAGTTTCCAAGGCTTATTCGTAGCACCTATTATAAAAAGCAGTAACTTGCTTTTCTTGTCCTGTAACCCATCCATTTCTTTAAGAAACTGGTTTCTTACCCTTACCTCTCCTCCAACTTCTCCGCTAAAAACACCTAATAGAGAATCTATTTCATCAATAAATATTATTGCTGGCGTTCCTTTCTTAGCTATTTCCCTACCTTTTCTGAAGAGTTTTGCAACATTCTTCTCAGCTTCTCCAAGCCACTTAGACATTATTGTCGCGGCGTCGACGCTTATAAATACAGCATCTATTTCATTAGCTACTGCTGAAGCTAAAAGTGTTTTACCACAGCCTGGAGGTCCATAGAGAAGTATTCCTCTAGGCCATCCTAAGGGGAAGAACTCAGGGTTACGTGCTGGATAAATTATTGCTTTCTTTATTGCCTTTTTAGCATGCTCTAAATCGGCAATATCATCCCATGTCACACTTGGTTTTTCAGAAACTATTAGGTCCTCTATTGAAATTTCCCCTTGCTCCTCACCTTCCACAGGCACGCTTACACTTAATCTTTTCAATTGCTCAGCTCTTTCTCTGTACTCTTTAATCATTGTAAGATAAACTTTTGTAAGAGGATTGTCAGGATAAAGCCTAACGATTTTTGTTAATGCCTCAACTGCTTTATTATAGTAAGCTATTGCGACTTCTCTATTGCCTTTCCTATCAGCATTAACCGCTTGTTGAGCATATCTTCGAGCCATATCTTCAAGCACGTTAAGCGCCACCGGAAACCACCGTGAATGTTTCTTAGACTCCAAACTAGACGATATGTTTAAAAATTCATTTATAGTGTTTAAGTTAACGTTTACCCTTACCTTCTCAACTTTATCTTACCTTTCTTCTCAAGAGAACGAAGAGCTTTTAATATGTCCTCCCTATGCACTCCAAAAACTTCTGCGCACTCATTAACATCTATGAAGCCTCTATGTGACTTTATGTATTTTAAAACTTTATTTTCTAGTTCTTTTATCGACATTCTTATCTTAGTTGGCTTTGTGGGCATCGTTTGAGCTGCAGCTATATCTAAAGTTATAGGTATTCTAGTAGTTGCCTCTTCTAGCTTAGGAATCTTTATTTGAGGAGGTATTTTCGGGAAGTTTTCTTTGATTTTCTCTTCAGCAAGAGCTTGGGCTTCGAGAAGCACTTTTTTAGCTTCCTCAGTTAACATGGGTGTTGAAGCTGTTGCCGCAGCCACTTGACCTACTTCTAACAGCATAGTGTTCATGCTATTAGTTATTTCCTCAAGCTCTATTGAAATTTCAGGAATTATTCCTGAGAGCTGAGTTTTTAAGCTCTTAAGAACAGGAACCAAAGGTGCAATTACAGTTGCTATGTCTCCTAATTCAACTATAGTTTCTAACCTCACCTTTACTCTTTCTAAAGCAAGTCTACTGGCTAGAACTATTTTAGCCATTTTTCTTAACTCAGCTATTTCACTTGCATAGATTGAGGCGCGTGCAAAATCCTTAGCTATATACGCTTTAACTGTTTTCTCCAATAACTCATTATCTCTACTCCTAAGTCTGGTAAGTGTTTCATCAAGTTTCTCCATTTGTATCTCTAATCTATAAATTACCTCTGAAATTTGCCTTTTCAAAGAGGTTCTACGGGGTTTTAGCTTGCTAAGTATTCTAAGAAAGAACGGCCTACTATACTCTTCACCGCCCCACTCCTTGACAATTCTACTCACTCGGTGTCCCTCAAAATATTATAGAGTTAGAAAAATATTTACTGTTCACTTTCAACAACATGAACCACTAATGGTGCCTCTTCCGAAGGCGCCGTAATAGCTGTTTCCTCAGGCTTCTCCTCCTTATGTGGTGCTGTTAGCGAAATAGGTGCTGACTCTATTTTTTCAAGCTCATCCATAGCTGACCTAATATCCTTCTTTTCCGCATCACATTTCTCAATGTTCCTCTTAATTATTTCTGAAGCTCTCTTAAATATTGGCTCACTTATTTCACCTGAGAAAAACATCATCTTCATCGCGGCAAGCGCTGTTTCTAAGCTTTCCTTCTGTTTCTCAAGCTCCCTTAACCTATGCTGTAGGTTTCTCTTAACTTCCTTAGCCTCTATCCTAAGCTTTCCTAAGTCTGTTTCTAGTTTCTTCTTAAATTCTTCATAAGCATGCCTAGCTATTTCACCTTTAGCAAAGAGATCATCTAACGCCTTAACTCTTTTCCTTACAGTTTCTAGCTTCATCTTAACTTCGTTGGCTTCAGCTTTCCATCCTGGAACAAGAATTACTGTGTCTGGTTTAAACTCAAACCTACTTACTGGTAGTTTAGTGAATTCTCCATTAGCATACTCTAAGCTTACATAGTTTATTGTTCCATCGATTTCGCTGAAGAACCCTGCTATCACGCCAACGTAACGTCCATAGGGGTCCTTTACTGATTGTCCTACGTATTTTTCAAATGTTTCAACAGTTAAGATCATTTCTAAACCACTCTTTCCGGTTTTTGCTTTCGAAAAAATCCTTTATTCACCTTGAGGCTATTTAAGAGTTAGGGGCTTTGCTTTAGGAGTTTTCGTATAGCCCCTAAGTTTTAAATATAAAATAATGTGCAACATCATTTTTCGGTGGTAAACAGTATGCCATCTAGACTTGAAAAGTTTGTGAAGGACTGGGATGACAGCTCTAAGCCATCGGTTAAGGAGAGGATAGCGAGAATAATTCATCCACCACCGCCAATGAGATACAAGTTAGCTATGGCACTTTATAAAGTAAAGATACAGGTAAATCGCTTAGAACACTTATTTAATAAGCTACAAGAAAGAGACAAAATGCTATTTGAAAAAGTAGTTTCAGCACACATGATGAAGGATAGTGCTAGAGCAGCAATATACGCTAATGAAGTAGCTGAAGTTAGAAAAATAGCTAAAACCGTTCTTAGAGCACAGCTAGCTCTTGAACAAGTAGCACTTAGGTTAGAGACTGTTAGAGAACTAGGAGATGTTCTTGTAACTATGGCACCTATAGTTGAAGTAATTAAAGATATTAAGCAGCATCTAAAAGGAATAGTTCCCGAAATTGCCTTCGAACTCGACGAAGTCGATACAATGCTCCACTCGATAGTTCTAGAAGCAGGAGAATTTACTGGGACAGCTATAGACACTACGGTAGTTAGTGGTGAAGCTAAGAAAATACTTGAGGAAGCATCAATAATAGCTGAGCAAAGAATGAAAGAGAGATTCCCTGAACTACCATTGACAGGAGTACCTTCTGGTGAAAGCGCTAGTTTGCCAACACCGCCGAAGTAAGCTAAGGTAAAAATAGAGAGTTTTAGGCTTAAAGCTAAAGAGTTAATTGCGTTTTTTACTTAATTTAAACTACGTTTTGCTCAGAAGCCTGGTTCCAGACACTGATTTTCCTCGCTTTTAACCTTCATCATCGCATTAAACTTTACTATCTAGGTTTTCTCGGAAATATTGTGAAACCAGCGTACTTTGCTTCACTACCCAGTATTTCCTCTATCCTAATTAGTCTATTGTACTTTGCTGTTCTTTCACCACGTGCAGGTGCACCAGTTTTTATTGCTCCAGCATTTGTAGCTACAGCTAAGTCCGATATTGTTATGTCTTCCGTTTCACCACTTCTATGGCTTATTATTGGCTGATAGCCTGCCTGCATAGCGTAATGTATTACATCCAATGTTTCACTTAACGTACCTATTTGATTCATCTTCACAAGTATAGAGTTTGCTGCACCCATAGAAACTCCCTTCTCGAATCTGTTAATGTTCGTTACGAATAAGTCATCACCAACTATAAGTATCTTAGAACCAACTTTCCTCGTTAATTCAGCGAACCTCTTAAAATCATCTTCATGAAATGGGTCTTCAATGCTCACTATGGGGTATTCTTCAACTAATTCTAAGTAATATTCTAATAGCTTATCTGGTTCAACATATTTACCGTCAATATAGTATTTCCTTTTCAATTCATCGTAAAAGCTTGAAGCAGCAGCATCAAGTGCTATGGCAACCTCTGAGCCTTCAGCATATCCAGCCATTTTTATTGCTCTAATTAAAGCATCAAGAGCCTCTCTAGTTTCGGACATTGGCGGAGCAAAACCTCCTTCATCACCTACGTTAATTGCTTGTAAACCATGCTTGTCCTTAAGATAATTTCTAAGTTTATAGTAGACTTCGCAAGCCACTCTTAAAGCTTCTGAAAAACTATCTGCTTCTCCCGGAACAATCATGAATTCTTGTATACTAAGTTTATTTCCAGCATGCTTACCTCCGTTAATTATGTTTAAAAACGGTGTAGGTAGTGTTCTAGCCAAATACCCTCCAAGATATTTGAATAAAGGTAATCCGTAAGTGTCTGCTGCAGCTTTAGCTGTAGCTATCGAAACAGCTAATATAGCGTTTGCCCCTAATCTTGACTTATTAGGTGTTCCGTCAAGAATAATCATCTTATTATCTATTTCTTTCTGATATCTTGAGTCGAGACCCACTATTTCCTTAGAGATAACGTTGTTTATGTTTTTGACAGCTTTTCTAACACCTAACCCGAAAAATCTTGCATCACCATCACGTAATTCCCAAGCTTCATATTTACCCTTAGATGCACCTGCAGGAACTGCAGCTAAACCCACCCCACCACCTATAGTTGAAACTTCAGCTTCAACGGTAGGTCTGCCTCTAGAATCAATAATTTCTCTTCCTCTAACATGGTGTATTTTAAATGCTTCTTCAATTGAATAGTAAACGATGTCCTTCATTTCAAATACCTCATACTATTATTGTCAAGAATACTGTCTCTAGTAAAGTTAGTAAATATTCTCCCACAATAAGTATTATTGCTTAGTGGAGGGTTAGTGCTTGAGCACAAGCATGGATCTTATAACGATTATTCTATCATTGAACTTTATCACTCCTATTTTAATGATGGAATTCGCTGAAATAATAAACTACAAGAAAACTTACATGTGTCTTCTCGCAACAATCTATTTCTTACCTATACTTTCATACTCAATAATCCATAATTTTCTAAACCTACTTTTCTTATCGCTCATAATATATTCCATACATGTTTTAGTAATAGTAGTTACAAAGGGCAATAAAGAAAAGGTTTTATTAGCATTTTTTATGTCATACCTGCTACTTTTTATTGTTAAAAAGATAGGGTTTATATGAAATATCCGAAACTTTCAAATCAGATAGGTGTAAAGAGTTAGGAAGAACTTAGGTGTTAAGTACTATGAGAATATTGATTGTTGGAGCAGGCGATACTGGACGGCACTTAGCTAAAATGCTTTCAGGTAAAGGAAATGAGGTAATAGTTGTCGATAAGGAAAAGGAAAAATGCAGAATAGTAACAGAGGAAGCAGACGTATTAGCGATAAATCGTGACGCTACAGATTTAACACTTTATGATGAAGTAGATTTAGGCAAACTCGACGTTCTAGTTGCAGCTACGGATAAGGATGAAGTAAACCTTTTCGTAGCACTCATAGCTAGAGAATATGGAGTACCAAGAATAATTGTTAGAGTAAAAAACGAAAAAGTTGCTAAACTTCTTGAAAGAGTAGGTATAGAGAGCGCAATATGCGTACCCTACGTTACAGCCAACATTATTGAAGGATTTATTGAAGGAAAATACTCATTAGTTAAAATAGCACCCATTTTCAGCGGCACTTACGGATTAGTTTCAATAACGCTAACTGAGAATGATGCTTGCATAGGCAAGTCCCTAAACGATTTAAAAATACCTTTAGCAGCAAAAATTATAGCGGTATTTGATGGTGAAAAGTTTTTAGAACCAAGTGATATTAAGGAGCTAAGACCGGGGTATGAAATAATAGGGCTTGTGAGAAATGATATTGCAGAGGAGTTTGTAAAAGCTTTTAGAGGAATTTAGCTATGCAAGAAAGTGAAGCTGTATGGAAATTTATCGAATACTATATTGAGCAATTACGCTTGCTCCTAATGAATCCGCTAATGGCTCAAATAATATACTCAGCATTAGCATTCATAATTGGCGTAGCCGTTCTCAAAACAGTTAACAACATGCTTAAGAGAATGGTTCAAAGAAACATAATTTCACAATCAGCATACATTAGGATACATAATGTAATAAGCATTGTCATATATTCTCTAATACTTCTCATAATAATTTCGCTTTTTACAGCAAACACTTACCTAGTGCTTGCAATAATAGGTTTCCTACTAATACTTGCCTACTCTGCTAAAAACTTGTACATGAATGTAATATCATATTACGTTATTCTCTTGGGAAGAGTTATAGTCATAGGTGATATGATAAAAATAGGTGACGTAGTGGGGAAAGTTAGGAATATTGGAGCTGTATATACTGAAATTAAAACTAGAGATGGAAGCGTTGTGAAAATACCTAACTCACTATTCTTAGAGAGACTTTTGAAAATATATTCGGAACTTTTTGCTGTTAAAATCCTTGTACGTGTTGAAGCTCCTTTTACAATAGAGGACATAGAAGATAAGATTATGAGAGCTATTTCAGCATATAAGGGGATAGTAAAGATATCACCGGACATAAGAGTTCATAAACTCACCGGTTCAGCAGCTGAATTTGAAGTAACAGTGTATACTACAAGCCCTGAAAAAGTTGAGCAAGTATTCTCAGACATAGCTAAAGAATTACTTAGAGAATTAGGAGAGTATAAAGTTGAAATAGTTAGGCTAAACTCTTAAAAACACCACAGAAGCCATTAATTCTTGAAAAGGGTGCTAAAGCATGCCCAAAAAACATCCTCCAAACATTTGCCCTTACTGTGGGGAGAAAGTAGAGAAACCATATAAAACATGGCAGCTCGTTTCCCCGATACCTGACTCTAAAGGTAGAATAACGATAACCATTATGGGAATGTATCAATGTTCCAATGGGCATAAATGGAGAGCTGTAGTAAGTAAGATAAAAGTTGGTGGTGAAGGGGAAGTAGAGGTAGAAGGTGCAAAGGGACGAAAAGTACTGGGCGGTGGAGGAAGAAGGGAAAGAAGAGAGGGAGAGGTTTTCGAAATAGACTTAAGCGAACTTGATGAAGAAGAACTTTAAATCGAAAGTATTATCAGAATAGTGTAGAATAAGTTTACGATAGCAAACAATATCAGGAAATTTAGCTGAATAACAAAGTCTTTAAACCTTATTTTAAATACTTTTGCGAAATCATGAAGCACTAAGATAATAATGAACCATGATAAACCGTAAAAAACAAGTGAAATGCTTAAAGGAACTTCTTCACTAACAACCCTAGATAATCCCAAAATAAGGAAAGCTAGCGAAACTATTATCTTGTCAAAAACATCTCTTTTTGAAAGAAACTTCCTCGCAACATAGGGTATTGATTTAAAATTTATATGCACAATGCTTCCCAGCGAAACCACAGAGTCTCCAAGAAAACTTACTAAAGTCTCCCTACTTCCAGATACAGCATAAAGCATAGATGACATTAAAGCTAAATAATAACCAAGAAGCAATGAAGCTATAGCTACTTTTTCACTAAAAAGTTTAAGCTTATTCTCAACTGCCTTAAGTACCATGTGAATACTTAGAAATATGAATAAGTAAGGTATAATGGCAACTACAAATTCTCCGGGAGGAGGTATGTAGAAGAATCCATAGTAAACTTTCCCTCCTGACCCTATAGACACTAAGGCAATAACTAATGTAGAAGCAACAATGCTTGTTACTGCTAGTTTTTCACTATAAGCTTTTTCCATAACTTTTCTTCCACCATAAAACGTTTTTATAGAAAAACATATTTCTTTCTTTAGCTCCCATATACCACCCGTAGATAGGGAAGCATCGCAATGCATAAAATTCTTTCCAATATGAAGAGGTTTTTTGAAGTAACATTTTTAATAGTCGCAATAGTCTTAGTGCTTACACTCCCATTCCTTTTAAAAGTAGCACTTAACACTTCAATACCTTTAGCGGCCGTTGAAAGCTCAAGCATGATACCCACATTGAACATAGGAGATGTTGTAGTAATAGTTGGAGTTAACCCTGAAGATATTAAGGTAAATGATATCATAGTCTATAATAAGGTAGTTCCTAATCCTTCTCCTAAATCAGTTATAATTTCCTTACGTACACCTATCATACATAGGGTAATAGATATCGTCAATGTAGAGGGAAAAATATTTTTCATAACTAAAGGTGATGGTAATATAGTTAGAGATTCATGGTATGTTCCTGAGGAAGGGGTTTTAGGAAAAGCAGTAATGATAAACGGATATCCTTTAAGAGTGCCTTATGTAGGCTATTTTTCTCTATTTTTCCATGCTCTCACTAAGAGTTAATTAGTTAACGGAAAGCTTATCTTCTAATATAGCTTTTGCAACTTCTCTAACCCATTTACCTGATATACTAAGTTTACTTATTTTCCTTAAATAATCGCTAAAGCCAAGTTTACCATAAGCCTTAACCCATTCACGATATTTACTTCTAATATTAAGTAATGCTTCGTAATGGTTTTTACATAAACTGAAGTTTTCAATTGATTCTAGTCCACATATAATGCAGGGGTTTACCGGTTTAATGAAGCCTAAGCTTTTAGCTAAGTCAACTCCTGCCTTATCTGCTTCATTAGCTTTAAACTTCTCAAGAAGGGTTTTCAAGAACTTCTTAGATTCCTCTACCACATGTTCTCTGGTGATTTTACCTTCTCTTATAGCGTTTAACATTTCCTCAAATTTTCTAGTTAATTCAACATTTGTTAAGTCGTTGAAGTATTTTGTTAAGATTTTTGCAACAGCATAGCCTAAGGGTGTAACTTCTATTTTTCCCTTCGAAACCTTGAAGTAACCTCTATTAAATAGGCTCTCTATAATCCTTGCCCTAGTACTCTCAGTTCCTATGTTAACGCTTTCCATCCACTTGAGCAGAGAGGCTTTTGAATAAGATTTTTGAAACTTAGTATAATTTGTTGTTACCCTAACTTTCTCTATAGGGAGAAACTCTCCTTTCCTCAAAAGAGGTATTTCCTCTGCTTCCTCCACAGATAAGAACGGATAATATTTTAGCCATCCTCTATCCTTTATGACCCTAAATTTCAGCCTAAACTTGTAATTACCTATGCTTAAATATAACGTTAATGAGTAAAGCTTTAAGCTTGTAGCAAATGTTGCTAAAAACCTTCTCACAATGAGATCATAGATTCTCTGCTCTTTTTCTTTAAGCATCTTAGGTCTAATACCTGTAGGGTATATTGCAGGATGTGCCGGATCCGTTTTACTGCCTTCATGAGCTACTAAATAATCTCCTACTTCATTTAAAAGTAGTTTAACCATACCCTTATATTCGGGAATTTTACTTAAGTTTGCTAGAATCCCCCTATAATTTATTGTTGGCGGCAATTTCTGGCTGTTTGTTCTCGGATAACTTATTAGTGCATTGAGATATAGTTGCTCAGCTATTTTCTGAGTTTCCATAGGCGAGTAACCGTAAATTTTAGCTGCTTCAGCTTGTAAATCACCTAAATTAAACGGTGGTGGCGGACGATACTCTTCCCTTCGATACTCTACTTTTTCAATGACAGCTTTTCCTATGCTTTTAATTGTTTCAGCTACTTTTTCGGCTTCACTTTTTTCTCTAAAACTTCCGTTAAGCGATTCGAGAGAAAATAACTTATTGCCTATTTTAACTTGCACATTAATGTTAAAGAGAGGTGTTGGTACAAAAGTATTTCTAGAGTGTTCAGTGTTCACTACTTCAATAAGTGTTGGTGACTGCACTCTTCCAGCACTTAAAATGACTTTTCTCCTAGAGACCCTTCTCACAGAAAACATGAGAGCTCTTGAAACATTTATTCCCCATATCCAGTCAAGTTCATGTCTACAAAGCCCGGCTTCAATCATGGACGTATCTAAACCTTTATTTACATTTTTAAAGGCCTCTCTTAAATCCTGAGGCGTTAATGTTGAAAACTTCATACGATAAGCCTTCCTTAAATCCCCTAGCTCCTTAATGACCATGTATCCTATAACTGAACCTTCTATATCGTAATCGCATGCATTAATAAATTCTGAAGCATTAGTACATAGCTTTTCAAGGACAAGAAAGAACGGTCTAGTATATTTAGCGTTCTTGTCAACAAGCCATGATGGCTCCCAATAATAATCAAATACTGGAAAGCCATAAGTATTAGTGGTTAGCGTAAAAAGATGTCCTGCGGCAGAACCAACAACATACCATTTTCCATTTAATTTAAAAACCCAGTAGGGGACATTGTACAAGCTGTACTTTTTACTTTTACCGTTTGAAAGAGCATAGGCTATTTTAGATGCGGCCTTAGGTTTCTCAGCTATTATGAGCGTGTAAGTTCTTGGAATCATTAACTTTACCGAAGTAATGCTTCGAATTAAAAATATGTTTAAAGTTTACTGTTTATTACTAAGCATATACTGCTTTTTTACCTAAAGCTTCCCTTTCAGCTTCAAGAAGCCATTTTAAAGGTATGTCTTGATGTTCCCCTGTAGGTAATCTACGCCTAATAGTTATGGGTAAAATCCCCATTTTCAATTCCCTTTCAGCAATATCGAGTGGATCAGTTGATCCTACGAGCTCAATAGATATTAAAGGCGATGCCCCCATAGTTAATTGCAAAGCCCTTGCCCCTATAATTCGTGCTCTCTCATACTTCGTTAGCTTGGGCGGACCGATCTTTATCTTGCTAATGTAGGATTCCTTACGTTTGGACAAGTTCTACTATACCTCACTAGAAAAATTTGGTTCGGAAAATTCGTAGGTTAGTTTTAACAATTAAATGTTACGGTTTAGTAATTTTGGAAAAACGATTTGTCTATTTAGTACTTAGGTATTCCTTCTCCCTCTTTCTCCTTCTTCTTCGGTGGTGCTGCGGCTATTATATCGTCTATCTTTAGTATTGCTGTTGCAGCTTCAGTTGCGCTCTTAAGTACTTGTTTCTTCACTAGAACGGGGTCTATTACGTTTATTTTGATCATGTCCTCGATTATTTTAGAGTTTAGTACATCTACACCAGCATTGATGTTTCCTTTTTCATGAAGTTTCCTTAGCTCTCCTCTAGCATTTAGCGGATCTAGTCCTGCTGACTCTGCTAGTATTAAAGCTATTTCCTCTAATGCGTCAGCATATGCGTTAATAGCTAATGCTTCCTTACCTCCTCTTGACCTTGCATACTCTCTTAGTCTTAAAGCTAATTCTACTTCTGGTGCTCCTCCGCCGCCAACGATCTCAGGCTCCTTCATAACGTTCCTTATTACGCTAAGTGCGTCATGTATGCTTCTTTCTGCTTCATCAAGCTCCATATCGTTTGCTCCGCGGAGCAGAATGGTTACTGCCTTGGGATTCTTGCATTCTTCAATAAACACCATTTTATCTGTTCCAACCCTTCTTTCTTCAACAAGCTCTGCTTGTCCTAAGTCTTCAGACGTCAAGTCCCTTATGCTGCTTATTATTCTTCCTCCTGTTGCTCTTTCTAGTTTTTCCATGTCGCTTCTCTTAACTCTCCTAACAGCCAAAATACCCTTCTTAGCAAGAAAGTATTGTGCTACATCGTCAATACCCTTCTGGCATATTACGACATTAGCTCCTATGCTAGCTATTTTCTCAACCATGTCCCTAAGCATTTTTGTTTCTTCTTCGAGAAACGCTTTAATTTGTTCCGGGCTTGTTATGTTTATTTTAGCTGTAAATTCTGGCTTCTCAACTTCCAATGGCATGTCCAATAACGCTATCTTTGCTCCTTCAATTCTCCTAGGCATTGTTGGATGAACAACTTCTTTATCTAATACAATACCTCTTATGAGCTGACTGTCAAGTAAGCTTTCTCCCTTCTTCTTTTCCACTTTAACATTGTTTAAGTCTAAATTATAAGTTCCATCAGGTCTAGGCTCAGCAACGGTGAGTGCAGCATCTATTATTAAGTCAACAAGTTTTTCTCTAACTGTGCCTGCTCCAACATACTTGCTTGCTAATGCTGTGCTTGCAAGTTTCTTAAGAGTTTCCCTATCTACGGGATTAACTTTTACACCTATTTTATCGAGATGCTCTAATGATTTAGCTAATGCTTCCTTGAATCCTTCAATGATTATTGTTGGATGTATTTCTTGGTCAAGAAGGGACTCTGCTTTTTCAAGAAGTAATCCGGCGAGAACAACGGCTGTTGTTGTTCCATCACCTACTTCTGCATCCTGTGCTTTAGCTACTTCTACTAATAGTTTTGCCGCTGGATGTTGAACCTCCATTTCCTTAACTATTGTTGCTCCATCATTAGTTATTGTTACATCTCCGAAGCTATCTACTAACATTTTATCTAAACCACGTGGACCTAGGGACGTCCTTAACGTTTCAGCTAAAACTCTTGCTGCTAAAATGTTTGCTCTTAAAGCATCCCTACCTGTTGTTCTCTGAGTACCCTCTTTTAATACAAGAACGGGTATTCCATACGCCATTTATGTTGCCACCTCATCTAAAAGCATTGATTACCCATAATCCATTCTCAAGTAGCGAGCACTTCTATATAACTTTTACTCTAAACACTTATTTCCATATTGAACAAATCTAAAATACGATAAGAGAAATGCAGTCTCATAAGTGCAGCTCCTGTAGGTTAAGGGAAGCAGTGTATTTTAGAAGAGAATCTGGAGAAAGATTGTGTCTACAGTGCTTAGAGAAGAGCTTAATAAAACAAGTTAAGCGTGAAATAAGTAAGTGGAAAATGCTTAATCCTAAAGATAAAATAGGGTTTTTATTCTTTGAAGAATTTCCCCTAATTTCAACTGCATCATTTAAGCTTTTAGAGAAAATAGAGAAAAATTATCCCTCAAAACTGTATGTGCTTATTCCCTCAACTCTTAAGCTTAAAGAAGAGGTTTTAGAAAAGGTCGAAGAAAAACTTATATTTAACTATCCAAGAAGTAATGATTTTCTAAAAAACTTTAGGGTAAAAAGAGAGTATGCTCTAATGGAAGCACTTAAAGTAGGCATAGAGAAAATAGTGTTACCAATAACTTTAGATTTTGAAGTAACATATTTCATGTATGGTTTTTTAGAGTTCAATTTAGAAACAATAGGTGAAACCATGCCTAAACTTTATGTTCCAAAATATAACATTTACTTTATTAAGCCTTTTAGAAAAATTAAAACTAAAGAGCTCACCATATACGGTTTCTATAAGGGATTGTTTGATAGCGTGTATTCATTAGAAAGTGAAGCATTTTTTAATAAGATGTTTTGTGCAGCAATGCAATATATTGAAAAACTGTATTGTGGGCATTTCGAACTTGTTGATTCAATTTTGAAAATAAGTGAAATTTTAGTTGAAAAACTTTTAAAAGAATATGGCTTTTCAGGACACTGTAGCCTCTGTGGAACACCTGTAAAAAACGATTTATGCAGTGTTCATAAGATTCGTGAAAACTAAATTTTTATTTTAAGACCTTTACTTTTTAATGCCTCCCTTATGCTCCTCCTAAGTATGAACATATCCTTAGTGTAATCCATGAAGCACCCTTCTTGCTCCCAAATGTTTTCTCCGTTAAGGTAAAGTTTTAAGTGAGGTAGGAAAACAATGTTTTCCCTTTCTTTAACTTCAGGGTGTTTATCTAAGTTTATCAAAACTATCTTTATTTGATTAAGTACTTTAAATGAAAAATCCTTGATTAATGAGTGAAAATATCTTGATTCCCTTTTCTCCTTACTAACATACTCTATGAGAACTATTTTATTTTCCCTAACCACTCTTTCTAACTGACTTGGACTTATTTCCTCAATTAACACCTTACTTCTCCTCTTTCTTTAGAAACATGTCTAGTGTTGTTTTTACCTCTCTTTTCTCTTCAATTTTCTTAGCTCCTTCCTTAAATACCTTAATTACTTCTTCAATTTTCTCTTCTATTTCAGGTTTTGGCTTAAACTTGTCTTCTATTTTCTCAGTAATTTCCTTAACCTCCTTTTCGCTTAGCGGAATAATGTACTGTACTCTATCAGGAGAATCCTTCCTTGTTTTTAAACCCTTCCTGGGATCATATATTAGTGCTTGGTTTTCCTCGATTCTTTTTATGTCGTCAAGTGTTGCTACATCAACAAACATTTCAAGTAAGGCTTCAAAATCTATTGCTTCCTTAAGTTCTGAAACACTTACCTTCTTACCACATACGAAACATGTGAAATTGGGCTGAATTGAAGCGAAACCACAGTAGGGGCATTTAATAGGTAATGGCCTACCATAGGTTTCCCAGATACTTCTTAAAATACTTATCAAATCATCTCTACCATACTCCTTAGCTTTAGCATAAAGCCTTCTAACATAAGCTGCTGCTACCGGTCCCCCATAATTTATTACATAATCTAATATTTCTTCAGAAAGAGTCTTTCTCTTTTCAAGAAGCTTCTCTGCAACTAAGGGAGCTAATCTAATTTTAAGTCTTGAAATACGTGAGAGAAGTGCTCTTTTAGAAGGCCTATAGCTTATAGATGACGTTAACTCCTCAACAATAGTGAAAGCTATTTCCTTCTTTTCCTTTTCTGAAAGATCTAGGTAATCTATGCCTAACGCGTTAATTACATCGTCAATCATGGGTTCGGCTAGGCTGCGAGCATCAACCTTAATACGCTTTTTTCTTGACTTCCTCCTTTGCTTCTTACTGCTATTATTCTTGCTTTTAGCCACTTCTTTTTTAACCCCTAAGTAATACTTATTTTCCCGAGATATATTTGCTATAGATGCTAGCTGATAGCTATGAGAGAGAAGCTTCCCTATGCAACATTAATAGTGTTGGCCTTATTTCTCATACTCCCTTATATTACTTCAGCATTTAAAATACCCGTAGTTTACGAGTTAAGTTACTATGTGGAAATAAATGATGAAGGCAATTTCACAATAAATGTGCCTCTTCCACCCAAGCTTAGTTGGCAAGAAACATTAAACGTTAACGTTACAGCAAAGAAAGGCAACGGGATAGTGGAACCTAACAATACCGAAGGCTATATAAGAATTAAGGGTTTTAACTCCTTAAAAACTGAAGCTAAAGCTTACGTTTTAACCATAGGATCATATGATAGTGAGGTAATCTTAGAGAAACTTAATGTAACCTTTGAAGACTACTTGAGAAGTGTTCGTAAGAACCTTAGAAACTATGGAGATTTAGTAAAACCAACTTATTGGTGGAACTATTCTGACCCTAGATTTAACATTTTCCTAAAAGACTTTGTTAAGAAATACAATTTAACTTCAGTTGATGAATTGAAAAAATTAAGGCTTAAAGAAGTACTTAGCATGATTAGAGGTTATGTTTCTGAAAAACTCAAATATAGGCCCATACCCGGCGGTAGGCAAAACATTTTTGAAGCACTAAATAGAAGCATGGGAGACTGTAGTGAGTATTCCGATGCGTTCATAGTCTTTTCAAGATACTTAGGAATACCTACACTTAGATGCATAGGCTACGTTGCTCATGAATGGAATAGTGAGTTTAAAGAGTATGAAGTTGTTGGACATGCATGGCCTATAATATACATTGAGAATGTAGGATGGGTTCCTTACGAAGTAACCGTAGGTCCAGGTTATTTAAGAGGAACTCCGGGAGATATTTCACCAAAGTACATTTGTTTACTCATAGATTCAGGAGTAAAATCTATAAATAATCTAAATCTTAATGAAGACATCATTTACGATCCTAAAGAAAACTGGGTTCCAGGATCTTCTTCAGCAGTAAATTTAGGCAATTTAACACTTACAATTGAAATAGCTGTTAAACCGAAACCCCAATTTAAAATATTAGAGAAAACAAGCATAGATTTCCTGGCAATATTGATTTCAATTTTTCCATTAATTATTGTCATTACATTATCCTTATCAATTATTGTAACAGTAGGTGATGTAATTGAGCGCTAAGCTCATTTTCATAGTGGCATGCTTAACGTTAGCAGCTATGATGACTTTGCCTTACATGTATTACGCACTAAACATTAATGAGTCCATGTATAGTAAGGTTCAAGTTCCTAGATATTTGCTATTTAAGCAAAATGAAACTAAAATAGAGTTTAAAGTTTCGGAAGTAATTATTTTTGACTCTAAAGTTTTAGCTAAAGTTTTAAAGATCTTTAGAGACAGGGAACTTGAGTATTTCGTTGAAATTCCTACAAGAAAAATATATTACAGCATAGATGAAGGAGTCATTGGTTTCTCAGGAATATATACTATACTCTGGTTTAATGAGAAACCTGAAAAGGGCTCGGAAGTCCCATTACTTGACTTTTACGGTACTGTTGTTCACGTTAATGAATCATCCTTTATAGTAGTCGATTATTACGGTGACAAACTTTACTATAGAAAAGTAAATGGAGTGTACGTATTAGAGAAATATGGTACACTTACCCTACATAGGGTAAGTATTGGTTTAAGTTTTCCAAGTAATACACTTTATCTAGGAATTCATGTATTGCTTGCTTCATATGCGACTTTAACACTAAGTTTTTACTTGCTATACAAAATTTTCAAAGCTAAGAGAGAATTACTAAGAACTTAGTTAGCGTAAAGTAAGTACATTCTTTGTCCTAATATACTTACTGATATAGTAGCTTAGAAGGATAGATAGTTTCCTCTTTTCCCTTCTCCTAATTTCTCTCAATTTAGCTTCTAACTCTATGGGAGAAGGCCTTCTGCCTCTAAACCACACTCTCACAATATTTCTATAGATGAATTCAAGTAGTTCCTCATACTCTTCGTCTAAATCGACATTATACCTGTACCTTTCAACTATATCATCAAGCATATCGCTAAGGTATTTACTCATTATTTCAAACTCTTCCTCGTCAAGCACAGCTACAGACCACCCTACACTAGTGTTACTCCTAAGTATTACTTTATAAAGATATTTCGAAACCTTTTAAAGCTATAGTTTAAAAATTTCCCCCGATTCCTCAGTTCTTAAGTTAGAGGTTCTTTAAAGAGTAAATTATTATTCAAAACGCTTCTCCCAAATGTCTTCACTTACTTTTAAAGCCTCTCTAACTTGCTTACTACTTTCCTTATAAAACCTAACTATAAGCTTATCTCCGCTTCTCAAAATAGTATCGTCGCTTGGGTTAAGTATCCACTCATGGTTCCTCCTTAAAGCAACTATTACTGCACCGTGTAAGCTAAGGTTTAAGTCGCTTATCCTTTTATTCTCAAGTTCCAAAGGAACTTGAACTATTACTACTCTTTCCTCCGATTCTTCAATTACTGTTTTAAGTATTGGATGTGGAGGTATTTCTGAAACAACTATGCCTGCTATTTCAGCTGCAGCATCAGCTATGTTTTCAAAACTAATTATTGTTCTTAAAATAGTCACTATTTCCTCGGGATTTGCGTTTTTAAGCTTAGTTACAACCTTTCTTTCCAAATCTATGTGTGTTTGGTCAATGTATTCTTCAAGCTCTAAAACTTCAAGAGCTAAGTCCTTATTGTTTGTTATTATAGCTAAATATGCTAAGTCAAGCATGAATTCTCCTAGATCCTTTAAAGCTATGAGCTCTCTAGCTATTTCTTTTTCAACCGTTTCAACATGCTCTACTTTTTCTTCACGTGTAATTTTGTCTTTAGCTTCATGTCTTAGCTTATTTACAGCCTCCCTAGGTCCTCTAACTATTATTACATCGCCTGTTTCTAGAACATAGCTTTCTATAGGGCTAAAGGTCCATGAGTGCCCCTTTCTCGCAGCTATAATGTCTAACGCTATGTTTAATTGTGAAAAAACATTTCCTATTGTTTTATTTGCTATTACGCTTCCTTCACGTATCTTTATTCTAGAAACAACTTCTTCACCACTAATGATAGCAACCCTTACTGAGTCGTGTAAAGGCATATTTAGCAGAGTTAACACAGCTAAATCTCCGGCGGCATCAGATATTTTGTTCGTTGCTGAAGCAAGCTTCATAACCCCAACCATTGATTCAGCGTCTTCAGCATCCCTTACTGAAAGCGAAGCTTGCATAACCAGTAAATTCCATAGTTCATCAATGTATTCCTCTATTCTCAAAACTTCATTAGCTAGCTTCTTATCATTATATACTAGAGCGTAGTACGCTAAGTCTATTATTAAGCTCGAGAAGTTCTTCATGTCAGTTAAAATTTTTCTTACAGGAATTGCCCTATACTTAATATGTGTAGGTAGTTTTACGGGTGACACTTTTTAAGAGGCACCCCAAAGCTATAGTTACATAGATACTGTTAGGAGATAAAGCTAACGGTAAACGCCGACAATTTAAGGTGGGCAAGAAAATGTATACTACATCGTTAACATATGGTGAACTACTTACCTTAGGAGTAGTGGTAATATTCATAGGTTTCTTCATAATATTCTTCGCCTTAATCTACGGTATCTTAAAATCCGTAGGTAAGGGAGAAACTAAAGCAGAAGGCGGCGGGGTCATAATTATAGGTCCAATACCCATAGTTATAGGTAGTAGTGAGCGAGCGGCAAAGGTCGTTATGATTTTAGCTATCATTTTATTCCTCATAGTGATTCTATTCTATTTCCTACCATACATAAGTTTAAACCTTTATAGGTGAATGAGCCTTGAGCGAAATCCGCAGCAATACCGTAGGTAAGCTAATAGGTTTAGGAATACTGCTCATCATAATTGGCTTCATAATAGTTTTTGCTTCAACAATTTTCTCAGCTTTCACAGTACAACAGCAAGCACCTAGCAATGTTAACGTTTCTGGAGGTGTCCTAGTAATTTTTGGCTTCATACCCATAGGCTTCGCTTTCGGCCCACATAGCGAAACTGTTATGATAGTGCTTCTCCTATTGGCACTGGCAATAATGATTCTAAGTTTTATTCTTAGAAAAACACATGTATAAGCTAAGTATACATTAACTTTAAGGTGCTTTAGTTTTGGAGAAACTTGCATTTTATGGTGGAGAACCCCTTATTAAACATAAAATACTTGTTGGCCCAACAATAGAAGACGATGATGTAGAAGCTGTTGTTAAAGTTCTTAAATCCCGTTTACTTTCAATGCTTGCTGGAGAGCATGGAAGAACTTTTGAAAAGGAATTCGCTGCAAAAGTGGGTGTAAAGCATGCTATAGCTGTTGCTAATGGTTCAGTAGCGCTTTACATTGCATTAAAGGCGTGTGATGTAGGCCCAGGGGATGAAGTCATTGTTCCATCATTTACATTTACATCGACTGTAACAAGCATAGTTTACGCTAATGCGATACCTGTTTTCGCAGACATAGATCCCGAAACATTCACCATAGATCCCGATGATGTCCGGAAAAAAGTAACCAATAGAACTAAGGCAATAATTGCCGTACATCTTTTCGGACATCCAGCAGAAATGGATGAGTTAAGAGAAATAGCTGAGAAAAAAGGTATTTACTTAATAGAGGATTCAGCACAAGCCATTGGTGCAAAATATAAGGACAAATATACTGGTTCATTAGGGGACATAGCTGCTTTCAGCCTATATGCTACGAAAAACATTACAGCTGGCGAAGGAGGAGTAGTTACTACAAACGATGATGAACTTGCTGAGAAAGCACGTCTCATAAGAAGCCATGGAGAGAAGACAAGGTATTTTAGCGAAATTCTAGGTTTCAACTTCAGAATGACTGAAATGCAAGCAGCACTAGCCCTTAACCAGTTAAGAAAGCTTGAAAAATTCAATGTGGCACGTAGGATTAGAGTGAAAAAGTACATGGAAATACTGAGTGAATACTCAGATATGTTAAGACTTCCAAGAGAGAGAAAGCATGTTAGTAGCTCCTGGAGCATTTTCGAAATAATACTGAGGGAAAGTAAGCTTGCTAAACGTAGAGACGAAATATTCAAAGCAATTAGAGCTGAGGGAGCACCAATATCAATAATGTACCCTAGGGTAGTATATGAACACCCCTTTATGAAAAACCTTACAGGTCACGGCAAAGGATGCCCATGGAAATGTCCATTTTATAGAGGAAACTATGTAAGCTATGAAGGAGTAAAAACACCTATAGCTGAAGAAGTTTCAAGAAAATGCTTAAGCCTGTATACAGACCCTATAACGCCTCTTAGTGATATTGAAGCTATAGCAAAAGCTATAGTAAAGGTCATTAAGCATTTTTACAACAAAATACCTTAGAAAACTTGGCTAACCCTCGTAGGTCTCTTCCTTAAGGTATTACGCTACCTCATTTCAGAGAATTTTTATACAGAATTCTCTGAATAAATATATCTATATAGATCTAAAAAGAAATGAGTGCCATGTAATACTGTTTTACTGAAGCGTCAAAACTTTAAATACTCTACCATGAGATAGATTATGTTGCCCATGGTGTGAGCTTACATTTAATTCATAACGATTATGGTGTAGTTCATGGAGGTTAGGGTTGCGGAGGCGGGGGAGAGTAGAGTAGAGGTTATTAAATCTGATGGAAGTGTTGAAAAATTCCTTATGGAGAAAATCGAGAGGAGTCTAGAAAATACTCTGGTTGAACTGTCTGTTGTAACAGAGCAGCCAATACCTATAGATATACATCCCCTTGTAGAGAGAATTTCTAAAGAGATTTATGAGAGAGCAAAGTCTAATGGTGGAAGAATTTTTTCGAAGGAAATTTCTGACATTATTGAAAGAACACTCATAGAGTTAAGCATTGAGAAACCTCTTTATGAAGAATTAGCTAAAGCATATGCTTTAAAACGTATTTATAAGGAAGCAGGCTTTGGGAATAGGCTTTTAGATAAGAAGGACCTTAAATTAACATTCAATGCAATAAAGCTTTTAGAAAGACGTTATTTACTTAAGAACTCTGAAACCTTAAAAATTACCGAAACACCACAAATGCTCTTTAGAAGAGTAGCTAAATACTTAGCCTCTATTGAAAAACTTTATGAAGCCTCCGTGGAAGAAGTAGCTAAGGTTGAAGAGGAATTCTATAGAATACTTAGCGATCTTAAGTTTATTCCGAATTCACCAACACTAATGAATGCTGGAACAAAAGTTGGCGTTCTCTCAGCATGCTTTGTTCTTCCAATAAGAGACGCCATGACTACGCCTGAAGGAGAAGGCATAATGGATTCCCTAAGGGCAATGGCACTCATTCAGAAGTCCGGTGGTGGAACAGGATGGGATTTTTCGGAGCTAAGGCCTGAAGGAGATGTCGTAGCTTCAACTGCTGGTGTAGCATCAGGTCCATTAAGCTTTATGAGAATGTTTGATGTAGCAACAGACGTTATTAAGCAAGGAGGTAGAAGACGTGGAGCTAACATGGGAGTTCTACATATTTGGCATGCTGACATTGAAAAATTCATTAAAGCAAAATCCGGGAAATTAAAGGACATTAATTTGCAAAACTTCAACATATCAGTGGGGGTTTACGATAGATTTTTTGAAGCTATCGAGAAAGATGAAGAATGGCCGCTTATTAACCCTAGAAAAACACTTTTAGATAAGGACCTAGGTCATAATTCTAAATATTATGGAATAGTCAAAGCTAGACATAGTATAGAAGAGGAGTGGGTACAAGAAGAAATACTTGAGGAACTTGAGGAAAAGGGAGGCTCAATACTTCTCTCAGAAACAAAAATCCTAACATTTGATGAAGCATTAGCTATAGCAGAACATGAAAAAGCTATTGTTAAAAAAGTTAATGCTAGGAAGCTTTTTAACGAAATAGCTTATTCAGCATGGGACTCAGGAGATCCAGGCTTACTATTCATAGACACTATTAACAAGAGACATCCAGTATGGTATCTTGGGAAAATCAATGCTACTAATCCTTGTGGTGAGGTTCCTGCTTTACCTTGGGAATCATGCAACT
>CAYOTT010000001.1:0-192329 GCA_964406965.1 uncultured Desulfurococcales archaeon | reverse complement strand
GAAACAAATCATGGTTTTAGTTCGTAGCCTAAGTCTTTGAGAACAAGCCTCAGCGGGTATATAGCACTAGCTATTGCAGCGAGCTTTCTAAGAGACTTCTCAAACAAGCTTCTAGCAGGCAGATCTCAGTCTAGTTAACCTAGTGTAAGGTGTAGTGCCGCTTGCTCTAATTTTTACATAATGGTTCCTTACCTTGGCGAACAGCATGTAGTCTTCTTGCAGCTCTTTCCTTACTTACTTCCTTCATTAAGTTCTCTATGCGCTCTCTGTATACTGACTCAATGTATTCTCTAGCATCCCTAGCCCTCACTACTAATCACCTTGATGGTTCTTCGTTAGAAGTGGTCGGCTATGTGTATATAAAGGGGTAAAGAATTCGGTCATCCACAGCTGTTCATAACTACGTATCAGCTGAGACAGGTTACTTCATCCTTTCCGTCGGTTTTCCCGTGTTCATCATCTATCATTTTTGTATTTACTCTTCTACTGTATAAAAGCTTAAATTGGCGTTTTCACTTATGGTTTCTTAGATGATGATACGACGGTCTTCGGAGCTTTTGCTGTGAAGTACGCTTTTTCCCTTGCTGACATGTTTTATTGTATTTTTACTCCGTATTTTTCAGCAACTTCTTTAAGTATTTTCAATGTTTTCTCGTAGATTTCATTTAGTTTCTTGGCGGTTCTTGCTTCGGCATAGATTCTTATTTTAGGTTCTGTTCCCGAAGCTCTAACAACCACCCATGATTTATCTGGCATGTTAAGTCTTAACCCGTCAATTGCTAGTTCTGATTCATAGTTTTTGAAGATTTCACGCATTTTCTCATGAGCTCCTTTAACTATCTTATGTTTTATTTCGTTAGGTACTTTAAATGAAACTCTTATTTGAGGGTATTCAGGTATGTCCTTTAATAATTCCTCTATAGTAACTCCTTTCTCTAGCATGTGGCTTGTAAGTAGGGCTGCTTGATATATTCCGTCAACCCAGTATCCCCAATCAGGATCTATAAGCTTCCAAGGTTCGGCGGACATTACAGCTTTTGACCCGTACTCTACGAGTTTCTCATGTGTTTTACCTAGCTTTGTTCTGACAATTTCTCCCCCATATTTTTCGACGACTTCATCTATTGCAAAGGAAGTGTCAATGGAGACTATCACTACGCCACTGCCTTTTTCTAGGAGCTTAACTTTAGCATAGTAAGCTATTAGTCTATCATTTAGAACGAATCTTCCATTGCTTGTTAGAGCTGAGAGCCTATCAGCGTCGCCGTCGTGCGCGAAAGCTACGTCAACACCTGCTGTCTTAGCTACTCTACCTAAACCCTCTAAAACGTCAGGTCTTGGCTCGGGCGTTCTTCCGGGAAATAGTCCGTCAAAGTGGCAGTTTATTGATAGCACTGATGCACCAAGCTTCCTAAGAATTAACGGTGTAATGTTTGATGCTGCACCATTTGCGCAATCAACTATGACTTTAATTTTCCTCCTTATTTTCTTAGGCCTAAACTTAGATAGAAGCTTGTCAATATATTCATCAACGACTTCCGGATAATATTCTAAGTCCCCGACACCATCCCATTTGGCATATGCGAATTTCTCATTTAAAATTATGTCTTCAAGTTCTTCCTCCATTTTCTCAGTGAACTCCATACCCTTACTGTCGAAACATTTTATTCCATTATCTGGAGGTGGATTATGGCTTGCAGTAATCATAACTCCGCCGTCAAGTCCTAAGTGAGGTGCTGTAAAGGCAAGTACAGGTGTTGGAGCTAAGCCTATACTAATGACGTCAACTCCACCTGCCATAAGACCTGAAGCTACGCTTGATGAAAGTAATGGTGATGTTAATCTTACATCGTAACCTACAGATATGGCGCCTTTACCTCCAATAAATGTTGCCATGGCTAAGCCTACTTTATAAGCTATTTCCGGAGAAACTATTTTACCGTACTCGCCTCTTATCCCCGCTGTTCCGAAAAGCTTGCCCACTTGCTTAGCACCAGAAATAACATATTTAGACAGCTTATACTAAAGCATTAGGTAAAGAAACTAAAAGTTAGAGGTGAAATTTTAGTGATAGATGTGCATTGTCATTTACACGATGAAGTTTTCGACAAAGATAGAGACAAGGTTGTAGAGAGAGCTAAGAAGAGAGGGTTAAAATATATCATAACTGCTGTAATCAGGCCTGAAGAAATATCTAAGGCTTTAGAAGTTTTTAGAAGATATGGTGGCTTCGTTCAATTAACTATAGGACATGATCCCGTGCTTGTTGATAAAGAGGTTTTTGAAAAACAAATGGAGAGTATTAGAAAGAACATTGATTTAATAGTGGGAATAGGGGAGGTAGGTCTTGACTACTGGTGTGTTAGAGATCATGAGGCCCGTAAGTTGCAAGAAAAATTCTTTATTGAATGGATTGAATTCTCCAGAACATACAATTTACCCTTAATTGTCCATTCAAGAAGCGCTGGTAAATATGCGATAAAAGTATTGCTAGAAAACAAATTTTACAACGCCATAATGCATGCTTATGATGGCTCAGTAGGATATGCTATGGAAGCAGCTAAGTATGGCGTAATGTTTTCTATTCCGCCAAGTGTCACATATAGTGTTCAAAAGCAGAAGCTTGTGAAAAAACTCAGTTTAGAAAATTTACTTTTAGAAACTGATTCACCAGTATTAGCGCCTATAAAGGGTGAAAGAAATGAGCCATCAAACATTATCTATTCTGCTAAGAAAATAGCTGAAATAAAAGGTGTTAGCTTAGAAAAAGTTGTTGAGATAACAACAGAAAACGCCTTAGAGATTTTTAAACGTTTAAGGAAATGAACAGCGTCTCTTTAGTTTTTAAGTTAAGAATAGCTATTGTTGCTTCACCTGTTAGGTACCCGCATGCTTCACCTGGATTAATAACTAATGTGCCATCGATATTTTTAACATCTTTACTATGTGTATGTCCGTAAACTACGACGTCAAACATTTTACTTTTAACTAATGCATCAACAATTACGTGGTGTGTTCCATGGGTTAAAGCTATTATCACATTATCGTACTTTATTACTGCAACTTCCTCCTCAAGTTTAACATAGTATTTAGCGGCAAGTTCCCTCATGTATTTCTTTTCTCCATCGTTATTTCCGAAAACACCGATTACAGGTATTCCTCCTTGGGCTAGTCGTTTAAGTGTAAATGGTGCAATCCAGTCTCCAGCATGAAGTATTAGTTCAACTTTATTTTCTCTAAAAATCTTTATTGCTTCATCTACAGCTTTCTGATGGTCGTGGGTGTCTGAAATTAACCCTATGATTGCCAAGTTAACTCACCTAGTTCTTAAAAGTAATGAACAAACTTAATAACCTTTGATTTAAAATATTATTAGTGTAGTTATTGGGAGGTTATTAGTCTAATAATAACGCATGGTATTTAAAATGCCAGGCAGAATAACGCCAGAACTCTGTGTTAAATGCAAAGGTGTTCGTAGATTATGTGGTAAGCCTGTTTGCCCTATTCTCTTAAGATTTAAAGCTTCCGTAAGAACTCTCTCACAAATCAGAATTGAAGGCGACAACACAGTTTTTGGGCCTACTCCACCCACGTTAATTGTTGGTGAAGGAGGATACCCTGAAGTAAACGTTTACTCTGGAATAGCACCAGTCGAAGAGGAAGATGCAAAAATCTTTGATAACCCTACTAAATGGTGGGGTAAGCTTTCTCTTAAAGGAATAGTAGAGTTAAGATCTTCACTCCTTCTTCCACGAGCCAAATACAGAATTACAATAGCTAAGTATTTTAACTATCCGAGCAGTTTTCATGAATTACAATTAGCCTCCGTATCATTACGTCCCCTAGATACCGAAGTAAAGCTTAAGAAAAGGCCTCTTCCAATACTCAGGTTTGATGGGCTTTTAGCACCACTAGGTCCTACAGCACCCTTCCAAAGATTAAGAGTTATTGATAATCCTAAGCTAACTAAAGTTATAGAAAGAGTTATTTACGATACGGACTTAAAGGCGCTCAATGCAGTAATAGAGCTTTACACCAAGGGAGTTTCAATATACGATATCATAAGGATTTTTTCCGCGGGACTCCTAGGCAGACTTAATGAAAGAAAGCTTGTACCTACCCGTTGGTCAATAACAGCCATTGATGTAATAATAGGGAATAAGCTTGTAAAAGAGATTCGTAATAATCAGCCCATAAGCGAAATACTGCTATACAATGTAACATACCTTGGAAATCACTTTGAAATACTGCTATTACCAAGCATATATTCGTTTGAAATGATAGAGATATGGCTGCCAAGTACTCCTTGGACTGCTACGTCTATGAAACCTATAATTATTGAAAACTACGAACTTTGGGATGCCAAATTAAGAGGAGAAATGGATGGAGGCTACTATGCGCTAAGACTTGGTGTTCTTGAAAACCTATATAAAATGAAAAGGCAAGCTTCCATTGTTGCTATAAGAGAAATAAGGCCAGATTATTATGCCCCAGTTGGTAATTGGCACATTAGGGAAAGTGCACGTAAAGCTTTTCTAAAGAAGCCTGAAAAATTCGCTACAGTCGAGGAAGCCTTAGAGTTTATGAGGACAAGGCTAAAGACGCCAGTGGAATACATAGTTAAAAAATCTATTCTGTTAAGAAACATGCTAAGACAGGGCAAGATAATAGATTATTTTTAAATAAAAAGCTTAAGCTTACCATTTGTTTAACTCGTTAACCCATTCCTTAGTTACCTCTTTAGCAAATGCCGCTAAGAGTTTTGATGCATTTACTGCGTCATTCAAATCTAATACTTCAATAGGCGAATGTATGTATCTTGTTGGTATAGACACTGTTCCTACAGGTATGCCTTCCCTTGCAAGCTGAATAGCTGCTGCATCTGTTGCCCCTCCAGTTAAGACTTCAAGCTGATATGGTATCTTTTCCTTTTCAGCAACTCTAATCAAAAGTTCTCTAACCTTTGGATGTGAAATATTTCCTCTATCCATTATTTTTATTGCTGGCCCTTTGCCTAACTGAGTTATCCAGTCCTTCTCCTCTACTCCGGCAATATCGTTTGCTATTGTTACATCAACAGCTATGCCCACATCAGGACTTATGGAAAAAGCGGAAACTCTAGCTCCCTTAAGCCCTATTTCCTCCTGAACAGTAAATACTGCATAAACATTTGCTTCTAATGAATCATTCCTTAATAATTTAAGCATGTAAGCTAATGTAGCTGCACCTACTCTATCGTCAAACGCCTTACCTGTTACTTTATCGCTTCCACCGAGTCTTGCAACTTCTCTATCGAAAACTATTACCGAACCCACTTTTACACCTAGTTTTTCAGCTTCCTCCCTACTACTTACACCGATGTCAACGAATAACTTGTCCATTTCTAATACCTGTTTCTTCTCCTCCGGAGTCATTATGTGCGGCGGTTTCATCCCTATTACTCCGCGAAGCCTGCCTTTTGAAGTCACAACAATAACTCTTTGGCCAGGAAGAACTCTTTCATTCCATCCCCCCACTCCTGTAAACCTTAGAAAGCCTCTACTATCTATATGAGAAACTATGAGCCCTATTTCATCAATATGTGCTGCAACCATTAGCTTAGGAGCGTTTGAACTCTCACCCTCCTTTAAAGCTACAATATTTCCCAATTTATCAGTCCATATTTTATCAGCTAACTCTCCAACCTCCTCCATAATGAGCCTCCTTATTTCAAATTCATAGCCTGAAACACCTATTGCATCCGAGAACTTTTTTAGCAATGAAAAGAACGACGCTTTTACTTCTTCACTAACCATGTTCAGCACCGTTGAAACTATTTTAACGGAGAAAGTGAAAAGTCTTTCTCAAAAATTTATATAAAAGCAAAGTAAGGCTTCTAATTTACTCTTCCAAGCACTTTATGAAACGTGTTTTTCCTACATATTTTACAATAATGATAAATTCTACCTATTTTTTCTAAATCAAAGCTTACATCAAGCATCCATTCGTTTCCGCATTTTTCACATTTTAAAAGCCATTTGGTCATTGCATTCATTACCCTAGAAATTTAGCTAGCAAATTTTCAATATTCGAACATGTATTTTTAACTTCATCAATAACGTCAATAACGTCGCCGCAAAGGAGGGGCTCAAGCATGTCTATTGTTTCTAAGGGAATATACATTTTCCTCTTAACTTTTTCATAACCACATCTACTACACTTATGGACTTCACTTATTTTAATTAATGGTCTTAAGTTTTCCTTAGCTAAATCTTTCTTTAGAAATAATGGTCCCTCAACCACTATGTACTTGTGCATTGTTTTTTCACTTGCATAATGACCACAGTTAGGGCATGTTTCAATGTTTATCTTAACTAGTTTAGAAAACTTTACTGGTTCATTAGTTTCACAAGGCTTTTGCTCAACACCTTTAACCACGGGTTCTAAGCTTGTTTCCTCGTTAAACACTGTTGCAGTTTCTGTGGAATGAGTCATTGCTTTTACGGCTGATATTTTTCCATGCAATAACTTAGACTTTATTTCACTAATTAATGAAGATACTGCTGAAAACACTTTCAACCCCTAAAGGACATATCTTTGTTGTGGAAAAGGTTTTTAGGTTAACGCCTCTTGAATCTAAAATTCCATTAAAATAAAGTCTATTATATGAAGTATTGCTGAGCCTTCATTAATTATCCTATGCTTTACAGCGTAAGGTATGTATATTAGGGAGTATGGTTCTATAAAGAAGGGTTTTTCTTTAAAATCTATAAACTCTATTTTACCTATTCCATCAACTACGTAGTATATGTGCTCATTTCTTGTTTCTCTAAATCTTTCAAGGAATTTTTCAGGCGCTATCATAAGAGAAACTATTTTTAAAACCTTCTTCCTCCTTATATTAAGTTTCAATAGTTCATATAGCTTATAATTATTGATACTTACTTTAATTGCTCTATTACTTATCTTTCTTGGAAACATTTGTTCTTGCCCTCAAAATGCCGTTTTCCACAAGTTTCTTTAAAACTCTTCGTAAAACCTTCCTTATAATCCATCTTTTAGAAATATTACCATAAAGCCTAATAGCTGTTTTCCTAAGGCTTTCGGTTCTTGTCAAATCCTCTAATATTTGTTTCTCTTCCTCACTAAGATCTTTACAGTATCTTAAGCCTATCCTAGCTATTTCTACAGGTTTTAAGCCTAGCCATGGATCTTTATAGTCGAGTTCGCTAAGTTTTTTAATCACCTTAAACTCTATGATAGTGACGTATTCGTTAGAGTCTAATTCACCGTAGTTCTTCTTAAGTTCCTTAAGTAATTCCTTTTTAGACGAAAATCCATCTTTTAGGGCATCGTTGTCTGTTAAGTCCTTTACCCTTTTATGAATTATTCTAACTATTTTAGCTAAAGCTACGGGCCTTCCTCCTCCATGTATGAATACTTCATCGTATTTTGGCTTAACAATACCTAGTCTTATAGTAGCTTTCTTTTCTTCTTTAAGTATTTTTTCAACATATTTTCCCTTAACCATTAAGTGTCTTCCTATGAATCTTATCTTAGGCTTTTTCTCTCCTCGAACCATTTCCTAGTACCCATTACAGTACTTATTATATAGTAGCTTTTACACTATAAAATATTTAGAATGCAATGATGATCTGTTTCGAGAGCATACATGCTCTCGACTGTTTGATTAAAGGATGAAATGGGGCCAAAGCGCTGAGCATTAACTATATTGGATACTCTACTTCAACAGGCCTCCTTTGATATGCTGATTTAATTATTGATTCGCATATGGCTAATGCCTTAATGCCATCTTCAATAATGACTCTAGGCTTTCTTTTCTCAATTATTGATTTAAGGAAATCTTCATCCTCTAAACGTAAAGGTTCCGGTTTAGGTATCAATGGTTTTACTACTTGGTCTTTCTTAAACACTACAAGTTCTTCGCTTACAAAGTCCATATTAACTACTGCTTGATCCCCTGTTACTGAAAGATACCTTATCTTGTAGGGTGTTACCCAATTTGTTTCGAAAATCCCTGAGAATTCCCCATAATCTATTATGAATAATGCGTAGTCCTCATAGTAACTATGTTTTAAACTACCGATTTTTCCATAAACAACTTGTGCTTCTTTATTGAATACATATCTTACTAGGTCAATATCATGTATTGATAGGTCCTTTATGACGCCGGCATCCCAAGGTCTATTGGGCCACCAAGAAGTTCTCTTACTGTTTATAGCGAGAATTTTTCCTAATTCTCTTCTGGCAACGTTTTTTAAGTAATTTACTAATGGATGGTATCTCATAATAAAACCAACAGACACTATTTTTCCTGAAGACTTAGCTATGTCGTAAAGCTTAAGTGCTTTATCTAAGGTATCAGTTAATGGTTTCTCTACAAGAACATGAAGACCGTGTTCTAAAGCTTTAACAGCGTGTTCATAATGTAAATTAGTAGGTGTAGCTATTATTGCGGCATCAAGTTTCTCTTTTCTTAAAGCTTCATCTAAGCTTCTATAGTATTTCGCATTATATATTCTAGCTAATCTCCTTATTCTCTCAATGTTTAAATCGACAAGAACTAGCTCGTTAACTAACTCCCCCTTTAGTGTTCCTAAAACTCTTGCGTGATTAGCTCCCCAACCACCAACACCAACTAGCATAACATTTAACATTTTAGACACGTTTTCAGATTTTTCGCATAGTTTTTCTAATGCATAGACATATATTTATCCTTGGTATTAAAGTATGAGTTTAGAAAGAAGAATAATAGAGTTTTTAAGAGAGAACCCTGGAGCTAATGCTAGAGAGATAGCTGAAGCTTTAGGCGTAAGTTATGGAAGAATCCAAGCAGCACTCTATAGACTTCGTGAAAAAGGAGCCGTTATTAAGACAGGTTTCGGCTATGCTGTTTCACATACATTAAGAAATTACCTAGAAGAATATCGTGAAACAGAAATCAGAAGATGGGACACTAAAACAACTCAGCTTATGGAGAAAACTAAAGAAGCTTTTGAGAGAAGAATTGAGGAACTTGAAAAAACTGTAAATGAACTTTTAAAGCAATACTCGGTGTTAAAGGAGAACATAGGAACTATAAGTAAAAAGCTTGAACAATTACTTAGCAACATTAAGAACTTGGAAAGAAAAGTTAGTGAGTTAAGTAATATTATTAGTAGTGTCCCGACTAAGCGCAAAGAAGAAAAGGATCGCTTTCTCATGATGTTAAAGAAGGAAGGTATCATGGATGTAGGGAAAGCAAGAAGCTTGGCAATAAGATCCCTTGAAGAATATGTTAGAAGCAATAGTGTTGTTGCCGTGTCATCCTTTATAGTTGATAGGGAATTTTACGAGAAGTTTAAGAGAAAATTCCCTATCCCGAAAGATAGAGTAAGCAGTCTCAGCGAGAAAGAGAAAACATTACTAAGAGCATTAGTTGATGAGGGTTTAGCATATTTACATAGAGGTATCGAGTATAGACTTGTTTAATATTAAATGTACTTTGCAAGATTTGTTTCAATAATAGAAAACGGTTTAAGCCTAGTATTACTATCAACAACACTGCCAGCAAATAACACGCTACTAGCTCCAATATAACAATTACATCCAATTATTGCTCCAAGTTTTAAAATAATCTTATTTCCTATTCTTAATGGGTGAAGTCTGCTTACCTTTATTCCGGAAGGCATTATGTTAAGGGTTACTGTTCGCGGGCCTATGGTAGTTTCTGAACCAACAATGGAGTCCCCTATGAAACTGAATGAACTTATAGTTGTTCTAGGCTGAATGGATGAATTTTTGATTTCCGAGTAAGCTCCTATAAGTACATTGTTCTCTATTGATGCATATTCTCTTAAAAACGCGTTGGCACCTATGAACGAGTTTTTACCTATATACACTGGTCCTTTAATTATGGCATTATGGTCTATTTCGGCATTATCGTCTATGTACACTGGACCCTCAATTATGGCTTTAGAAGACACTTTAGCTTTACTGCTAACATATGCTCCTTTAAATTCTAACAGGATATTGCGGTTTGCTTCAAGAATGTCCCATGGGTATCCTACATCTATCCACCACTTATTCCACATGTAGTAGGTTATTTGCTTCCTACTAGCTAATTTGTTTAGGGCATTTGTGAAATTTCCTTCAGCTTCAATATGCTCAAATAACTCATGAGGGAGAACAAATATTCCAGCAATAGCTAATGTACTACCGATTTTTTCAGGTCTGGGTTTCTCCTCTATTTTAATTACTTTTCCTTCACTAACATATGCTATTCCATAAGATTCCACATCTGTTTTAGGTGACAGCATTATTACTCCTTCCGAACCTTTGTTTATGAATGTTTCATATGTTCTTAGGTAAGCTTCCTTACTTACTATTATATCGCCGTAGGCTAGTATGAAATAGTCTCTTTTACTTAGAAACTCTTTTGCAGCAAGAACGGCTCCTTCTATTCCCGGCTCCTTTTGATAAGCAATTGTGATGAGTAGTTTAGAACTCCATTTCTCTATAACATATTTGCTAACTTCCTTTTCTGAAACAACAATTATTACTTCTTCTATGGGGAGTGTCGAAAGTCCTTCTAAAACGTAGTCTATTATGGATTTCCCTACAACCCTTAAGAGGGGTTTAGGTATGCGGTCGGTTAACGGTCTTAGTCTTACACCCTTCCCTCCAGCTAAAACAACGGCTTTAAGTCTTGAATATAGAGACATGTTTAATCATCTCACTCTACTGTTACAGTTTTAGCTAAGTTTCTTGGCTTATCAGGGTCATATCCTCTTTTTACAGATGTATAGTAAGCTATTAACTGTAGGATAGGAGTGTATGTTATTGGTGAAATTATGTAGCTTTGCTTAGGTAAAACAAATATGTAGTCAAGTTTTTCAACTATTTCATCATTTCCTTCAGTAACTAAGCCTATAGTGTAGGCGTTTCTAGCTTTCATCTCCATAATGTTTCCTTCAACACTTTCCTTATTTTCATCGTCAAGAACTATGAAAAGTACTGGGAAACCGTCTTCAACTAAAGCTATAGGTCCATGTTTGCTTTCTCCTGCAGGATAAGCCTCTGCATGTATGTATGCTATTTCCTTTAATTTTAAAGCGCCTTCCATAGCTATGGGTACGCCTAATCCTCTCCCTAAGTAGTAAGCACTGTGTTTCATACTTAACGTATTAGCTAAGTTTAAAGCTAATGCTTCATTCTTCAATATTATGTTTTCAACAAGCTTAGGTACTTTGCTTAATTCAGCTATTTTCTCAAGATACTCTGATGGCAAAAGTTCTCCTTTAAGTTCAGCAAGTTTTAGTGCTAAAACAAGTCCTACTAAGACTTGTGTTGTAAAAGTTTTAGTGGCTGCAACCCCTATTTCCGGGCCTGCTCTAGTATATATTGTTAAGCTACTTTCTCTAGGTATGGCGCTGTCTACAACGTTAGAAATTGATATTACTTTCGCTTTTTTGCTTTTAAATAATCTAAGAGCCATTAAGGTATCTATTGTTTCTCCGCTTTGAGAAATAGCTATTAATAGGTCATTGGAGTTTATAGCTTTAGCATACTTAGAGTATTCACTTGATATGAAAGGATAAGCCACTATACCGGATAGCTTTGCTAAGTAGTTCTCATATACAAGTCCTGCGTGAAAACTTGTTCCTGCAGCAGTTATAAACACTCTTTCAGAATTAAGAATAAGGTTAGCTGCTTTCTCCACTTCTTTTCCTAAGCCTAAAAGGGTTTCATTAAGTGCCTTTGGCTGCTCATGAATTTCTTTAAGCATGAAGTGAGGGTAGCCTGCTTTAGCTGCCATTTCAGGGGTCCAGCTTATAATTCTAATTCTTGAGTCAATGCTGACTTTTCTTTCACTTTCTAAATCTTCTATGAAAACCTCTGTTGGCGTTATATACCCTACTTCATTATCTTTAAGTACAATTACTTTTCTTGTATACTCTAAAAACGCAGGGATATCGCTAGCTAAGAAATTAAAGCCGTTCCCTAACCCTATAATTAAGGGGGAATCTTTCTTAGCAAAAAATATTTTTTCCGAATCATATATTGTTACTAGCGCTATTGCAAAGCTTCCTTTAATTTTCCTGATAGCTTCTTTAAACGCTTCATAAGGTTTAAGCCCTTTCTTAAGGAACTCCTCCATTAAGTGTGATACAACTTCGGTGTCTGTTTCACTTAAAAATATATGACCATTCTTTCGTAATTCCTTTCGTAATTCATCAAAGTTCTTTATTATCCCATTGTGAACTACAGCTATTGCTCCTCTACAATCACTATGCGGATGCGCATTAGTATCACTTGGTACTCCATGAGTTGCCCAGCGTGTATGCCCTATTACAGTGTACCCTGGTGTGCCATCAAAGTTAAGTTTAGAATGAACCTCTTGAATTTTTCCTTTTCCCTTCTTAATAATTATTTTATTATCGAAAATAACGGCTATTCCTACACTATCATAACCTCTATATTCAAGCTTTTCTAGACTTTTTCTTATAGCTCTTGCTGGATTAACTATGACTCCTGGTAAGCATGTTAAACCGACAATGCCGCACATAGAGTCTTTCATTCCTCACCAAGTTTTAACTTTCAATTTAAGCTTCTTAGTTAAAAGCATTAATTTCCCTAAATCAACACTTGTTCTAAATACGCTCAAGAATAGCACTAATAAAAATGTATTGTACAGGCTTACAGTAAACGCTCCTAATAGGTTGAAGTTCACATATATTAAAGTGTTTATCCATGCTAAATGCTTCTCAGAGAGCTCAAGAACTTTCTCTACAATAAATTTCCCTGAACCCTCAAAAGACTTAATTAAGAGCTCTCTAGCGCTATAAAGCTCCATATCCTCCTCTATTAAAATGGGCTTGTTAAGCACAGCTGGAGGTAAGTAGTATATTAAGGGGAAAACTAGTGATCCTAGAAGGGTTGCAAAAAGTAGCAGTGTTTTCAGTTTCTTATTGTTTAACTTATTAAGTACGTAAACTAAGAAGGGATAAGACCATAGTATGTATTGCGGGTTTTGCACCTTATTAAATATTATGAAGGATAATGTTATTAGAGAGAAGGCCTTGAAAAGAGGCTCCTTATCAGCATTTTCAACATTCACTGTTAACAGTATTATTAAATACATTGAGGCAAAAATAGGTATCCAAATCCAGCTTAGCGCATCGGAATACTCAAAGCTATGATTTGTTAAAAGCATGGGTACGTTAAATATTGAAAGCATTTGAGGATATCTTGATGCGTGAAATTCCAATACTTTTTTAACCATGAGAACGGGGTTAAGCAGGAGAAACGGTAGTGAAATAGCAATTACAGGTATTGAGAAGTAGATTAGAAACCTTACGAATACTTTTCTATCCTTAATAACCCTATATGCTAACGGTATAAACAGTAAAGGAACAAATTTTAAAGCAGTACCTATACCCCATAAAAACCCCGATGCTCTATATTTTTTCTCAACAAATAAGTATGCTCCCCAAATCATGAAAAATACCATGAGCGGATCAAATTGGTATGCTAAGTAAACTATCCAAACAGGTATTCCATAAAACCACCATTTAGCAATATTCCATCCCTCTCTTTTATAAAGTAAATAACCTGTAGCAACTATTGTTACAAGTAAAGGTATTCTCATGAAGAGCTTCATAAAGTCAAGATAGTATACACTAACAATGCTAATCATCTGTACTAATACTTCAAAAATACCTTTAGCTATGATGTATGTTGCTATGAAAACTATTGGCGCTAAAGGCATATAGCCTGCTTTTTTAGCGTCACTGTAAATTCTAAGTACATTTTTGCTCTCAGCAATTTTTGCCCACTCTAGAAACACACTAATGTCATAATAGTTCCATGCAACCCAACTAGAGGCAATTAGGAGAATTATTGCTAAGGCAAGTAGTGTCCACTCCTTCCTTAAGTGCCGCTTAATCCATGGTAGGCTCAATTTCCAAAGTCCTCTATTAATAAATTGGCTTCTAATTTCTCACTTAACTACATAGTAATCTTTATTTTTCTTGCTTATTTCTTTATTTCAATAATTAAGCCTTTAGCTGACATTCTAGCATCCATAGGCTGTCCTCCGAGAATGTCTATTGCAGTACTAACTTCAGCTACTCTACCTGGAGCTAATGCTATCATGCATCCTCCGCCTCCAGCACCAGTGAGTTTCGATCCTAATGCTCCAGCTTGTCTTGCAGCATAAACTAAATCGTTTAACTCCTTAGTTGAAACACCAAGAGAGTCAAGAAGGCCGTGATTGATGTTCATTAGTTCCCCTAGTTCAACAACGTTGCCTTTAATTAAAGTCTTTTTTGCTTTCTCCGTTATTACGCCTATTAACTTTATTATTGGATTAATTATTTTAGGGTTTTTTTCTCTTAGCTTTTTCACCTTAGCTACTAACTCCTTTGTCGTGCTTTTTCTCTCAACATATCCTATGACTATGGGGTATTCTTCAGTGAGTTCTAAATGTTCTATGACAGGTTCCGGTTCTTGAGGTTTAATGTATATTGTTCCCCCATAGGTAGCTATTGAAGTATCCATCGGACTTGCTGCTCCCTGTACTTCAAGCTCTGTTCTATGTCCCAGTTTAGCTATTTCCTTTTTCGATAATTCATAACCTAAAGCGTAAGCGTATGCAGCTACTGTTGCTACAGCAACAGCGGCACTCGTTCCTAAACCTGCCCCTACAGGCATTGATGAGCGAACTTCTATGTTAACTCCTTTATATTCACCTATGTGTTTTGCCGTTAACTCTATGGCTTTCTTAACATAGCTTACTGCTGAAACAACTCTTCCATAATCCGTTTCTAAAGTTAACTCTCCAGTATCACTTATGAACGTAAGTATTACACCTGGAATTTTAAGATCCATTGCTGAAATTTTTAAGTTCTTATCGCTTCTAAGCTCTGCTTTAACATATAGTCTTCGAGATATTGCTGTGACTATTGCCGGTTCACCATAAACTATAGCATGCTCTCCGAAGAGCGTAACTTTTCCAGGGGCTGAAACAACTACTTCAACCATAGTTTTAACCTCTAAAATGGGCTTGCTACACTTTCACCGAAATTCAATGCTTCTTGAAGTTGTCTAACGTCATATGCTATAAAGCCCATAACAGCGTCTGGCATTTTCTCCTTAACCTTCCTCTTAAAATATTTAATTCGTTCCTCATACTCTTTAGGGTTATCTACAATGTCTAATTCCTCATAAACGTATATTGTATCGTTAATTTTTGCAGTACATATGAGATGTAAACCTACTTCTCGAACCATTTCCTTAGTTCTAATGCAGAAAAACCTCTGAGTACCCTCAGTTACCTTTACGAAATCATTAAAGTCCATAATGTATGCTACGGCTCCCCCCACGAGCAACACCTATATTTAGGATTAACATACTACATTATAAAACGGTTAGGGATTTAGCAAAAATAGTAGTGCTATATGAGATTCTAAGGTGATGGATAATGTTAGAAGACCTACCGCCAGAAATAAGGCTAAAGCTTCTCAGAATGCAGAAGAAGCTTCTTTCAGAGAGAAAGGAGACCAAAGAGGAGAGGAAAAAAGATCCACGTGACATTGTATTAGAAGTTCTCGCTGATGATAAGGCCAAGGAAGTCTTAAAGGCGGCTGAAGAACAATATCCTCACGTAATAGATAACATCATTACTGCATTAGCTGAGTATATTGTGAAAAACAATGTGAAATCTATAGATGCTTACGAACTTTACGAAATATTCTTAGCTCTTGGACTTCATGTGAAATTACCTTTAAAAATAAAGGTTGTAAAAGGAGGGAAGGAGATTAGTTTTGAAGAGTACCTTAGAGAGAAAGAAGAGCATTAAATTCTTATGTACAAAATGTAAAAGAATTTTCATGAAACCACATATAAAATGTCCTTTTTGCGGCAGTCTTGTGAGAGCAGAAATTAAGAAAACAAATGAACTTAGAATAGTTGAAGAAAACAGTGGCATATGGAGATTTAGTAATAACCTGCCTGAAATTCCCTCGGAACATGTAGTCTCACTTCACGAAGGCTTTACTCCCATTATTACGGCAAAAAACTTTGCTTTAGTCGTGAAGTTAAATAATGTTTTCATAAAGGATGAAACAAGAAATCCCACCGGAAGCTTTAGAGATAGAGTTGCAACTCTAGTTGTTTCACATGCAAAATACATTGGAGCTAAGAAGCTTGTTTGCGCTACTGATGGAAATTTAGGAGCATCTATTTCAGCTTATTCTGCAAAGGCAGGGTTAAGATGCATAGCTGTTGTTCCTTCAAATGCGGATTATGGGAAAATACTTCAAATGGAAGCGTTTGGCGCTGAAATATACGAATACGGAAAAATAATCGATGAAGCCATAGTTAAGGCGAAGGAAATAGTGTTAAGCGAAGGGTTTTATGAAGCTACAGCTGAAGAAAATACTTTGTCAATAGAGGGTTTAAAGACCATAGCTTATGAGCTAGCTTTTCAACTTAAAAGCATAGATTGGCTAGTCTTGCCAGCAGGTTCCGGTTTAACTTTGCTCTCCATTCTAATAGGACTTGAAGAATTAAGTGATTTAGGGGCTCTCAAAAAGCATCTCAAAATACTTATTGTTCAGTCTAAAACATGTTCTCCGATAGTCGATGCCTTACGAGAAGATAGAGTTATAGGGGAGAAGCAGAAGAAGGAAAAACATATTCCAGGATTAGATGTATGTAAAACACCTTTGCTTAGTTTTATTATTGACCATCTAAGTATAGCTGAAATGTATGGTGTAAGAGTTTCATATACTGAAGCATTAAATTATGTGAGTGTAGTGGCTAAATCAGAGGGTCTCTTCATAGAACCTGCTGGAGCAGCTGCCTTCGCTGGTTTAGCGTTTTTCTCAAGAAAATCTGGAGAAATTCTTCCAGACGACAACGTTGTGATTTTAGCTCCAGCAACAGGTCTTAAAGCGCCGTTAACGTATAGTAGAGAGCCCCCTAGAAGGAAATATGGTTCCCGTCTTACAGGATTAAGCACGAAAATGCTCATATTAAACGCTCTTAGAAATCAAGGAGAACTTCACGGATATGCTATATGGAAGAGTTTAGGGCTTTCAGTTTCTGTTCAAGCAATTTATCAGCATCTTGATGAATTAGAGAAAACAGGGCTTGTTGAAAGTAAAAGAATTGGAAGAAGGAAACTGTATAGGCTGACTAAAAAAGGTTACGAAATAATCTCTGCTTTAAAATAGCATTTTACATAGGTTTTCCTAGTTTTAAAATGGATTTTATATAGCGAAGAGCAACCATAGGTTCTAATACGCCAGCACGGGTTTCTCTAAGAATTCTTTCTATAGCTATAAGTCTCATCCATCTATGTTTTTTCATAGAGTATCTAAGTAAAGGGCATCCATAAACAGGTTTCCAGAGCTTAATACCTGCTTCTTGAGATAGTTTTACTGTATCATACTTTGTTAAGGCGAAGGCGCTTGGTATATTTACTCTCATAACGCTTTTTCTAAAAGGAAAATCTATGGTGTAACTTGATGTAGAAATTATGTCTCCGAAAGCTACTATGTGCACTTTTCTTTCTAAAGCATAATCGTATATGGTATTCGCCATTATAGGATAACATAAACTACACGGCATGGAAAATCCTTTATGTGCCTCCCTTACCACATCATCGTAATTAGCTATAGGTTTTATGAATACATGTTTTACTTGGAGTTTCTCTAGAACATTAATTATTGTTTCCCTAACATGCTCAGGCACTATATAGGGACCTGGATCGACAGTTACAGCTTCTACATTGAAACCCATTTTCTTAAGTATGACTAAGGTTGCTGTACTATCTACTCCTCCCGAATATGCTACTATGATTTTAATGTTCTTGGCTCCTTCATTTTTAATTATTACTCTAGGTGGAAAATGTTTCTCAAGCTCTAGTTGCTCAATTAGTATTTTAAGGAATTCCTTAGCATCATCATTTATGCTTCTCTTCTTCAGAATGTACTTTGCTTTTCTTATAGTGTTTGAAATACGTTTTCTCTTAACCAATAAGTCTGTTTTAGCAATAACGTTTAATTCTTTAATGCCTAATTTCCTCTTAAGCCCCCTTATTATAAGGCCACCGTATCCGATAAGTGAACTTCTATCTACTCTATCATTAACTATGACGTATAGTACATTATTGTCGCTATCTAAAAGTGTGTACTCTATTTTAGGTAGTTGTTTAGATGCTATCTTACTTTCAACTCTAATTTCCTTAAGAGTTTTAAGGATTATTAATGGGGTTATTGTATTCACACTATCACGATGACCATCGTTTTCAGCGGAGGTTCATTACATCATCTTGATTCAGTAGCGACAGCTTCATCACTTCTATAGGGAATTAAAGTTACTCTTTCTTATATATAGGTCTCTGGCTTAAAAGCATAGGCATAGTCAAAGGTTTCCACGGATACCCTTTTGTTTCCTCTTTAATATTCTTTACAATTTCATGTAGTGTGTGTTTTTTAATGTTCTCTTTCTCATTTCCTCTTATTCTTACAGTTAAGATGCCAGATTCTACTTCTCTTTTACCTACAACTATAATGTAAGGTATCCAGCTTCTTTCGGCATCTCTTATTTTCTTACCTAATGTTTCATCTCTATCATCTACGTCAACACGTATTTGTGCTTCCTCGATTTTCTTCGCTATTTCAATAGCTTTATTTGTAAACTCCTTGCTAACAGGAATTACCCTAACTTGTACAGGAGAAAGCCATGTTGGCAGTTTTGGTTTCTTTCCTTGCTCGCTCATTTTTGCTGCAGTATCAAGTATTGCATAGAGGTATCTTTCAAGCGACCCTATTATCGCAGTGTGTATTATCATGGGGTATTTTTCTTCACCTTTTTCATCCCTATATGTTATGTTGAATCTCTTCGAGTTGCCTATGTCTATTTGGAATGTTCCTATTTCTCTAGGTCTCTTAAGATGATCTATTATCACATATTCTACGTTAATTATCCAGTAATATTTTCCTTCAGGATAGAATACTACTAATACTGGCTTTCCTTCTCTTCTCACAAGCTCTAATATGTAATCCCAATGTTCCTTAAGAAAGCTTTTTGTGGTATTGTATATTGCATAGTATTCCCTACCTATTTTCCTTATTTCCTCAAATATCTTCCTTTGAACGATGAATGTTATCTTCTTAGCTTCTTCAAGATCTTTCGTTATGATGTGTAGATCAGGCATCACAAACTTTCTAAGTCTAAAACATAATGTTATCTCACCTGGTTGTTCAAGTCTGTAGCTATCTGCTACCTCAAACATTCCGAATGGAAGATTCTTGTAACTTATTATCCAATCTTTTAACATTGCGAATTGCTGATGGCATGCTGCAAATCTAAGTATTAACCTGTTATCATCTACTCTTAAACTGTATAGTCTTGATCCGAAAAGTTTAGCATGCTCCATTACTGCATTTACTTTCAAATTAAACATGTTTGTTCCTTTAACGTAAAACACTGGAATTCCTAAGTCTCTAACAACTTGCCATGAGTACTCAGCTAACAAGTCCATAATTAATGCTCCTTCCGGGCCGAATCTCATATGTCCGTGGTCAGAGTAGGGTTCCCATTCTATTGCAAATTTAGCACAATACTCGGGTATTTTCGATTTACCACCGGGTAGTTCCTTTTTTAAAGCTTCCTTTTCTACAAGAATTTTGAAGTCCTCATCCTCAAACATGTATTCATGAGGCGAATACATTTTTCCATCAGGAGTTAAAATGGCGTATTCGTGTTCCTCTTTCACTTCCTCCTTAAGCTTTTCAGGTTTAATTTCTCTTGAAAGTTCAGAAAGAGGGTGTCCTAAACATTTTATTTCGAAAGCCTTATACCAGCCGAAGGGTGTTCTGAAAACTATTAACCCTTCCTCTCTAAGTTTATTCTCAAGGGCTTTCAAAACAGTTATTGCAACGTTTGGTGTTGCAAGGTTTTTGGAAAGATGAGCATATGGGTAAATTATTACTTCATTAGCTTTCACTTTTTCAACAATATCTGATATTTCTCTTACTGCTTTATTAACGAGTTCTTCAGTATTCTTATCATCGCCTTCTTCAACTGTTGTAAACACAACTAATGCGTTTTTTGCAGAGTACTTTCCTTTATCCTCACTAATTTTCTCAGCTGCTTCAATAGCTTTCTGCTTTATTTCAAACGAAAACTTCTCGGCATGTATTGCAAGGATCCTCATAGTATTACACCGTAGTTTAAAGTCAAATATGCTGTAAGAAATTAGAATACTTAAACCTTTATCTCTAAACTTCCAGTTTTTGAGCATATTTAAATAAGTTAAATTTAACTACAATACTAATCCTATATATTTTGGGGATTGTATAATGGTTAAGGGAATAGTGCTTATCAGCACCGAAGCCGGAACGGAGGAAGATGTTCTTATAGAACTTAACAAGTATCCTGAAGTTAAATCAGCATATCTTGTTTATGGAATATACGATGTTGTCGCATTAATTGAAGGAGAGAGCTTAGATGATATAAGGTCTATAGTTTTCAATAAAATTAGAAAGATTAAGCCTGTTAAATCAACGGTAACCATGGTTGTAGTTAAAGAGGTTAGTAAGTAATTAGTTCAAAGATATAGAAGTATATCGCTTAACCTATTAACTACCAAAATTTCCTCTAGGGGTTTTTTATTTACTTTAAAACGCAAATGGCTTCTAAGAATTAAGGCTGGAGAAAAACCAGCTCTTAAACTTCCAATGGCATCTACCAAGTAATCATCCCCTACATACACTATTTCACTAGGTTTGACACCTAATTTCTTAGCTAAATAATAGAAGGCCTCCGGATGTGGTTTAGGATTGTCCGTGTCTTCCCCTGCAATAACTATTGCGTCGAAAAGATCTTTGCTTACAAGTTTACTTATTCTCTTACTCTTAACACCTATGGTTCCATCAGTATTCGTTAATATTGCTACTAAATATCCTTTCTTTTTCAACGTTGCGATAGTATATTCTGCATCACTATAGAGCGTGGTGCGTGTGATAACATAGGTCCAATATTTTCTAACTAGAAGACTTATCGTTGTTTCTTCTATCTTTCTATTGAAGTAACTTAGTGTTTCTTTAATCCATAAGGCTCTATTATATTTTCCCTTAAGTGAAAGCTTCTCAGCCTTTCTTTCTAGATATTTAACTACTGGTTCTTCATCTATACCTAGTATTGAAGCTAATATTTTCGCAATTATAATATTAGCCTTTCTTATAGCATTAACGCTGTTAGCTATTGTTCCATCGAAATCAAAAGAAACAGCTTGAACAGGCATAGCTTTAACTTTACGTTAACGCTTTTTAACTAAGCCATTCTATTACCTTCGCGTAACCTACGTCTCCCCTTATTTTCTCAATAATTACCTTAACCTTGTCTCCGATTGATGTTTTCGGGACAATTATTTTTACTCCATGTACATGTGCTATGCCGTTACCGCGTTCGTCAACATCTTTTATTGTTAATGTTATTTTTGCTCCCTTTCTTAGCCAGTCATCAGAACTTACAGTTATTTTAGGGTATATGCTAAAGTTATATGCTGTTTTATACGGATTTATTCTTCTATTTTTCCTTCTATTCAAAACAATCAAGCCATGTAGTTTCTGTTTTATTTATGTGTGGTAGCATCATACCAGTATTTATAGGTTTTGGGTTTAACTAAACTATATTGTTTCATGAGTTAAGCTTCTATGCGGTTGAAGCTGCTCTCCCTTGGGCGGCTGTGGAAGGGGTATTGGTGGAGGTATGCCTATTTCTCGAGACATTATTATTGCCTCGGTTAATGTGTAATGGAGTGTTGTTAGAAATATCATTTGTGGAGGTTTTTTCTTACTTATTGCATCATAAATATTGCTTATATCATTGCTTGGTCCTTTAACTAAAATATAGCCCTTTAATGTTATTGTAGCTATTAAAGGAGTCGTTGTCATGTTGAAAACAAACGGTACTTTAAGTTTATTTTCTGATTTCTCAATGTCCCCGCTAGGTAATGTAAGCTGAGTATGGTACTGAAGGGGTTGTGGAATCATCTCACTAACTTTTTCAGCAAATATCGACGTAAACTTTACAGTAACTGAAACGTTCATAGTTTCTTAAACCACCTTAAAAAGTTACACTAATGTCTAGGAAATCTGTAGGTAGCGGTCTACCTTTTGAAGTATATTCGTCGTATTTCTTCCTAAGGAAATCTAAGAATATAGGGCAGCCATCAAATTTACCTTCTCGTGTACATTTTTCACCTAACGTAATAAAGCATATCTTAGTTTTATGGTCAAAATATGGACATCTTTTATAATATTTTTTCGCAGATCTCATCATTCGTTCTACCCAAGCTGTTTTAGGATCCTTTTTTACTTCCTTCGGGGCTTTAGCGTATTTTTCTAACATGTCTTCTATTTTTGACGGCATTTAAGCAAAGCACCTCCTTTTCTTCGACAATATCGTAAGTAAGTAGTGCTTTCGAAGATATAAAACTATCCACGCATTAACGGTAATCTGGACCGAAAGTATTAGGTTTTCTCGAAGGCAAAATTATCACACATGTAATGAAACATTCTTTATTAGTTTCGGCCATCTCTACTAGAACGAAGTTTATATACTCCTAACTTCTCTAGAGGGATAAAGAATTTAAATTCAGTTAGCGAAATCTTTTTTTGAGAGGGAATGGATCATGGGTAAAAGAATTAAGGATATTTCAGAATTACCAGGTGTAGGAAGAAGCACCGCTGCTAAGCTTATTGAAGCAGGCTATAGTACATTAGAGGCTATTGCTGTTTCAACCCCTCAAGAATTAAGTACCGCTGTAGGAATACCTTTAGCTACAGCGCAGAGAATCATAAAGGCAGCTCGTGAAGCATTAGACATTAGAATAAAGACAGCCCTTGAGCTTAAAAAGGAAAGAGCTGCTGTAAAGAAAATAACAACTGGAAGCAAAAACCTCGACGCATTATTAGGAGGAGGAGTAGAAACAAAAACAATAACAGAGTTCTTCGGCGAATACGGAACAGGTAAAACTCAAATATGCCACCAATTATCAGTAAATGTTCAGTTACCTCCCGAAAAGGGAGGATTAAACGGGAAAGCAGTTTACATAGATACTGAAGGAACATTTAGATGGGAAAGAGTGGAGTCCATGGCTAGAGCATTAGGCTTAGATCCGGATGAAGTAATGACAAACATATACTACGTTAGGGCAGTTAATAGTGACCATCAAATGGCTGTTGTTGATGAACTCTTTGATTTAGTGCCTAAAGAGAACATTAAACTTGTAGCTATAGATTCTGTTACTGGACATTTCAGAGCAGAATATATAGGTAGGGAACATTTAGCTCAGAGGCAGCAGAAACTTAACAGGCATTTACATCAGCTTATGAGACTTGCTGAAATATATAATGTAGCTGTTGTAGTAACAAACCAGGTCATGGCAAGACCTGATGTGTTCTACGGTGACCCGACTCAGGCTGTCGGAGGTCACGTATTGTACCATGCACCCGGGGTAAGAGTTCAGCTTAGAAAAAGTAGGGGCAATAGAAGAATAGCAAGGGTTGTTGATGCACCTCACTTGCCTGAGGGAGAAGCGGTCTTTATAATCGCAGAGGAAGGCATTAGAGATCCTGCAGAGTAAAGTTAGTCTTACATTAAAACTAGTAGTTAAAAATAAACGATTATTTCACATTTTACAGAGTCAATTATACGGAATGCTTAGTTCTCCTATATAGCATTATTTAAATGTTTAATAATATAAATCGCTGAATTAACAATGATGCATTAATTTATATATTGCTTGTATACGAATTTAAATTTATAGAAGTTCCTTCTTAGGCAATAAAGTTTATGAGAGTTGATGGAACCATGGGAAAAATGGTTTCCGTAATGCTTTCAGATCATGAGGCTTCAGTTCTTGAAAGTTTTTGTGCAACTCATGGTCTTTCTAAAAGTGACGCTTTAAGATTGGCTTTAAGAACTCTTCTTGAGGAGAGAAGAGGGAGAATTGAGGAAGTAGGGTTTGAAAGAGTAATTATTAAAGGCGATGTAATTAAAGAAGTTTCTATATCTCCTACTAAAGTTTATATAGTGGGTAAAAAATTAAAGATTGAAAGTTAAGCTATATAGAAGAGTGATTAAACATTGGTAGAAAAGATAGTGAGTTTAACGCATGGAAAGGATCTTGACGGAATAGCTTCAGCAGCCATAGTGTTAAGATATGCAAGGAAGAAGAGCTTACCTTATGAAGTCTATTTTTCGGAGCCTTCACTACTTATTGAAACGTTTCAAAAAATTACAGCCTTTGAGAGTGAAATAGCGGAACTCATAATATCAGATATAGGGTTAAATAAGGGACTTTTAACTAAAGTCATCAATGTTCTTAACACTGTAAAAGGAAAGTATAGTGTCAAAATAAGATGGTTTGATCATCACCTTTGGGATTCCAGGATAAAGGAGAAAATTAGTGAAATAGTGGATGAGTTAGTGGTTAATGAAAGATTCTGTGCTGCAGAACTTATTCAAAGACATATTCTTCCAGAAGATGCTATTGCAGCTAAGTTGGCATTTCTTGCAAGGGATGCTGACTTCTGGATTTTCTCTAACGAAATTTCAAAGAAACTATCAAAAATAATAAGCTACAGGGAAGTAGCATTAAAGGACCTCATAGTTATACTTTCTAAAGGCGAGTATTGGAATGAAGTCTTAGAGAAGGCTTATTCAAGGGCTTTGGAAAGAGAAAAAGAGCTTTTAGATAAGGGGCTGAAGTCTCTGGAAACATATAAAGTGAAGAAATTTAATGTTGCATTGGTTAAAGGGAAGATTCCAGCAGGGGAAATAGCAGAAATTTTAGCTAAGAAAGGTTACGACATAATTGTTGTTGTATCTCCTGAAGGAAAAGTTAGTCTTAGAAGGGGAAGCAAAAAAGTGAACCTTGTACCTATAGCTGAAAAACTTAATGGAGGAGGCCATCCATTTGCAGCCGGAGGATCCTTGAATTATCACCGGCTAGATAAGCTTTTAGCAAAGTACTTTGGAATATTTAGGAAAAAAGAAATAATTTTAAAAGTAATAGAGGAAGTCTTAACATAGGGTAAATAAGTGCAGTTAGCTGAAATTTCTTATTTAAAAATAGCTATAGCATTATGCTTTCTATTTTACGTAACAATTCTTGACTTAAAATATAGGGAAGTTGAGCCAAAAATATGGTTAATTTTTGGAATAATTTCTGCCTTATTTACTGGAATAGAGCTTAGCATTTATGGTTTAAGTTTCGAAAAAATATTGTACTTAACCGCTTCAGTAACTATAGCACTGACTGTGGGAGGATTAGCTTATTTTTTTAATCTTTTCGGAGGTGCAGATTTCTTTGCTCTTCTCGTTCTTGCAATTTTACATCCATGGTACCCTACTAAACCTGCTTTTATGCTTAAAATAAGTATGCCATTCATATTGGTAGTGCTTATAAATTCGCTTATAGCTTCAATAATAATGCCCTTCTTAAACTTACTAAGAAATATTAGGTATTTGAAAGTTCTATATGAGGCTAAAATGCCGTTCCGCTATAAGTTAGCGTTTTTACTTCTAGGATACCCTATTAGTATTCATAAGTACTTGTCTACAAAATTTGTTTTCCCGCTCATTCTTTATGAGAAAACATCAGAGGGAAAACTTCGTGTTAGATATAGATTTTCATTCTCTATAGATGAAGAGCATTACGAGCATCAAATGAAGTTAAGGAGGCTCGTTAATGAGGGATTAATCGATAAGAATACTCTCATCTGGGTAACTCAAGGAATACCATTACTTGTATTTCTAACTTTTGGCTATGTTTTCTCCCTTATAGTGGGCGACATAATTTTGTGCTACGTGTTTACGTATATTTTAAAAATTTCAGCGTGCTAAACCTATAATATGATAAAGATGAGGGTAGTGTAATGAAAACTCTCTGGGCACCCTGGAGAATAAGATATATTGAGTCTCCAAAACCTAAGGGATGCTTTATTTGCGAAGCAGCTGAAGCTAAGGACGATAAAGTAGGATACGTTATTTACAGAGGTAAACACTCATTTATCCTTATGAACCTTTATCCTTATAACCCAGGCCACTTAATGGTAGCCACTTATAGGCATGTGGGAAACTTAGATGGACTTTCGGAAGATGAACTTTTTGAACTTATGAAGCTAACTAGGTTTTCAATAAAAATCCTTAATAAAGCATTTAATCCCCAAGGTTTCAACATAGGTATTAATTTAGGTAGCGTAGCTGGGGCTGGTATTGAAGACCATATACACATACATGTTGTTCCCAGATGGCTTGGAGACACAAATTTCATGCCCATATTAGCTGATGTTAAAGTAATACCTCAAGCACTTGAGGAAACATATGAGAAACTTGTAAAAATCGCGAAGAAGCTTACTCCTTAGGGTGTTGCAATATGGTGATTAAGAAATTCGATCCTTGGTCTGTTGTCGATGTTGAAGATTATGGGAAATTAATAGAAATATTTGGAATAGAGCCTTTAACTGAAGAATTACTTAATGAATTACCGTTTCTGAACAGATATTTTGCTAGGAGGATAGTATTTGGACATAGAGATTTCCAAATTATAGTTAGAGCAATTAAGGAAAACAAGGAATATGCTGTAATGTCAGGTATTAAACCCTCTGGGATTTTTCACTTAGGAAGCAAGATGACTGCTGAACAAATAATTTATTTACAGCGGCTCTCACCTAAAGCAAAAGTATTTTATGCAATAGCAGACATTGAAGCTTGGGAGGATAATGGTATACCATTTGAGAAATCAGTAAAGTATGCATTAGAGAACATAGCTGACCTAATAACTTTAGGCATTGATCTTAAAAGAACATATGTATATTTTCAATCGCGGGAGCTACGTGTTATGCGCTGGGGTTACTTCTTTGCTAGAGGAATAACATATAATCTTTTAGAAGCAATTTATGGAGAAAAACATTTAGGCATGTACATGTCAGCTATGGTGCAAGTAGGAGATATTTTACTACCGCAGCATCCGGATTTTGGAGGTCCTAAACCAACAGTAGTACCTGTTGGTGCAGACCAAGATCCGCACATTAGATTAACTCGTGATTTATCTAAAAAATACTTTAGGAAATTTAATTTCATACCTCCAGCAGCTGTTTACCATAAGCTTCAGTGGAGCCTTAAAGGTCCAGGTTTTAAAATGAGTAAGAGAGACCCTATGAGTTATATTACGTTAAAGGATAGTCTCCCTGAAGTAAAGAGGAAAATAATGAATGCTTATACTGGTGGTAGAGAAACAGCCGAATTACAGAGAAAAATAGGTGGCCAACCTGAAAGATGCGCTGTTTATCAATTAATAATGTATCACTTTGACGATGAAAATAGAGTTAAGAAAATATATGAAGAGTGCAAACAGGGATTAAGACTTTGCGGAGAATGTAAACGTGAAGTAGCCGAAATTTTCGCTAAATGGCTTGAGAATTATCAGAGAAGAAGAGAAAGTAATCTTGATAAAGCGCGGCAAGTAGTCGATTATGCTCTTTCAAGGAGCTAGTTACTTAGGCACTTTGTAGACAAACTTTCCTTTATCGAAATCAGGAACCTTAATTATTATGCCTTTACATAGCGTGTTTATTAAAATTTCTCTTAACGTAGGCTTATCTAAGTTCATGTAGTTCTTAAGCTCATCAAACGTTAAACCATCATGTTCTTTAACCAAGCTAACTATTTTTTTCTCATTTTCTGAAAGACTATAAATTTCCATTCTCTTTAACACCCTAGCATAGCTTAAGCTGTATATTTTTAGAGAGTTTTTAGTAGATTTCAGTGGAAGAGGGTTTTAAGTTTTAGTGATAATTTTGATTAGGAGGAGTAAGAATATTCTGATATGTGGAGGGGATTTAGATGCCAAGGGTATCTTCAGGACTCATAATAGCAGGAGCTTACGCTAATAAATTAAGGAGAGTTATGTTTGCTACTTTAAAGGGGAGAGTAGATAATAAGGAGGTAGCAAGAGCTACAGGTGAACTCAATGCTTTACTTTTCGAGTTATTTAGGGAAGTAGGTGTTGAGAAGGGAGATGTTGTACGTATAACTATAGAGTATAATATTGAAAACGGGAAGATAGTGTGGAAATGGGATACCTTGGAAGTTCAACATTATAAACCTTTAGAAGAAACTACATCTAAAATAAAGGAGCTCTTACCTAAAGTTCTAGAGAAAAGAGAGGAAATAACTGCCAGACCTGTACCTCCTATAGAAATTGAAATAGAGTATTTAGGCACAGTAAAGGAGGGATTAGAAGACGTATATGCCATAAAAACATCTAGAGAAGAAACATACGCAACAATAGGTGCTGTAAGAGTTCTTTTCAAGGATGATCTGGGAGAGGCCTTAGCAATAATAGTAACACCGGAGGGAAGAGCATTTAAGTACACTATGAGCCTAAAGTATAATCCTGACCCGTTAGAAACAGCCAAAGTAATTAAAGAGGAATTAACTAAAGCCTTAAGTGAAAATAGAGTAGAGGAAGTAGAGAGAGAAAAAGCGAAAGAAATGCTTAAAGAATTAATTAAAGTAGAATAATCTAACTGGTGATTGCAGAGAGATTGTTGGCAATGAAGAAGTCCTCGATCACTGATTGTTGATGACGGTGGGGTTTAGCTGAGCCACATAATGAAATTAATTTCAAATTATAAGCTAAGAGATCATTGGTACATCGAAAATATCGTCGTTTCACAAGAAAACCCTATTTTTCCTAAAATACTTTATCACAGGAGTAAAAGAGAAGTCCTAATAAGTATTTTTGCTAATCCTAAATCGTTAATGTATGATATTAAATATGGTATTTTTGGAGGCTTCTTTATAATACGTATCTTAACATGCCAGAAAACTATAGGCGATATTTATGAGATAAAGAAGATAGAAATTGAAACACTAAAGAACTACATTTCTTTTGCTATGAGGAGGTTAACTTACGAAATAGGAATTAAGTATGCTCGTAAAGTAACGTTTACACCGCTTTTTATACTTTATGACTTACTCGTTTCTTATAGATCCATCATAGGTTTCATAGATCCTATAAATATTTATATTTTGAGTAACCTTAACATTGTTGCAGAAAATTTTATTAAAAAATTCTTATTATATTCCAAGTTCCTTGAAAATTGTAGGATATTATGTAGGGAAAAGAAAGGCTTCTTCAAAATATGTGACGAGTTCATAGAGAGCATTCGTAGGAGGAAAAAAGTGTTTATAGAGAGAGCTTTACGTGAACTTATTGTACCATATATGGAGTATGTTTTAAGAGTAAGAAATGTTGCATCATTTTTAGCTCTTTCTAAAGTTAGGGCTTGGCCAGCGTTGCTTCATATACCAACGCCTTATTCTGAATTATATATCAAAGTAAACGATGAAATGCTACCTTTTCATAGGGGTTTTAAGGAGGTAGAGTTCTCAAGAAATCTTGGGAGCATAATAAATTACACGTTTCTGGGATATAAAAAAATTAATGAAAGAAAGGTTGCTGTTGTAGTTAAAAAATATAGAGATTGGAAATCGTTAAAATGGCTACCTGTTGGTCTATGGACATCGGGCATAGTTGATTTCGCATTGACAGCAAGTGAAAGACTATTACGTGAAGTAAATGCTATTTACACATTGTCACGTTCTAATATAAGGGTTCCTAAAATATATGGAATAAATTGGGAGAAAAAATACATAATTAGAGAGTATGTTCCCGGGAATGATGTAGCCTACGCTCTACGTAAAGGCGATACATTAAGACCTAATGTTCTTGTAGGAAGACTTTTAGCGAAAATTCATAAACTAGGCTTCTCCATGGGAGACACAAGACCTTCAAACTTTATTCTAAAAAATGACACAATTGTTCCTATAGATTTAGAACAAGCATCTTCAACAATACCTAGAGCTTGGGATTTAGCAGAATACATAGCCTTTACAGCTACTCATTTAGGTTTAAAAATAAAGGCCACTTGCGACTCAGTACTAAGCCTTATTAGAGGATATTTGGAAGGAAGAGGAAATCCTAAAGTATTATGTGAGCTTGGAAAGACGAGTTTCATAAGGGTTCTAATGCCAATATCACCAATATATCCTTTTATAGCTAAGAAAATACAGAAAGAGTTTGGGTGTGCAATGTGAGTAATGTTGAATTTGAAATTTTAGAAAAATATGAGTTACTTGGTGAAAGACGCTTCAGAGTGAAAATAAAGGGAACAAAAATAGTTCTTAATGTGTCAGCAAAAAACGATGAAGAAGCATTAGAGAAAGCTAAGGAGCTTGTAAGAAAAGTTAAGCTTGAGGAAGTACTGAATCAATATAAAGTAGTTTAGTTTAACTTCTAATTTAAGGCTAAATAAAACGTTCTAGGAGTTCTTTTGGAACAGAACAGCAGGCTTCAACGGTTTCAAGGCCATATTTCTTAATTACTGATTTCGGCGGATTAGTTATTCTCTCAACAAGGTCTTTTTCTATTAAGTACGGGTCAACAAGGTATTTTAATTTCCATGGTCTCATGCAGCCTAAAGCTAATGTCCTCTTAAATTTTTTTCTAGCATATTTTATTACATTAATTATGTCTTTAGGTTCAGGCATAGGTGAATTTTCCATTTTAGTGCCTTTAGTAGGTATGAAAATCAGAAACACAAGAATGTATGGGTCAAACTCAATAATTTTATCTATCACATCGTATTCGTGAACAATTTTACCATAGTTTAAACCTAAAGGTATATGGGGTGCAATATATGGTGGGCCATATTTTTCAAGGATTTCAAAGGACTTAATATAATCTTCAGGTTCTTTATTTTTCAAGTTCTTCACGTTTTTTATTACGAAAGGATCTAAAATGACTTCATAATCTACTATATCCACTTTTGCATCTCTAAGTTTTTCAGCTAAATTTCTATTAACCAATCCCTGGTGAACACTAATTACTATATCGAAATCTCTCTTAATTTCCCTAATAATATTCAGAAAAGGTTCAATGGGCAATTTTCCTTCTAAATTAAAGCCCCCGCTTATAAGCACACCTTTAGCTCCTTTTTTCACTAAATACCTTACTGTTTCGTAAAGTTTTTTAGGTGTTGGTGCCGACTCCATGCCATGTAAGTAGTAAGCCTCACAATAAGCGCAATTTAAAGGACATGAAAGACCTGTTATACTTATGTCAGGGAATTTCCTGCCCGGAATAAATGCTTTAACATTGCCCATAGACATCACATTCCTTAGCTATCTTTAGGAGCTCATTTTTAAGCATTTTAATTCTTTTTTCAGCAAAGGGTATGGATGGGAAATTGTAGTAAGGGCCTTTCGGGCTTTCATTGTAAAATGGTCTATTACATGATGGACAGCCTGATGTAAGAAATATTGGTAAATATTTCTTTAAGTCATTAATAATGCTACGTAGAAAACTATTTTCGAAACATATTTTGTCTTCCACAAACACTATCTTATCGTAAAGTTCGTTCTCTATAATGTATTTTGCTAACTGAATTTTTCTCCAAGAGTAAATACTTGGCTGTTTTCTTAAACTTAAAGCAGTACCTTTTACTGGGGTGAACGCAAATAGAGCAATTTTACCTCCTACATTATGCACGGTCTTCATTGTTTCTACAAACTCTTTTTCAGTTTCACCTAGTCCGAAAATTAAGTGGACATTAACTCTATATTTCCCAAACACAGAAACCCCATCCTTAATGAAGTTAATGTATGTTTCCCATGTATAGGGCTTTTTTATCTTCACAAAAACTTCGGGTGTTGCCGCATCAAGACCTACACCAAGGTAATCTACATCTAACTCTTTCAATTCATTAAGGTAATCTCTTGAGATAGGAGTTATTGATGCGCTAATTGGTGTTTTAATATTGTTTTTTCTAATTCTTCTAATGATCTCGATGAACTCTTCCTTAAAGCCTTGCTTAATTACATTTTGAACGCAAAGACGTGAAAAAACATTCTTCGCCTTTATAGCTTTTATTAATACATTAAGCTCTATTCTTGGCCAAACCACCCTTGATACAAAATCTTTTCTTGAAAAATTAGTTCTGCTTTGAGGGCAAAATAAGCAATCAGCTTGGCATCCGTCTTCAGAATACTGTAGAATATATGCTGTATACGGTTTTTCAAACATTTTAAGGTCAAGTAATCCTAAAGACGCCAATGTACCTATGGATGCTCGCACATACATTCTTCAATAACCCTGCTTTAGTGTTCCCAAAGAACAGGGGATTTAAGTGGTAAATAAATATTTTTGAACAGTTTCGCCATTGCTTCTAACAATTATTTTTACGAAAAATATAAGTTTAGCATTGTACAGTAAGGATTGATGTAAGGTGTAAATGATATGGCTACTTGGAGATTAATAATTAGTGAGGGAAATGTTTTTTGGAACATGGCTGTAGATGAAGCCATGCTGCTTTTAAGGGATGAAGACAAAATTCCAAATACTCTTAGACTTTACGTATTTAATCCAAGCGCCGTAACTATAGGTTATTTTCAACGTGTAAATGATGCAGTAAACACAAGCTTTCTTGAAAAAAGGAACATACCTTTCACTAGAAGAATAACTGGGGGAGGCTCTGTATATCATGATGTAAATGGTGAAGTAACATATTCTATTGTTGCTTCAATAAGAGACATTGCTACTGATGTTTTAAAAAGCTATGAAATAATATGTAAGGGAATAGTTTATGCTATTAACAAGTTCGGGTTAGATGCACAATTTGTTCCAATAAACGATGTAATAGTTGGAGGTAAGAAAATTTCCGGAAGTGCCCAATCACGTAAAAAGAGAGCGCTTTTGCAACATGGAACACTAATGTATAATACAGACCTCATGACCTTGGCTTCATCACTAAAAGCGCCTAAGGAAAAGCTACTCAGTCATGGAGCTAGGTCCATCCTTGAGAGAGTAACTACACTTTCAAGAGAGCTTGGCAGAAGAGTTACAAAGGATGAAACAATAAAAGCAATGATTGAAGGTTTCTCGGAAGCTTTAAACGTTGACTTTGAAGAATCCAAATTAACGGATGAGGAGCTTGCTTTAGCCTCTAAGCTTATTGAAAAATATAAGTCAATGAAGTGGATTTATAAAAGGTGAATGATATGAGGAAAGTAAGTGTTCTTAAAAAGATTAAGGGAGGAAAGACGGTAAAGGTTGATTTAGAGTTTGATGAAGGGGGAAGAATACATAATATTATTATTAGTGGGGATTTCTTCGTGTATCCTCAGGAAATGCTTGAGGCTCTTGAAAATGAATTAAAAGGATGCAAAGTTAATGAAGTAAGAGAGGTTATTGAAAAATATTCCACGAAGATGACTGTACTAGGGTTTACTTTAGAGGACGTCATTGAGTTAATAGAAAAGGCTTTTAAGGTCTAAACTTTTTTATAAAATTGCTTTACATATCATTACTTATCTTTATATAAATGTTCAATATTATTTTCAATAAAATTTTACAATGTTCTCTAATTATTAGGCTAAATTATATATAGTGTTCATATATAAGGTGACTTGTACACTAAATAGATGATGTATTATGAGTTTAGAGAATATTATGAAAATTATTAGGGAGAAAAATATAGAGTGGGTTGAGATACATTTTACTTCACTTTTAGGTAAATTACATACTGCAGTCTTTCCTTCCGAGAAATTTTCTGCAGAAGTATTGATTAAGGGATTCGGAAAGCTTGATGGAAGCTCTATTAAGGGTTTCTCAACAATAGATGAAAGTGATTTAGTGCTTAAACCTATTGTTGAAACTTTTGCTATAGTGCCTTGGAAAGAAGGTACTGCTAGGTTTATAGGGAAAGTTTATTGGGGTTTTGATAAAGGAAGATTAGAAAGAGATCCTAGATACATTGCTGAACGGGCTGAAGAGTTCGCTAAAGAAGTAGGTTTCATTAGCTATTGGGGTCCCGAGGTTGAATTCTTTATTTTTGACAAAGTAGAGCTTGAATTTGAAAATCCAGGTATAAAGCAGTCTTTAACAATATATTCCAAGGAAAGAAGCTCCTTAGTAAGCTCATCATTCATACGTGTAAAGGAAGGATACTGTATTCCGGACCCTTACGATAAAGTGTTTAAGGTTAGAAATGAAGCAGCATATGTACTTAAAAAGTATTTTAATGTAGAAATTGAAGCTCATCATCATGAAGTTGCATCATCCGGTCAGTGTGAAATAGACTTTAAATATGGAGGTTTAGTTCAAACAGCGGATAATGTTCAAACATTAAAGTATGTCGTGAGAAACGTTGCTGCAAAACATGGTATGTACGCTTCCTTCATGCCTAAGCCTATTTTCGGAGATAATGGTTCCGGAATGCATGTTCACATAAGCTTATGGAATCTTAAAGGCGAGAATCTGTTTTATGATGAAAACGATGAGTATGCAGAGCTTAGCCAGTTAGGAAGATACTTTATAGGCGGGCTTATTGAGCATGCAAGGTCTTTATCAGCTATAGTTTCTCCCACAACAAATAGCTATAAGAGACTTATTCCAGGATATGAAGCACCAGTCTATCTGACTTGGAGTAAAGGTAATAGAAGCGCTGCCATAAGAGTTCCAGTTTATCACAAAGGTATAAAAAACTCTAAAAGAATCGAATACAGACCTCCTGATCCATCAGCTAATCCGTATTTAGCATTTGCTGCTATACTTGCTGCAGGAATTGATGGTATAAAGAGAAAGCTTGATCCAGGCGACCCCGTAGATAAGAACATATATCATATGAGTATTAATGAAAGAAGAAGGTTAGGGATAAAAAAGCTTCCACGTACTCTGTGGGAAGCATTAGATGAATTAGAAACAGACATGGACTATTTGATGCCCATATTTTCAAAGGAAGTACTTGAAGAATACATAGAGTTGAAACGTAAAGAAGCCAAATTTATAGAATCCTTCCCTACACCAGTCGAATTCTACATGTACATGGATGTTTAATCTTAAAACAAGCTTAAAACCTAAATATAGTCGTTTTTCTAGTATTGTTGAGGTGAACTAGGTATTAGAGTCAATATTAGGCTTTTTGCCATATACAGAGATATTGTAGGCTCAGATAGAATTACTGTAAATCTTCCGAGAAACTCTACGATAAAGAATCTTTTAGAGTTTCTCATAAGAAAATATCCGGAAATAGCTAACTATATTGATGAAAGTGAACCTGAAGAACCAATAATAATTTTAGTTAATGGTGAACCCGCTAATCAAAATACTAAGCTAAACGATGGTGATGAAGTTTTCCTATTCCCACCAGCATCAGGTGGTTCGCCTGAAGGAGTGATTATTGAAGATGACATTGTTATTGAAAAAGTAATTAATGAACTTAAAAAAACACCTGAATTTGAAAGAGCAGGCGCACTAGTGATTTTTATAGGTTTTGTTAAGGGGAACTTAGGTAATAATGTTAGGGTTCACGAGTTAATATACGAAGCTTATAAACCCTATGCTGAAACTAAACTAAGTCAATTAGCCAAGGAATACTCTAAAAAACCAAATGTTATTGATGTGAAAATATATCATAAAATCTCGTCACTTAAACCTAAGGAAACTACAGTTTACATTTTCGTAGCTGCTGTAGACAGAAACACGGCCTTTAACGTTGCAAAGGAGGTTCTAGAAAAAGTAAAGCATGAAACACCTATCTGGAAGCTTGAGAGAAGAAATGATGGTGAATACTGGGTTTTGGGTGATGGGAAAAGAGTTCCTAGACCTAAGTTAATTAGGGAATCTCAATGATTTCGACTTCACATAAATCACCGTCTTTAATAATATAAGCCGCAATTGCTTTATCATGCTTACTAATTATAACCCAAGGTATCCCCCATAACCTCATATATTTCAAGTCTTTACTAGATGGTTTTGTAGATGACATGTGCGAATGAAATAAACCGACAATATCCATAGATTTTTTCACATGTTTCATTATTTCAAAATACATTTCTTTAGGATCCATAGTAAAACTTAATGGTGAATTGTTTAAGTTCTTTATAAATGAGCATTCTTTAACTATGAACTCCTTTCCCTTCCTTCTTTCACCAAATAAAATGCCGCAGATCTCTATGCTTTCACTTTCTACTCTACTAAGAATCTTACGTATCACTTCTTTCCTTACAAGTAATAGTATTTCGCATTTCTTCCTTTCCATAATACAGCCCTAAGCTATGTTGGCATCGTTAGAAAATATGTACAAAACTATTTAATAGAGTTATGAAAGAGAAGTTAAGGGTAAAATGTAGGGTGTTTGATATCTTGAGTGTAGTTAAGGAAAACGTTTATTTGAAATGTGTAAACTGTGGTGCAATTTACCCTCCAAATCCTAAAACATATAAGTGTGCAAAGTGCAATGGCTTACTTTCTGTAGAATATGATTTCTTAAAAACCGAAATTTCATGGGAGGATTTTAAAGGGAAAGGTGTATGGCGCTATAAGCAACTTCTCCCTCTTTCTGAAACCTTACTTAATTACGTAATAACATTAGGTGAAGGTAGCACACCACTTATTAGCGTTGAGAATGTTTTTGGTTCAAAAAGCTTCTACGTTAAGTTTGAGGGTGCAAATCCTACAGGGAGCTTTAAGGATAGGGGGATGACAGTTGCAGTTACACTAGCCAAACTTATAGGTTCGACATCAGTTATTGTTGCTTCAACAGGGAACACTGCAGCATCTGTTTCAGCATATGCTCCACGAGCCAAAATGAAATCCATAATAGTTTTACCTAAGGGAAAAGTTGCTTTAGGTAAACTTGCTCAAGCAATACTTCATGGTGCAGAAATTTTTGAAATTAAAGGGAACTTTGATGATGCATTAGAGGTTGTAAAAAAAGTTGTTGAGAAAGAGACGAAAATATATCCTTTAAACTCCTTCAACCCATGGAGACTTGAAGGACAAAAGACTATAGCATTTGAAATCGCCGAGGAAATTAACACGCCGGACTGGATTATCGTACCTGTGGGTAATGCAGGAAATATTTCAGCAATATGGAAGGGTTTTAGAGAACTTTACAGACTTAAGCTCATAAATAAGCTGCCAAAAATGGTGGGCGTTCAATCAGAGGGGGCTTCACCATTAGCTAAAGCATTCGAGCTTGGACTAAGTAAACCTGTTTTCACTGATAAGCCTGAGACTATAGCAACTGCTATTAGGATAGGTAAGCCCGTCAATTGGCCTAAAGCAATGGCCGCAGTTAGAGAGTCTAAAGGTCTGTTTGTTAAAGTTAGTGATAGAGAAATATTTGAAGCAATGGTGAAATTGGGTTCCCTTGAAGGTATTGACTCAGAACCTGCGGGAGCAGCTAGTGTTGCAGGTTGTTTAAAACTTTTAAAGCAAGGCATTATTAAAAGAAGCGATAATGTTGTTTGTATAGTTACTGGTCACGCATTAAAAGACCCTGAAATCCTATTAAGAATTCAAGCAAAAAGGACAATCATGCTTAAGAACCAAACTATAGAGATAATTTTAAAAACTACTTCCCATTAACCTAGGTTCCACTTTAATAGCCATGGAAGAATTTTTATTAAACTTGACAAAAAAGTTTGAAACTTATTTTAGAGCTAAAGCGGTCTCTAAACCTTTTTTCGTTAAGACATAAATAGGGATATTAAGGGGATTCCTAGAGTAAGGGCAGATCTTTTTTTAGAGAACAGTCTCCACATTTTTCTTTAAAACAATCAATTTTCATAAGATACCCTTTTACGATAAGGTTATTTACTATATCTTTTACTTCATTCCGAGTCATGTTTAAGTCTTTAGCTAGCTCCAGCATAGACCATGAGCCTTTAAATATTTTCAACAATATCTTTTTTTTCAATAGAATTTAAACTCATATGCGCCCCTGCAGATCATTTTTTATTTCTTTCACAACATCTGATATTTCACTTAGTTTTGGAAGATACTTTACGTTCTTAACTCTAAACGTTATCGTAACTAAGAGCTTATTCAAGTGTTCCCTTGTACTGACGCTATATTTTAACTTATGTGAAGGCTTTTTCGATGGTTTTCTTTTAACATATTTTTCTAAGAAGAATGTAAATCCTATGCTGGCTGAAGCTAAGTTTAGCTTAATCCACATATCACCTAATCTAAGTTGTGATTCCGGAAATTCCCGAAACATTATAAAAATTGAGTTATCATCTATGTCTAAATCTACTTCCTCAAGTACATACATTCCTTTTCCATTAACTTTTTCGAGAACGTCTTCTTCTAAAGCCCTAATGTTTAATGAATCAAGCATTGTTCTATGAAGCTCTTCTCTAAGCTTCTTAAAATCTACGGTTTTTTCTTCAACTATTTTCCTAAGCACAGGTTCGGTTAATGAAAACACCTCCTTAGCAACATCATTTACATTTGCATTAGTAATTTCAGCTAATTTCTCTAAAAGATTTATTATTTCCTCTGAAACTTCTAACATTATATACTTCTTCTTGCTTTTCAAGATGCACACATCCCTTTCCACTATAGCTTAATACAGTATTTATCGTGGGTCAAGTTTAAAGGTTCTCTGTAAATTATTATACATTCAGAAGTGATGACTGTGGCGGGCTTGACCTAAGACTATTAGGGATGAAGACTTAGGAGCCCCCTGATCTATCTTTAAAATGTTATATAATGACGTTTGAAAGCACTATTGAAATATTTTCATTCTATAATCGTGAGTTACTTGCTATTCTCTTTAGGTTTAAAGAAAGAACTTACCTAACCTCTGTAAAATTTTCTTACTCGTTATGTATTCTAGTGAATTAGCTAAGTTAAAAGTCCCCATAAATGATAATTGTAGTCATGGCTAAGAAAATGTTGAGTTTTAATGTGAGCATCATGGTTCTAATTACAGCATCTTTACCTCCATTAGAGGCTTATATGAAATATAAGAGAAGAGCTATAAACTTGTAATGTAACTAGAAAGTTATTTGAAGGAGAGTTTAATGAGCAGTAATGTAGTAAATGATCTATTAGCTCTTATTTCAAAGTCCTTAACAAAGGGAGTAGCTCAGGAAAGCGTAGACGACTTTATTGCGAAAATAAATAGAATTATTGTAAACACGAACTACTCCTGGGTAAAGGTTTTTGCTGCAGAAACACTCGATGAAGTTTATGGTGGATTAAATGAATTATCAGCTAAGTACTATTACCTTTTTTCACAAGATATCTTAAGGATAATGCAGGCATTAATCATAGCTTGGTTTGAAGATAAAAGAGGCTTCTTTAGAGAGAACATTAACCCTATAATTTTAGCTGAAGCTATTGAAAGATTTATGATTTCAATTAAAGGGCTTGAAAGCAGCGAAACATATGCTGTATTAGGTAATGTGTTCAGAAATATTGTTGAGAATTTAGATAAAAAGACATATGGCCGCGTTTGGCATGACTTATGGAGAAAAGCTGAAAAACATTATTTAAAAGCTTTAAGCATTAATAGAGGGAATCATGAAGCTCTTGAGGGATTGGGCGATCTTTACTTTATGAAGGAAAATTATGAGAAGGCGCTAAATTATTACATGCAAGCTGCTATTTTATTCAAAGAGAACCCTAGAATATGGGCAAAAATAGGTTATATTTTCGATAAGCAGGGAAGGGTGGATAAAGCGTTAGAGGCTTATGAAGAATCGTTTAAGCTAGAAAAGAGAAGAGATGTTGCAAAAAGACTCTATGAAATTTATTTATCCAAAGGTTTAAAAGAGAAAGCAAAGGACTTAGAGAAATACTTGGGCACTGAAAGTTCTTCTTCAAGTGTTAAAGCATGAGAAAAAAGAATATGAAAAATAGAGTTGAAGGAGGAGTAATTGCTTTCATAGGTTACATTCTCTCTCCATTATCATGGTGGAATGATGTTTTCGTTAACATACCTATATCTTACATTTTATCAAGCCTAACTATTCTCCTTCTTCCAAAAGACTACTTCCCAATACTTTTCATAATTTATTACAATTTCACTAATGTCTTGGGATTTATACTAATGCATTTAGGGGCGGAAAGAGCCATTAGGGGAGGAAGTATTAACTTGTCCAAGAAAGCGGTGGTGAAGTATGTTGTTGTGTCAGTATTTTACACGGCATTAGTTTATGCACTTTCAATACTTGGTTTCTTGGAACCTATTCAGGAAATGGTTTCTACATTAAATTATTAGCTGTGAAATGCTTAGCGAGGAGTGGGTAATATTTAATGAGTTTAAGAGTGGCCTCGCTATCTACCTTGTGTAGTTCATTGAGGATAAGCCAAGCTTCTCTAATTTTATTGTTAAAGGATTTTATTATGAAAATGTCAACATTACACTTACTTACATCTAATAATTTCTTCATAGTTCCTTCATTAATGTCTTTTTCGTAAATCAGTAATGCCGTATTAGCGGAATACTCTGTTTCAGAAGTTTTTCCAATAATTCTTTCCACCTTATGGACAGCTTCCTCTAAGGTAATTTCTCTGAAATTTAGTGTTATTAGTGTTAGGTGAATAAATGTTCTTAACATTAAATGCCACCCTTAAATAGCATGTAAATGTAAGTTAGAGAGAAAAAAACACCTACTAGTGAAACTACATAGTTAAGGTAGGGGCTATCGTATCTTTCTTTGAGAAAACTTATTCTTCGCGTTGTAAAGGGCCATAAAAATGCGACACCAGTCTTAGTTAAAGTATCCAATAGGATATGCGTAAAAAACCCTATGGTGAAGCTTAGGACAGATACTTTAACATATTCTCCAATACCAATAAAGAACTTTAATATGAAAAATAAAGCAATTGCTACAATAGTTAATGCGAACACATTATGTAGAAATATCCTATGTTTAAACCTCACATCCATATCGGGAAATACGCTACCTAATGCTGAGAAGAATATTGCAAAAACCATTTTTTCTATTGATGGTGTTAATAGAAAAAGGGCTGAACCTACTCCGAAAATTTCATGAGTAATTCTTTTCAATATGCATCATCTTTATCTTTATAGTCTTTTGTATTAGTGCCTCGGGACGCGGCCTCTTCGAATCACTAACTTTCATTTTCATGCCAGGCATTCCTCATCGGCTAATATTTTGCTTAGTTCTGGATGGAAAATAAAGGTTACCTATTAGCAGTGAATTACCTTAATAGTGAAGTGTACAAGTAAAAATATTTTAGGAAACTAAACTATGACATCTTAAGAGGAAAGTTTGGTTAGGCTGTTTATTTATGATCTTTGAGATTATTCCCTGGTATCTTTACAGACCTGATGCAGTAGAAGTTTGGCGTAATGAAAGTGTTAAACGTAGGTTATGGTGGTACTACCGTGTTATGAAGGATATGAAGCCGGCTAAATTCATGATAGCTAAGCGTATTGAAGTAAATGAAGATCCTAAGAAATTAGATTATGATGGATTATGGAGTTTACATAATGAAGTAGCAAAAGTGTTTAGAGAAGTTTTCAATAAAATAGAGGAAAACAAACTAAACTTTGAAGAGCTACCTAAACCTAAAATCAATTTCTTGGATGTAAAAATAGCGATTGTAAATGAAATGCTTAAAGAATGCATATTTTGTGAGAGAAAATGTAAAGTTAATAGAGCTAAGGGCGAAAAAGGCTACTTCTGCAAGCTCGATTACAGAACATATGCTCACTCATGGTTTCATCATTTAGGAGAAGAATCGCCTCTCGTGCCAAGTGGCACAATATTTTATGGATCATGCAACTTCAAGTGTGTATTCTGCTTGGACGAAGATGATTACTTGCTAGTAAGAATTAATAAAATTATTTCAATTAAGAAAGTAAAGGAAGTTGCGAAAACATTAAAAGAGGCTAGAGAAGTAGAGGTTCTAACATTAAGTGGATGGAGAAAAATAGATGATATAATTTCCAGGGAAACAGACGTAATTTATGAGGTAGTCACTAATAGAGGTAAGAGAGTAAAGCTTACGCCAGAACATATAGTAATAGTGCAAAATAATAATGAATTAAAGGAAAAATATGCTAAAGATTTAAAAGTAGGAGAGAAACTTATAACTTTACCGTGCATTCTGCATTCCAAAGAATCTATTATTGAAAACAGTATTAGTGCAATAAATTTAATTGAAGAATTTGATCGAAAACTACCATGTGATCTGAAAGAAAAAATTAGGGTAAAAAATGTTAATAAGGCTTTACGAAAACTGCATAAGAAATATAACATTAGTTTTAAGGAATTATTTACCAAAGCTGGTATAAAGAATTTCAAGTATTATTGGCTCCGTATAGATTCTATTCCATTACCAGAGTTTATTAAACTGTACAGAAAGTACTATAGCGAATTAAGCAAGTATAACGAGACATATATGTTGTCCATGAAGAAGGAAGTAAAATACTACATACCCGCTTTAATTAATATATCTAAAGAGCTCATGAGACTTTTGGGATACTTTATAGCCGAAGGTAACTATCTTAGAGAGCACGGACTAGTTTTTACAACATCAAATAGGCGTATCCAACAAGATATTTTACATTGCATAAAATCCATTATTCCCAATTTAGACGGAATAAAATTACTCTACAACTATAGAGGAAAAACGCCTCAAATAATAGTGCCAAGCAGATTACTATACATATTATTTAGATATGTTTTAAATATAGGGAGAAAAGCCCATAATAAAAGCATTCCATGGATTGTTTTTAATGTAAGTAAGACTTTCTTAAAGGAGTTCCTTTCTGCCTATTTAACAGGAGACGGAACATTAAGCATAGGGAAAAAAGGAGTGTTTTACATAAGATTCGTAACAACATCTGAACGGATGGCTTATGAATTAAGCTACATATTGGGATTAAACGGTGTTCAATATAGAATTAAAGAGAGATTACCTTCTGTAAAATATGTCCTTCCTACAGGTCATGTAAGCAAGCATAAACAATTCTGGATAGATATTAATGGTACGTTTGATATACTCAAATTAACCGAAATTGCAATATTTCTTGACGATAGAAAAGAAAAAATGTTTAAAAAACTGGGCTTAATAAAAAAGATGAAGAAAGTAAGGAAGGCAGACTATGTAAAAGAAGTAAGGGTAATCAGAAGGAGAAAGAAAGTTTACGATATAGTCTTAAGAGCTTCGAATAATGTTCTTGACGAACACGTATTCTTTGCAGGTAATGGCATATTAATACATAACTGTCAAAACTATGACATTAGTCAAGAAAACATTTATGGTGGTGTTGTCGTAACTCCAGAGTCGTTAGCTCTTATTCAGAAGGAGCTAAGAGCGAAGGGAGCTAAAAATATAAATCATGTAGGTGGAGATCCTACGCCAAATTTACACACCATCGTAAATTCACTGAAATTTCTTGACATAAATGTCCCGCAGCTATGGAATAGTAATATGTACTTGTCTAATGAAGCAATGGATATCCTAGTTGATTTAATTGACATATGGCTTCCGGATTTTAAATATGGTAATAATAAATGTGCTTTAATACTTTCAAGTGCACCACGATACTTTGAAGTTGTTACTAGAAACTTAAAAGCAGCTATTAAACATGGAGACATGATCATTAGGCATCTTGTGTTACCTAATCATTTAGAGTGCTGCACGAAGCCCATTCTTAAATGGATTGCCGAAAATCTGCCTAAAGACAAAGTTTTAGTGAATATTATGGGGCAGTATAGGCCAGAGTTTAAAGTCTTGAGAACACCTGAAAAATGGCCTGACATAACTAGGAGACCCACTTACGAGGAAATGGCTGAAGCATACGATTATGCTAGAAGACTTGGCATAGTTTTCGAGCCAGTAAGCTAAATTTTCTTAGCCTTTCTCTTAAATTCTTCCCTAAGTTTTCTCTTAAATTCTTCAACAGTATCTTCAACAGTGTCTCTAATTAAATCAAAACTTACCTTATGCAGTAAAGTGTTAAAGAATTTTAAAGCACATGCTTTACTATGAAATGTTAGCATGTAATTATCTAAAGTAAGTACTATTCCTTGTCCTTCAGGAAACATTTTTCCGCAAACGATACACACATGTTTTTTCCTCGACATATAATTACACCTCATTTTAGCTGTTATACGAAAATATTTTTTAGTTGTAGTGCCTTATGCGTTTAGGCTACAAATCCATGCTAAAATGCCGTATAAAAGCATAGCGTAACATGAGGAACTAAGCAATGTTTGAAGATTCAGCTATAAGCATAGAGAATCCGAAGATAGTAGAGTTACTTAGGGAGAAGGGGTGGAGAGAACTTACAACACCTCAAAAACTTGCTATTCCCAAGATAAAGGAGGGATATAATGTACTAATAATAGCACCAACAGGTTATGGTAAAACCGAAGCAGCAATCCTCCCTGTTTTTGAAAAGATGATTGATGAAGGAGCAGAACCCGTTGCCGTAGTTTACATAACCCCTTTAAGAGCGTTAATAAATGACATAACTAGAAGGTTAAGATGGTGGGGTTCTAGACTAGGTTTCACTGTTGCTAGAAAGCATGGTGATGTTCCATCATCTGAGAAAGCTAAGAGATTAAGGAAGGCACCACATGTCATAGTTACAACGCCTGAAAGCTTAGAAATAGATCTTGACTGGGCTCAGAAGTTTAGAAGCTACTATAGGAATGTTAAATGGGTTATCGTAGATGAGGTCCATGAGCTAATTTCGTCTAAAAGAGGAATTCAGCTTATTCTACTATTAGAGAGGCTTCGAAAACTTACAAACTATGATTTTCAAAGAATAGGTCTTTCAGCAACTATAGGAGATCCTGAGAAAGTAGCGAAATTCCTATTTGGATCTTCAAAGAGGAAAAGCATTATAATTGAAATTGGCAGAAGCAAGAAGACAATAATAGAAGTTGATGCCGTACAGTCTAAAAGCGATGATGATTTATGGGAACAGGTAGCTAAAACAATAATAGAGCACATTGAGCCTCCAAGCCTAATCTTCGTAAATTCCAGGTCAACTGCAGAAAGACTGCATGAATACTTGGAGAAGACGGGATTAAAGGAGATCCAAGTACATCACTCTTCGGTTTCTAGAAACATAAGGGTAACTGTTGAGAGAGATCTTCTCGAAGGCAAGCTTAAAGGTGTTGTTTGTACAAAAACCCTTGAACTAGGTATCGACATAGGCGATATAAAAAAGGTTATTCAATTTAGACCCCCAGGTTCAGTAACTACGCTCCTTCAGAGGGTAGGGAGAAGCGGCCATAAATTCTACGATGTATCTAAGGGAGCAATTATAGGTTTAAATGAAGTTGATATTTTAGAAACTTTAGCTACAATCTCTTTAGCATTAAGGAACGAACTTGAAGAACCACAAATATTAGAAAAACCTCTTGATGTTTTAGCCAGAGAAATTTTGGGTATAGTTCTTCAATATGGAGAAGTTGATGCTAAAATGATTTATGAAATAATATCTAAAGCTTACGCTTACAAAACACTTAGCTTCGATGAGCTTACAAAGCTACTAAAATACATGGAGGCTAATGGCTTACTCTCCAAAGTAAATAATTCAAAATATAAAATAGGTCCAACATTCTTTAAAATCTGGAGATTTGATACTGACACAGCTTTTAGAAGATGGTGGGCTAGAAGTTTTACAGAGTTCTTTACCACAATAGGTGAAAGACCTTCGTTTCAGGTAAAGCATGGTGACATAATAGTGGGTGATGTTGATTCACAATATGTTTACAGATACTTAAGAGTTGGAGACGTTGTTAGGCTCTCGGGAAGAAACTGGAAGATCGTAGATGTTGACGATATTAGCATGAAAATTTCGGTCGTACCTGCTTCTACAGAAGAAGCAGAGGTACCTATATGGAGAGGAGAGGGAGCTAGGCGTTCCAGGAAAATATCTTATGAAGTAGGGAGATTGCTTCATAAAGTAGTTAATGGGGGTGCGTTAGATTTACCAGAGAATGTTAAAGTGTTTAACTCAGCATTCTTCTACATAAACAAGCTATTTAAGGCATATAGAGGTAAAGAAGATTTATTACCTAATGAAAAAATTATGGTTATTGAAAAACATGGTGATGAAACAGTTTTCCTTTACTGGATGGGACAAAATATAGCTGAAACTCTTGCGCACATCATAATGTACCTTATATCAACTAAGTACACACTGAATGTTTACGTAAAATCATCGTATGTAGGCTTTTCAGTAAAGGTAAGAAATGTAGATCCAGTAAGGATATTATTAAATATAATACCCGATAAAGTTGAAAGGCTTGTTGAATTATCTCTTGAGAGATCACCACTATATTACGCCATTTTGAAGGAACTTCAGGTAAGCTTTGGAAAGATAGGTAAGTTAGATGCTGAGAAAGACTCATTAATTATAGAGGAGGCTAAGAGACAAGTAAAGTCACAATACATGGACGTTGAAGGGGCTAAGGAGCTTTTAAGAAAAATACGTAGTGGGGAAATAAACCTAGTTTACGCCAAAAACGTCGAAACCCCTCTAGGGAGGTATGTTAGAGAATTACCACCAATAAGGCCATGGATTAAGGATGCATCTCTTCTAATAGTTGAAACTCTTGAAAATATGGCATTAACTGTCGATGAACTTTCAGAAATCCTTGAATTACCATCTAAAACAATAGAGAATAAGCTTAAGGATCTAAGAAAACCTGATGTTGTTGATAGAGTGTTTCAATTTATTGATATAGATATTGGCGAGTGGAGATGGGCTTTAATTAAGGATGCTGAAAAGATTTATGAATCACCGGAATATAGGCGGTCTTTCGAACCATACGATGTCGACGAAGTTTACACATTATATATAAAGCCTATTAATGGACTGTCGTATTTTACATTGTACTTTTCAGCTAGAGAGATAATTTCGAATTTTAAGAAGTTTCTAGAGAGAATCCCGGTTAACGAGGCTTACGAGGTTAGAGTTATACCATCGGATTCTATGCTTAAAACATTGACGCCAAGATACTTTTATGTGCCCAAGAACATAATACCTTATGTTGCCTTAAACGGAATAACCTATATGCAAATGCTGAAAAGGTCGAGTTAGCTTTCCTCTATGATGACTTTATCCTTAATTTTATTGTACAAGTCACTTGCTTTTTTCGAATATAACCTCACTCTCATTATGGTTTTACCTGCGAATGGATTTTCTTGAACAACGTCTATATCTATGAAGCTCCTTTTTTCGTTACATGTAATACGTTTTGCTTTAATAGGGAATTTTAGCGTTAAACTTCCTCCTCTCTCAGAATATATTCCCTTTTCTGTAATAACATATTCATTAAGCACCATTATCGTTGAATATCCTTTTCTTCTTGCCATTATCTTCTGATACAATCTGGTTATCAATGAAACTACGAAAAACGTTTCGTAAAGTATAGCATAGCCTATGAACATTTCTATTGATCCAGGTTCTCCTTTAACTAGCATATTCCTTAATGTACTAAATAGAAACCATATTACAAGTATTGAAAGGAAAGGTAGAAACGTTGTTAAAAGTTGTCCCTTCATTTCGGAAATAAATAATGGGTCGTTTGCCATAAGTTGTCTAACTTCAGTAGCTTTAGCCTTGTATATTCTATTACCCTTTCTTATTTCCTCAATATCCTTAGTTTTGCCCTTTAATGTTTTCTTTCCTGTTTCATACATTATTGCGCCGAAAATTATAATGTATACTATGATGAATGCGAACGTGTATTGTGGAAGCCAAGTATTCATAACTGCGAATCCCAAAAGTAGCATTTGAGGCATGATATACTGTAGAAAGAATGTTCTCAACTTCATTTCTTATCTATCCTCGGGAAGGTATAGTTAGGGATTTCCCTAAAAATTTTGCGTGAAAACTATATTTGAGACTTCAGTGTAGAACATAAATAGGGCATTCCTTATAGATGATGAGTGAACCCGGATCGGATATAATGAAGACATGTGGAAGGGCTGAATAAGTTTACCGATGAAGAAAAGGTAGGTTGCCGAAACAAAGATGAGGATGTTATCCCCGTCGGAGGTTTTTCTTATGAAGCAGCGAACAGTAATAAGCACCATACTATCCATTAAACCTGACAAGCTAATTGTAAAAGCTATAAAGAAATTAAGAGATTTTGAAGCATCAATAATTGAAGTAAATGAAGAAAATAGAGTTTTAAAGTTTGCTTTACCCTTGAAATATTATCCATTTTTAGCGGAATTCATAAAGGAATATGCTTCTACAGTGGAATACCATGTCTTAACAGTAATGTTTCACGATCTGTCTGCAGCCAAACTTAAGGAATTCTATAATAAGGCTAAGGATATACTAAAGTTATGGATTATTTCACCTCCCCAATCATACGTAAGAATTTTAGGTATAATAAAAACCACATATGGAAACGTAATGCTTGAAATGTATCCGAGAAGAACAAGAAGAAAGGGTACTATTTACTTAAGATATTTAGGTAGAAAAGGCGATATCATTGACTCCTACAATGTTCTAACTCAAGTGGCAGCTTTTAAACAGTTCCAAAATAGGCAGACATTTTATAACGAAATCGATAAAGCATCAAAAGCTTTGAAGATAGCTGAAGTTACTATTAGAAACATTTTAAGGAGTAAGAGTTAAAAACAGAAACATGGATGATGACCGCCCTATCCTTAGAGTATGTACGATGACGAATAGAAATCCCGGCTGATAGTAATTAAAAGAATTATCAGTAATGATTATAGTTCGCTAACAGCTTTCCTAATGGACTTTGTTACTCCATCTTCATAAACCAATCCAGCGTTTTTAAGAACTTCTAAAAGTTTTTGCTCTTCCTTGCTTAACTCCTTTACCTTATCTTTAGGTATTGGCAATTTGTTCCATAACTCAAGAAGCTTTGGTTTATATACTAAATACGATCTACCTGCTGCATGAATTATTTTGAAAATGCCTTCATTAATGTATCTCTCTATTTTCTCTTTTGAAGTTCGTATTTTATCTAAAGGGTACACAACTACGTCTTTAATAAATCCTACGAATTTATTATGTCTTACCTCATATTTTCTAGGGAATTGTGGGACAGTGACTTCTTCAAGACCACGCTCAATACTACTCAGTCTTTTAGAAAGTTCAAAGTATATTGCGAAGTGCACATTGTTGCTTAAAACTAAATGTAATACTTCATCATAGCTCATTTTTCTTTTAAATACTTCTTCTAGAACTTTTCTATATTTTTCAAGAAGCCTATAAGTTTCCTCACTAACACTTATAGTATAAGTCATTTCTATTCTTAGCCTCGAGTAGAATAGTAGGGATTCAGGGTATTTATGTTTCAACTTTAGCTTTTTCGGCATGAACTCTAACGTACGGCTTGTTGAGTGTCGTTAAAAGATCTCTTAATACTTCAATGTAATTTAGCTTGCCTTTCTCTATAAGATCCATTGTTTCTTCAAGTTTTCTTGTAGTTTCCTCTGAAACAAGATGTCCATAGTTTTTGCTAAGGTATTCATATACTTTAATACCTAGAGTTGTTGGAACTAAATACTTATTCTTACTTTCTATTACATAACCGTGCTTAAGTATGGAGGATAATATTTTAGCGTAAGTTGAAGGCCTACCTATTCCTTTATCCTTCATTAATTTAATTACGTCTCCTTGCCTATATAGTGGATTTAATGAACCTTTCCATGTTTTACAATCAACTATTCTTATTACTGATCCTTTATTTACATTGTTTAGGTTTAATACTTGCTGTATTGGGAGGACCTTGAGGAATCCTTCTTCAACGACTTTACCTATAAACTCTACTGTCTTGACGCTTTCTCCGATCTTAACTGTTAACCTTACCTTCTCAACTATAGCAGGTTTCATTTGGCTTGCAATAAATCTTCTAAAGATGAGGTCATATACTTTGAAATGTGAGTAAGTGAAGTTTGCGAAGGTTCTTAGCGTTCCATTTAGTAAGAGTTTTTTGAGAGTTTCAGCATCATAAGGTTTTGTAGGCCTAATGCATTCATGTGTTCCTTCAGCACCCCAGCTTCTTAACTTTATAAGGTCATTGTACTTTAACGTATTAAGTACGTATTCTTTAGCTATTTCAAACCCTGCGTTTGAAACATGTGTGCTATCTGTTCTATGGTATGTTATGAAACCTGATTCAAAGAGGTCTTGAAGAATTCTCATAGCAAATTGGGCGTCTAATCTATATTTGCTGGTGAGTTCTGAAAGTAAAGTATTTGTTGTATAAGGAGGTGGTGGATTTATTTTCTCAATAAATGTCGTTTTTATTAAGATTAACGCGCCGTTTTTAACATATTCTTTAATTAGTGATTTATCAAAGTAGACGTCGTAATCAAATCTTACTTTTAATCCGCCTTCTAAAATATATTCGGCAAAGAGTCTTCTTGAGGCTTTCCATTTTTTGTGTTGTTTTATTATCCATCCTAGTACTGGTGTTTGTACTCTTCCTGCTGATAGCCAGTGTTTTCCGAAAACACCCCAAAGCCTCCTTGAAAGCTCAAAACCAATCCAACGATCCTCAACACGCCTAACAACCTGAGCCTCAACAAGAAACCTATTTATGTTTCGCGGGTTCGCTAAAGCCTTTATTATAGCTTTCCTCGTTATTTCGTGGAATTCTATTCTGAAAATGTTTTTTACGTAGGGTTTAAGTAGTAGCATGACGTCCCATGCTATTTTCTCACCTTCACTATCAGGATCTGTTCCAATAAATACCATGTCAACTTCTTGAGCAAGCTTTCTTAGGGTGTCTATAATGCTTTTCGAATCAAATATTTTTGTTGAGCCGCATTTTGGACAAATAACGCTATTTAACGTATATTGATGGCCGCATTCTTTACATTTCTTTATCGTAGTATATATGGGAGCTATAGTGTCGGAGTCTACAAGTACACCAAAATACCCCATGGTTGATGATGTTGTTAAGTCAAGTATGTGTCCTTTAGTAGCAACTATAGATAACATGTAATCTTTTGATCCTAGCTTAGGATCTCCTACAAGTACTTCATAAACTACTACTCCATTTATTCTTCTTTTCGATGGTTTACCGAAGAAGTAGGCTATGGTTCTAGCTTTTGTTGGAGATTCAACAATAAATAAAGCGGGGATAATAGGGTCTTGGTATTTTGCTTCAATCTCTCCTTTCAATATTTTTCTAATAACTTCCCTGTCTCTATCTATTTCATAAAGAATCTTACTTAAATTGATTTCATCAAACTTCTTTATTTCAAAACTATCGATATAATATCTCAATTGCTTAATTAATTTCTTAAACACTTTCTCATCATCAACCAATATTATGCTAAGACCTTTCGTCATTCCGTTTGCAAACATTCTAGATGTTCTACCGCTAGCTTGAATATATGTCATAACATCCGGTGAGACTATGTAAGTTTTATCTTTAAATTCTCTAAGAATTAATAGCTGGGATTTCTTCAGTTTATCCCTAATAGTTGAATCCGATATTTTGTTAAGAATGAATTTTTTTGCTTCAAGTATTATTTGCAAGAGCTTACCTAGGTACCCTTTAAGCTCTATATTTTCACTTATTGCTCTCCTTAGTATCTTTAATTCTTTAAAGCTAATTTTATCTAATGATTTAGATAGAATGTTAATGGTCTTTCTTATATATTTCAGTTCATCCTCGTTTTCAACAGCTTCTTCTAATGCTGTTAAGAGAACAATTATCTTTACAGGATTATTTAATCCCTTTTCTAGCTCTATTTGAAACTTAGGAACTCCTAAGAAAATAGCGTATCTTATTCTATCAGGTATGTCTATTCCTCTAACTATTACACCATAGTAATTTGCAATGCCCACTAGTATGTCGGTTTTTCCTTCAACAAATCTTTTAATATAACCATGTCGTGAGGATGAAGCAAGCTCAGCTTTTATGCTGTTTTCCCTTAATTTTTCTACTAGCCTCCTAGCTTCCTTAACTCCTAGATCTTGGGATACGAATATTAATCCTCCATTTCCTAGCTTCTTAATTAATGAAATTATTTGTTTTACATAGTCTTTCTCTAAGGGCATGTATGTGTCTACAACGTTTCTCATATACTCTATTACTGTTCCAGCTTCGAACTTTAGAAGTTCTTTAAACATCTTAGCTTTAAGACCTTTACTTCTACCAGTAGCGCTGCATACAAGTATTTGCCCTAATTTTGTTTCTTTAACATATTTTTCGATTTCTGCTTTGTATTCTCTTATTTTTTCCCTTATCCTAGCTATTTTGTTTTCATCAGAACCTGAAATTACAAGTTTAAAGAAGTCTATTTTACTTACTATGAGCTTGTATGCTATCTCAAGTATTCTATCACTAAATCCTATGAGCTTTAAAATTCTGTCTATATTTCTAGAGTTCCTAAGTAAAGCATCAACATCATCAACTATTATTAGCGAGAATCTATATGTTCCTATTTTTACAAAGTTTTTTGAAAGATAAGCTGATGTGGTTATGAGTAATTGGAAATTTCCAGTTTCCAGAAGATCTTCATTAATTATACCTGGTGAGCAAATGTTTAAGGTGATGCCAAGTTTGGAAATAAACTCCAAAGCTTTCTTCGTGACTTGGTCTTGAAGATTTTTCGTAGGAACTATGATGTATGCTCGGCTTTTACTTTTAAATGCATGATATAGTGCATAAATTATGGAAAACGTTGTTTTACCAACTCCCGTAGGGGCTATGATGGCAAAGCTTTCGCCTTTCAAAAGCCTTTTAGCCCAAGTTCTTTGAGCGCTCCAAGGCTTTTTTCCAGAAGCTTTACTAAAGAATGCTTCGAACTCCTTAACGCTTCTTTCAATATTTAAAATTTCTTTGTAACCATAAAGTTTTTTTCTCGTTAAAAGATTAATGTAGACATTTTCTTTTAAGGATAGTTTATCTAATTTAACATGTTCTAAACCATTTAGGCAAACTCTACATGGAAGACCCTTGCTTAGTCTCTCGGTATCTATGAAACCCCCACAATTAGGGCAAGCATGTTCTATAATAGCGTAAGGCAAAATCGCCACCTAAAACTTCGTTCAAGAAAGTCTATTTAAATAAGAGTTGAGAGGTAATAATACCGGCGAAATACTGAAGAGGTATTTTTGAGATGATAACATCCACTGAAATGAGAATTTTAGAGCAAAACTCTGTAGCCTTAGGTATTCCAACGAGATTACTTATGGAAAATGCAGGTGCTGCAGTAGCTAAAATTATTGTTAATAAATTTGGTAAACGAGGAAAAGCCGTAGTGTTTGCTGGGAAAGGAGGTAATGCTGGTGACGGATTTGTTGCTGCTAGACACTTAGCTCAATTCGGTTTTAAAGTTGATGTAGTTCTTCTTTACGATAAGGATGAAATCAATAACGTTGATACTAAGGAGAACCTTAAGATTTTGGAGAAAATGAGTTCTTCAGTTAAATTGTTAAGGAGAACTATTGATGTTCTTGAACCTGTAAAAGCCGATATTATTATTGATGCGATATTGGGTGTTGGTGTTAAACCACCTTTAAGGGAACCTGTAAAAACAGCTATTGAAATATTGAATGAAAGTGTAGGTTACAAGGTTTCAGTAGATGTTCCTTCAGGTTTAAACCCGGATACTGGAGAAATAGCTGGAAACGCTGTTAAAGCAAACTTAACAGTGACTTTTCATGATACAAAACCAGGTCTTATTAAGGCAAAAGAGTATGTAGGAGAACTTCACGTAGCGAAAATAGGTATTCCTCCAGAAGCCCGCCTATTTGTTGGTCCGGGCAATGTAATGTTTGAAATACCTAGAAAGCCTCGAGATGCACATAAAGGCGTTGGAGGAAAAGTGGCTATCATTGGAGGTTCAGAAACTTATACGGGAGCACCTGCCTTAGCCGCTTTAGCTGCATTAAGAACGGGCTCGGACTTAGCTTATGTTATAGCACCAGAGAAAACAGCATACGTTATTTCATCATTTAGTCCGAACATAATAGCTATTAAGTATGAAGGAAAGCATTTATCCATAAATGTTCTCACAGAAATAGCTAATTTACTCAACAAAGTAAACTCCATAGTCCTAGGCCCCGGGCTTGGAGTTCACAAAGACACAATCAAAGCTGTCATTGAAATAGCTAAGTATGCAGTGAATCAAGGTAAGTTTTTAGTTCTAGATGCAGATGCGCTAAAATCAATAGCTTTAAAAGAGGTTTCATTTAATGGCAGAGCTATTTTAACTCCCCATTTAGGTGAGCTAGCAATGCTTGCCGGCGTAAGCGTGAATGAGGTAAAAGAGAGAAGAGAAGAAGTTGTTAAGGAAGTTTCTAAGAAATACAATGCAGTAGTACTCTCTAAAGGACCCGTAGACATCATAGCGTATTCTGATCAAGTAATCTACAATAAAACAGGGAACCCTGGAATGAGTGTTGGAGGAACAGGGGACACTCTTTCAGGAATTATAGGTTCAATCTTAGCCAGAAGAGTTAATCCATTTAAAGCAGCTTATCTTGGAGCATTCATAAACGGCTTAGCCGGTGATTTAGCATACAAGACCTATGGAGAAAGAATCTTAGCAACAGACATTATAGATAAAATACCGGAGGTTCTTGAGAAACCTTTAGAATCATATGTAAGAGTTTATGGTTAAACAATTAATGCTGCATTTAAACAATAAAATTTATATCTAAGTACCTAGCCTAATGTCTATAGCTAAAAACATTTAATGGGGTTTAGGATATGTCGGCACAACCAACACCAAGCAATGTTGTTCTAGTAGGTAAAAAACCTGTAATGAACTATGTTTTAGCAACACTAACCCTACTAAACCAAGGAGTAAATGAGGTAGTAATCAAGGCTAGAGGTAGAGCAATAAGTAAAGCAGTAGATACCGTGGAAATCGTAAGAAATAGATTCTTAGCGGGTCAAGTAGATGTAAAGGATATTAAAATAGGAAGCCAAACAATACAGAATCCTGACGGCCGCCAATCTAGAGTGTCAACAATAGAAATAACGATTGTAAGGAAATAGGCATAACAAGAACTGTTAAAAGATAAAGTTGACGAAAAAAGAGGATGTACAGCGTTTTTCTCTTTTCTGCCCTACCACTTTATTTAACATTCTTAACAAAGCTAATTTTATAGAAGCTTCTTCCTCAGTACCTTTAGAGAGACTTCATGATAGATTAGTTGTTCAAACAATACTTAAAATAGTATCTAAAAAATATTCTCGGGGAAATGCTTGCTTATTTCTCAAAGAAATCATTTCAAACGAGAACAATGCTATAATAAAAGATGTTGCTGCCTTAATATTACTGGTTCTTGACGATTTTGAAACAAAAATTATTATATAGCTTACGTTTATTCTTCTTCCTCATAAATTTCTATGAATATTCTTGCTTTAGCGCTCTTTTTCTTAAATGGTGGAGGAGTTTCTCCTAAGTCTACGGCAATAAAAACAGGGTTGCCTAGAGAGTCTTTAAATCTTACTTCCGCTACAAACTTCTTCTTAGGGCCTGCTTCGATAGATTTTATTAGTGCATCGTAGATTCTTGAAAGTGCCATCTGCAAAGAAACAGGGCTTGAAAAATCCTCTGGTCTAAGCTGTATTTGAGTAAAGTTTCCATAAATTTCCCCTATTTTAGCTTCCCCATGAAAAACTGCAATTTTCTTTCTTCCTTCATTGTTTTTCAATGTTACCTACCTAACTTATGAAGAGAGTAGCTGCAATTTAAAGTTATCTTAAAACCAATTTGTATCTTTTGGATTACCTATGGTTTGTTGAACCGAAGTCTTCTTTAATGAAATTATTGCTTATAGCATTTACGTGAGTAAGTGTGGAAAAAGATCACTGCCCATTTCTAAAATACGGACAATGCATAGTAGCTCCTCCTCAAATAGCATTTACCATCGTTAACTTTGAAAGATGCAAAAAATACTATAAGACGTGTAAGTACTACCTTAAACATACAGGTGCACTTACAGATTCTAAAGGAAAACAAGGTTTACGCGACAAAAACAAGTCTTTATTACAGTTCATTGATAAGAGAGAGACTAAATTAGTTACCGTGGGGTATTATTCTAGTAGAAGCAATATGAGGGAGCGTAGAAAAAGCGAGAAACTGATAGCTAAGGTTCTTGAAATGTTATTAAAGGATTCTGAGGAATCTTAATAAATAATGTTTCGTTCTTTACTTTAACAGTTATTTTGGAATTCACCTTTACCTCAGCTTTTAAGCTAAGAGATTTCAGCCTCCTTCTTATCCTAGATGCTATGTATTCTTTTAAATACTCTTTTAAGGCAGTGTATGGTTCCTTAACAGAATATGTGAAGCTATTTGTTTTCTTTAAAAACCCCATTTTGTGTAAGTGCTTAATGTCGCTTATTGCTGATTTTTTACTTTCGAAAAGACTAAGTACTCTTAAAGCCTCCCCTAAGTTGAATTCTTGATTTCCAAAAACACTGTATAGGATAATGTATGTTGAAAGAATTTTCTTATTAAGTTTCAACATACATCACGCTCAGAGCCCGGTTCTCTATCACAGCTTTAAGCTCTACCCTTACGAGCCTCATCATAGCGTAATTTAAATTCTACTTTAAATTATATAAACTGTTCATTAGCGTAGATAGAGACCTTAGCTATTAGCATGTTTTTAGCTAATAAGGCTCTACCCATGCCTCTGGTGTTAAATGAAGCACCAACAAAGCCTTTACTATCCACAACTATTATTCCAGCGGTATCATTTCCATAAACTTCAGTTATGTACTCTATTGCTCTAACTGAAGCTTCGGTAGCTGTTAATCCTTTTTCTACATATCCTACGGTTCTTAAACATAGCATGGTCATTAAAATGTACTCGCCAATGCCTGTAGCTGAAGCTGCAGCATATTTGTTAGCATAGAAGCCAGCACCTACTATGGGGCTATCACCTATTCTTCCAGGCATCTTAAGCCAGTAACCTCCAGTTGAAGTGGCTGAGGCAAGGTTTCCTTCACTATCTAAAGCTACTGCACCTACGGTATCTGGCATAACTATGTTCCATTCTCTAATTAAACTGCGTAATTTAGATAGGTGCTTAAACCTTTTTCCTTCGAGAAAGTCTTTTAAAAGCCTTCGATATCTTTCCTTCTTAACGCTCACATATTTTTCATCTAAAGTTTCTAAACCATTTTTTAAACCTAGTTTTTCAGCAAAGTCGCCAGCTAACAGTACATGATCTGTTTTTTCAAGTACAATTTTAGCTAATAATATGGGGTTTTTTATTTTCTTTATTAAGGCAACACCTGCTGCTTTAAACAATTTTCCATCCATTACTCCAGCATCCATTTCTATTTCGCCCATAAGGTTAAGAACAGAACCTTTACCAGCATTCGTAACTTCACAATCCTCCATGGTTTTTACGGATTCCACTACAGCATCGACTGCTGAGCCTCTTCTAATAACATTATACCCGTTCGAAACAGCATCTTTTAGGCATGATCTATATTTTTTGAGATCGTCTTTACTTAATCCTAGGAATGACCCTGCTCCTCCATGAACTAAAACTAATGGCCTCTCGTATCTCATAATAAAATACCCTCTAAGAACTTAATGCGTAAGGTAAGTTTAAAGGTTACTAAGAAAATATCCTATAGAGCTAGGAAAAATGCTGGGAAGCTATGCAGCAATAATTATTCCTGCTGAAAAGAATATTCAGGAAAATTTACTTAAAGTATTTAAGGTCATATTGTACTTAATTAGGGAAAACTATGAAACCTATTATTCGCTAAAACCTTTCACTATTAAAGTTTATGAGAGAGAAAGTAACATTAGACCCTATGTTAGAAGCTTCGGACCGAACACTTTCATAATAAAAGTTTATGATAAAGAGGAATTAAATCACCTGCTTGACGAGATCTCAGGTATTCGAGTAAACATTTCTTATGAGAGATTTTGGGTCAAAGGAAGAAGGATTATTGGAACCAAGGTATGTATTAAGAATGGCTCATTAATATTAAAGAACCTATTACTTGAAGGCGGAATCGAGATAGACTGTGAAAATCCAAATGCATATATCATGGTAATTAAGGATCCCACGAGCTTTATCGCGTATTCGGAAACCATAACAACATGCTTAAAAAGTATAGAGAAGCACTACATAGGTGAAATTTACATTACTAAACCATGGAACAGCATAGTTTATGGTTTACATTTAAAGGATGTAATTGATGATGTGAGAACGAAAGAGAACGAATACATTATTTGTAAAAACTCTTACTTTGAAGAACTCATTATGGCTTATGAGAAAAACGCATGGTTCCCAATAGTTTCATACTCTGAAAGACCATTGATAATATGTGTAAATAACGTGTTTAAAAGTAGTAGTTTAAGTTATGTGAGGTTAGTTATGAACACTATATTTTATGCGCTTAGCTATTCTGTAAATGTAAGTGTTTAATCAGCTTTCCTCTTATGTTATTTAAGGTTAAGTTAATATAATCGGTAATACCTATAATCATTAGGGATTAAAGGGTCATTTAAATGTCAAACATTATCGATATTGACCCATCCTTTTTAAAGTACATTAACAATCAAAGAGTAAAAATGCTTGAACTAATAGTTAACGGCATAAATGACATTAATGAGTTATCCTATAGAATGTTTGTAGGTAAAAACATAGTTAAGCGGCATGCTAAACTTTTAGAAAGTCTTGGACTTGTTAAGTTAAGAAGTAATAGTATAGAGTTGAACATAACTCCTCGTAGCTTAGCTATTCTTTTAACGTTGAACATAATTTCCCTTAGCAAATTTTTCATGTTACTTAAAAAATATCTTCTATCAACGCTAAATAGAAAGTACAGGGTAGCTGAAGAAGACATAGTGTTCCACTTTTTAAGCGATGGCGGTATAATTATCGAGTCACATTACAAAATGAGCGAATATGTTAAAAACAAAATCGCTGAGCATCTCTTGAAAAACACAGAGTTTATTTATGTTTGCTTTCTAGATTCTCTCAGATGATGTCACCATCGGGTCCGAAGTCTACATCTTATGTGGAACACCGACCTCTCTGATTCATTTTCTCTTTTTACCTTTTATTCGTGGCTGAAGTAAAGGTCTCTTAGTTCCTCTAATTTTAGCTAAAACCCTAATTACTTCAATAGGCTTCTTCTTCCTAGAAGTTGGCCAAAGCCTCCACCTACATATTCCACAAGTCTTTATCCTAAATACTTTGCCTTCCCTGTTATCTTTAACTTCTAAAAGCCATCTAGCCCTGTGTTGACCGCAAACTTCACAGTCTTTTCTAGCCATGCTCTTCTTGCCTCCTACTTCTTGCTAAATAGAGCATAGGTTAAAATATTCTTCCCTCAGATAATGTAAGCGATAAGTGCAGAATGGATTATTTAGGAGATGATTAAAGTAATGGTTGAGCCAAAGTTTAACTTAATAGTTTCAGCATATGCACTTAGAGAGGAAGCAGCAATTGAGGAACTTACACAGTATGTAGGGGGTCTTTATGTTGTTTGGAAGCAGAGATCACTTATTCTCGTAAGAACAACTAAGATGAATCCTTATGAAGCTATTAAAGTTATTAGAAAAGAAATAGATCCTTACCATACCAATATTTTACGTATAGTGCCTGTAGACATAGTTTATTCACCGTTTCTTGAAGATGTAGCGAAGATCGTTTGGGATCTTGCAAAAGAGAAAATAGGTGAAAATGAAACATTCAGAATAACTCTTGAAGGACACTTGCTTAAACTTACTGAGGAGGGTAAAGCTGTTGAAGCAAGATCTAGGGAGGCAATAGATTATTTAGCTAAAAACATTGATCGTAAAGTTAACCTGACAAAGCCCGATAAAATAGTTTACGTAAAAGTTGTTAGAGTTGCTGGGAAACAGTACTCAGCAATAGCAATATGTAAGCCTGAAGACATATTGTCAACTCAAAAAATGATTCTTCACAAGAGAGATTAGTACATAAAGTCGCTAAGATCTATGCTTTTTCTTTTCCTTGACTGATAAACTTCAGAAGTACCTCTCACAATAATCTCATATAGCCTAGCTTCTTTACCTTTAGAAGGCCTTAAAAGTCTACCAAGTCTCTGAATAAACTGTCTTCGCGATCCTGTTCCGGTAACTATTATCCCTACATTAGCATCAGGTATATCTAAGCCTTCATCTCCTACTGTTGTAACAACTAAAACTCTTTCAACGCCCTCTCTAAAGTTTTCTAAAATTTTTCTCCGAATCTTTGTTTTAACTTCACCTACAAGTATAGGTGCATTAAGAAGCTTTCCAAGCTCTTTTGCTTGATCAACATACTGTGTGAAAACTATGATTTTACTTCCACGTTTAAGCTCTTTTTCAACAATGTTCTTAACAGCTTTTTTCTTAGCTTCAGCCTTATGAACTATTTGCCTTAATTTGCTATGGACCTTTAATGCCATCTGAGCTTTTTCATCACCTCTCTTAGCTAATTCTAAGAGCTCCTCAAACTTTTTTCCTCCGCTTAATTCTTTGTAAAGCTTTAATGTTTCAAAGTAATCTTTAAGTTCTTTAGGGGTTAAGTCAACTTCTACTTGATAAATAACATATGGTGCTAAATAACCTTGCACTGAAAGCTCAGATGGTGTTTTGTGATAAGCAATTCCTCCCATTAAAGGAAATAGTTCCTCATGCTTACCATCTTCTCTAATAACTGTTGCTGAAAGCCCCATCCTCTTAAGAGAAAACATGTTTAAGGCAATATGCTTAAACTTCTCGGATGGGAGGTGATGACATTCATCGATTATTAGGAACGAGAAGTATTTAGAGAGAATCTTAACTTTCCTATATGCTGTTTGATACGTTGAAATGGTTATTGGAGCTATTCTTTTTTCTTCACCATAATATAACCCTATGATGTTAGGGTTTACTGAAGTAAACCTAGTTATCATATCTTTCCATTGAAACATTTGCTCTTTAGTATATGTTACTATGAGTGTTCTTTCAGAAAGCTTAGCTAAGGCAGCAATGGCAATTACTGTTTTCCCTGAACCTGTTGGTAAAGCAATTATTCCTTTCATACCTTTCTCGAACCATTTGCCAAGAGCTTCTTTTTGATAATCACGTAACTTCCCATTAAAATTAATTTTATATGGGAGTTTTAATTCTTCGGAAACCCCTGTATTATCAATTATATTGTAACCTAAGTTTTCTAATGTTTTCTTAAGCTCGAAGAAATGTAGGGGTTTTACTATGAATACCTTTCTCACTCTATCGTAAATAGTGTAATCTCTAATGTACTGGTAGTCGCTTCCAAAGTATACTTTACTTTTCAAAACTACGTCGTCACCGTACCATTCCAGGTATACTGTCTTTCTTTCAATAAGCTTCCTCTTCAAGACGTTTAAGCTTTCCTTATCTATTTCGGCTTCAGCTTCTTCCAAAGCTTCTAATATGTCGTAGAAGTCAAGGTTGTTTTCACGTATTTTAGTGAAGTTTATAGAGAATTTTGAACCTTTTTCAACATCTCTACCCAGGTAATCCGAGAACATAGAGATTTTTCGGAAAAGTTCCTGGTCAATCCATTTCTTGATGTAAAAGTATATTGACATTATTTTATACGACCTCTGTATAATCGTATCCTATGATTCTATTTGGAATTTTAAAGCCAACGTTTCCCAGTATCTTACGAATATTTTCTAATGTTGAAATGAGATTTTTTATGTTTTTTGAGCCTACAATAACGTATACGTAGTCTTTACTTTCTCTATACATTTCTGTTCCTCTCTTATTAAGAAAAAGAATGCGTAACTCCTTTATAATGTCATCCCAGTTTTTATTTATGCTTGCACAGTGATCTTTGTTAACATAAATTTTTATTCCGTGAATAAGTATTTTTTCGTACTCAGCGATATTTTGCTCGATTACTATGGAGATTATAGGTGTTGTTGATATAAAGAACTCTAGGAATCGTGCTCCCTTAGCTCTGCTTTCCTCAAACGCCCATAGTATGTAGTAATCTTTATTAACTAATTTTCCTAGAATTCTCTTAACTTCCTTAACTGTAGTTTTAATCATTACATACTATACCCACATAAATGTATGGTTTATAACAAAACTTTAATTTCTTTCCTTTTTCAAAACTAAGTTAGTGATTAACTTTGCTTGTTAAGTTAGTGAATTGTTTGAGAAAGATATCAGAAGAAGAGAGAAAGTATGAAGAAGTGTTGAAGAGGTTTTCAGAGGAAATGGTTAAGAAAGGGGTTAATGTAAGTTTTGCTCTAAATAAAATTGTGGAAAACAGAAAACACGGTCTCTTAGTGAAGTATTCCGGTTTAAAAGTAATATTTAAAGGAGTAGAAGATCAAAAACTTGCAGACAAAATAATCCTACCTCCGAAGTTCATTTACGATGGTTTAGAATATGTAGTTCATGGAGAGGAAGTGTTATGCGAATACTCTGTTTTTAGGAAATTCTCTAAAGTGCTTAATTGCAACTACGTCGTGGTTGCTAATATTGATGTGAATGATTTCTTAAGAAATCTATGTAATGAGGCGTCAATTTTTCTTAGAAAGATTTCAGCAAAAATAGAACATATACCTCAATGGGTACCTCTATTTTCATCCGGAATAGTGGGTAAGCTTTCCAAAAAATACAGAATGAAAATGTCCGATATAAGGGATTACATAGTTTACCTTTACGATGAAGGTAAGTTGCCTATTAAGTTTGGTGAAACAGGTGAATTATGGCTAAACTTTAGAGTTGCTTGCAGGAGTGAGTATTAGTCGCTTAGGTAGTTTTCATTACAGCTTCAAGAATTGAGGAGACTAGGAAAAGAGCTAAGGAGTTTATTATTAATAAACTTGTAGCATGCGTAAACATCGTTAGCAATATCCACTCAGTTTATTTATGGAAAGGAGGAGTTGTAGAATCGAATCTTTTGAGTGCTTATTAATCGCCAAGACACTTGAAGAAAAATTGAAAAATTAGTTAATAAAGTAAAGGAGATTCACAGCTATGATGTTTCTGAAGTAATAGCATTACTTATAGTTAAAGGTTATGAAAAAATTTAAGATGAATTTATGATTCGCTAAAATAGTTTCAACAAATTCTTTGAAATTAAAAAATAAAGTTTTATAGCAGATATCGGCGAATAAGAATTTGATCAATAAGAAACTGAAAGCTATGGTGTCTTAATATATGCGTAGAAAAATAGTGATTACGGAGAAACTTATTGAGCATTTATCGTGGCTTGCAAGAATAAGACTTACTGAGGAAGAAAAAAGGGAATTTATAAAGGATCTTAATAGGGTTCTTGAGTTTTTCAATGAAATAGATGAAGTTAATGTGGAGAACATTGAACCAACAACACATACTGCGCTTTTAACGAACGTCCTTAGGGATGATGTTCCTAGAGAATCTTTACCCTTAGAGAAAGTTCTTCGTAACGCCTCAGAGAAGGAGAAAGAGTACTTTAGGGCTCCAAAAATCTTATGAGGAATATTAATTTTGCCTAAACATATTTATGAGCTTGAAGCATTAGAGCTAATTAAAAACATTAAAGAAGGAAATCTTAGGGTTTACGAAGTAGTTGAGGAATTCTTGGAAAGAATAGAGAAAGTAGAGACTAAGATAAACGCGTTTATAACTTTAAGGGACAGGGAAGAAATATTAAGGGAAGCGAAGGAGAAAGATGGGGTACTGAGACGAGGACAAGCAAAAAGTGTTCTTTTTGGATTACCAGTCGCTGTGAAGGATAATATTTCAACGGAAAATATTAGGACAACATGTGGTTCTAAAATGCTTTACAACTATGTCCCGCCATATGATGCAACAGTTATTAAACTTTTGAAGAGAGAGGGAGCGATAATTTTGGGTAAAACAAACATGGACGAGTTCGCTATGGGGTCATCGACGGAGACTAGCTTTTTCGGACCTACAAGAAATCCTTGGGACTTAAGTAGGGTTCCAGGAGGATCATCGGGAGGAAGTGCAGCAGCATTAGCATCTGGTGAAGCACCTTTGGCTTTAGGTTCAGACACAGGGGGTTCAGTTCGTGCACCAGCAAGCTTTACTGCAACAGTGGGTCTGAAGCCGACTTACGGCTTAGTTAGTAGGTATGGATTAATAGCTTATGCTAACAGTTTAGAACAAATAGGGCCCATGGGCAGAAGCGTTCGAGATACTGCGCTTCTGCTCAATGTAATAGCGAAGTACGATCCTAATGATGCTACTTCGCTTAACGTTAAAAGACCTAATTATTTAGCATCCACATATAATGTCAACGACTTACACAGAAAAGTAAGGGTAGCTTTAGTTAAGGAAATGTTTGAGGAAGGTGTAAGTAAAGATGTTGCTTTAATAGTGAAGAACGTTGTTAATAAATTAGTTAGCGAAGGATTCTTAGTAGACGAAATATCAATTCCAATAATAAAATATGCTTTACCCGCATATTACATTATAGCTATGTCTGAAGCAAGTTCAAACCTAGCTAGATACGATGGCATACGTTATGGTTTTAGAGCTAAAATCTCGGGAAACTGGAATGAGGTATTTTCAGAAACCCGCAAAGAGGGTTTCGGAAAGGAGGTTAAAAGGAGAATAATTATGGGCACTTTTACTTTAAGTGCAGGATATTTTGACCAATATTATTTAAAGGCTTTAAAAGTTAGAACCCTTATATTAAGGGAGTTTAAAAATGCTTTTAGAAAATACAATATTTTAATTTCGCCAACAATGCCTACTCCACCTTTCAAAATAGGTGAGAAAATAAAAGATCCTCTCGCAATGTATATGAGTGATGTAGAAACAGTTGTCGCAAACATTGTAGGGATTCCTGCAATATCGCTTCCAGCAGGTTTTGTTAGCGGCAATTTGCCTGTAGGAATACAGCTTATGGCTGATCATCTCAGAGAAGATCTTTTATTGTCTATAGCTGCTTTTATTGAGAAATTAACTGGACTAAGAAATCTCATAGCAAAAATTTAAGAGGGTGGCCCATGGAAACGTCAGGTGATATTAAAATAGGTTTAGAAGTACATGTACAATTGACGACTTTAAAAACAAAGCTCTTTTGCTCATGTTCATCAGATTATCGTGGAAAACCTCCAAACACGCATGTATGTCCTGTATGTTTAGGCCTTCCTGGAGCATTGCCCGTAGTTAATAAGAGGGCAATAGATTATGCAATAATGGTGGCTTTAGCCTTAAATTCTAAAGTGAATGAAAAAATAATCTTCTTTAGGAAACACTATTTTTATCCTGACTTACCAAAGAACTTCCAAATAACACAATATGATAAAGCAGGCGGAGCTCCTATAGCTATTGGAGGATTCTTAAAAATAACCATTAACGGCAAAGAGAAAAGAATTAGAATTAGAAGAATCAATATTGAAGAAGACCCCGGGAAACTTGTTTATCCAACAGGTTCTATAATGACAAGCCCGTACACCTTAGTTGATTATAATAGATCAGGTATAGCTCTTCTTGAAATAGTTACTGAACCTGATATGAGTAGTCCAGCTGAAGCAAGAGCTTTCTTAAATAAGTTAAGGTCCATACTTGAGCATTTAGGTGTATGTAATTGTGAATTAGAAGGCTCCATGAGAGCTGATGCTAACATCTCTATAGCTGGTGGAAATAGAGTTGAAATTAAGAATATAAGTTCTCCTAAAGATGTAGAAAAAGCGCTAGCTTATGAAATTATTAGGCAGAAACAAGCTATTTCTAAAGGGCTCAGCATTAAAAGTGAAACAAGACATTGGGATGACTTAAGGAAAGTTACTGTTCCCTTACGGGTAAAGGAGGAAGAGCAAGATTACAGATACTTCCCAGAAGCTGACATACCGCCGATAGTGATAACTCGTGATTACATAGAAAAGATTCGTGAATCTATGCCAGAACTTCCCGATGTTAGAGCCAAGAGATTCATGGAAACCTACGGACTTACTGAGTATGATTCGTTAGTTTTAGTTTCTAACAAGTGGTTAGCAGACTTTTTTGAGGAGACCTTAAAATACTATGATAAAGATCCTAAGAAACTTGCTAACATACTAATAAATGACTTCTTAAGATGGATTCACGATAAAGGTTTAAGCCATAGTGAAGTTAAAGCTACACCTCAACATATTGCTGAACTCTTAAAGTTACTTGATGAGAAGGTAATAAGTATTAAAATATTGAAGAAAATACTTCCCGAAATAATAGTGTATGGTAAACATCCTTATCAAATAATTAAGGAAAAGAATTTACTAAAAATATCAGACGAGAACATTATTAGGGAGGTAGTTAAGCAGGTATTTGTTGAACATAAGAAATCAGTTCATGACGCATTAGTTAATAAGAAAGCAATACATTATCTGATAGGTCAAGTCATGCGTAAAACTGGAGGAAAGGCTGATCCCGAAATAACACATAGGATAGTATTAGAGATGCTTGAGAAAGTCAAAAGAGGTGAATTTAAAGTTTAAAGCGAGGATGTCGTCGCGTGGGTTTGTCATCAACATATCAGTACTTAAATCCCTCTTCATCCATCCTCCTAAATAAATATTAATTACTAAGAAGCTATAAGTGATTGTGAAAATGAGCATAGCTTATGAATATAAGATAGTGAAATGCCCTTACTGTAAAAACATCCTTGTAGTTAAGATTAAACAGAAAACTAAGTTATGCACTTACTGTGGAAGGAAGCTTAAAGTTTATGAGCTAAAAGCGCTAGCTTACGCTAGAAGCTCATATGAAGCTCACTTGTTAGTGAAGTACTATAAAGCTAAAGAGGCAGGGTTAGAAAAGAAATTATATGGTGATGAAGGCACTCGGACCTGATATTGATGATGGTTTTCCCGCATTACTGACATATTAAAAAAGATTTTTAAATCTGTGTTGAAAAATTATTAGAAAAAGCTGAAAGTTAAGGGAAAGAACATGAGCATATCCGCAGATAAATACGAGGCATTGAGATTTCGTCTCATGGTAATTGAGAGGTTAAAACTTCTTAAAAGAATGTTCTCGTACAAGGAGTTGTCTTCAATTACTGGCGTTCCGGAAACAGTGCTTTGTAGATATATTAAGGGATCTATTATTCCAAGTTACGATCAAGCAGAAAGAATATGGAATGCATTAAATAGAATGGTTGATATTAGAAAACTTATTCTAGAAAAACTTGAAATAACAGGGGAGGGATTCGTAGACCTTTCACAAATACTATCAGATCCTTACATGTTACAATACATAGCACAACATGTTTACATGATGTTCGCTGGAAAAAGAGTAACAAAAATACTTGCACCAGCAGTTAATGGTATACCATTAGCTGCAGCAATATCTTTAACATTTCAAGTACCACTGGTTATTGCTAGAAGAACAAGACATATTAACGCTATTGACTATATTGAAGGATCATATATAGCTCCATCAGCAGACATTGTTACTTTCTACGTTCCAAAGAGAATGATTAAAAGAAAGGATGAAGTGCTTATAATAGACGATATTATTAGAACAGGGAAAACATTAAGGACTATGGTAAGAATTATTGAAAAAGTCAAAGCTATAATAAGTGGTGCAGTAGTTTTAGTAGCCATAGGCGATAGTTGGAAGAAGGAAATAAACATTCCAGTGCAGACTATAGTCCAGCTTCCCGAGAATTTAAAAATCTAGGTTTTTCTTAAATTAATGTTACAACATTACAATCTCCAATATATTTGAGGATAAGAAGTAATGGATACTGAGGCTTATGTATCAAAGTATTACTCTAGATTTGTATTTACTTCTCCTAAGCTTACTAGCTTAATTGCTGCATATGTCCTTTTACTTACTTTATTATGCATTTTGAAAGCTTCTATGGGTTATGTAGAGAGTGTTTTTTACTTAATTATTGTTGCCTTATTAGCGTCAAATATCTTAACATTTATAATGCTTAAAAGAAGTGTTTTAAGAGCTAAAAATTTTTTAAGAAGAGTTCTTGTACTGCTTAATTTTGTTCTATTACACTTACTACTTTTTGAATCATTATTAGCTATTGTTTTTGGTTTAAAATATCCATTCTTAATCACTTATTGTGGTTATTCCTTTATTCACTATCTTTTAATAAGGCCTAAGCGTAAGGTTTTAGAAAGTATTATTGAAGCTTCAATTCCTGTAGTAGCATACTATGTGTTTGTGAGTGTTTTCGTTAAAGATCTTATATTATTGCTGCTTGCTTTAGGATCTTTGGTATCAGCTCTTATGGGAGAACTTTATTTTTTAACTTTGAGAAAATATTCGAAAATGGGAGATTTTACCCTTAAATTCTCAGAGGCTTTCTTGGAACTTTGGTTTGCAAATAACAAGAAGCCTCTCGAGGAGGTATTGGAGAAAAACTCCGTTAATGATGAAGTTTGGGTAAAAGTTTTCACCATAGTTGATAAGTGTTCAGGAAATGTTAAGGGAGTTATAGCATTAACATCTATTCATGCGGGTCCCTTCAGAAATGTTGGTAGTTCCAAGGTTATTGCAAACCTACGTAATACATTAAAGAAAATTTACGGAAATGTACCTGTGGCAATATTTCACACAACAACCACTCATGAAAAGGACTTAGTTTCTTCACGCTATCTTAAGGAGGCGCTTGAAGAGTTAGTGAGAACTTTAAAGGCAAACAGCTATGACACCATAGAAAAAATACATGGTTTATTTAACTTATGCATAGATAACCAATGTGCTTATATAATAGGGTTAGATAAAGTTCCTTTAATTTTGCTTTATAACTCTAAGAACGGTATTGATGACTTACCAACATACCTTAATGATGCATTAGAAAGAAAAATCCGTAAAATCGAGAAGCTAAAGGATATTTTCTTAATTGAAGCTCATAATTCTAAGCCGGAAGGCATAAGAAATGTTGCAAAAGAGATGAACTATTATAGGAAGCTTATTGAAGAAGCATTACCAAAAATATTTCTCAATGATGAGTCCAAAAAATCCCTTAAGATAGGTATAGCAGAGGTAGTGGATGCAGAACTTATCGGATGTCGTGATTTATGTTCGCCAGCAATAAACGCAATAGCGTTTGAACATAATGATCGCATATCTGTTCTTGTAGTTTATGATGGAAATAATGCTTTAGAGGATTTTAGAAACATTGTGAAAGATGAAGTTAGGAAACTAAATGAGAACATAGTGTTTGCTGAAATTACTACCACAGATAACCATGAAAAGACGGGTTATTTTGGTGGGCAAACATATGTTCCTGTGGGAGCAAGTAAGTGTAGGAGTGTAATTCTTAAATTAACCGTTGATGCTGTTAAGAAAGCATTAAGTTCCATAAGTGAATGTAAGCTAAAATACTTTAGGGTTAACATTAAAACTAAGATTTTAGGTTCCTTAGGATATAGGGTTTTAGAGGGTATAGTGAAAGATCTTAAAATAACTGTTTCCTTGTTTTTTGCCTTGAACTTTTCCTCGTATATTTTAGTTTCTACACCAATAGTTTTTATATATGGAAGTCTTTTCTAACATTGTTAAGGAAATACAGAGGTTACTTATGATGAGTTCACAAGGGCTGAGAAACCTTAGGGTTCCAAGTTTTATTGAGAAGCAGAAAGAACTTATCCTTAGACGCTTTAAGAAAATAAAGTATAAAATACTTATAGGTAGCGGTAAGGGAGGTGTAGGAAAAAGTTTTATCGCTGCAAACCTAGCTGTAGCCTTAACTATGTTTGGAAAGAAGGTTGGGATACTTGACGCGGACTTTCATGGCCCTGATATCCCTAAAATTCTCGGCTTAAGGGGTACTCCTCTTTTAGCAAGCCCTCAGGGAATAATACCTGTTACTTCAAGGGATGGTATAAAGGTAGTGTCATTAGACTTCATGCTTCCAGACGATGAAACTCCTGTTATATGGAGAGGTCCTTTAAAAATTTCTGCTATAAGGCAGTTGTTAGGAGAAGTTAATTGGGGAGAGCTTGATTATTTCATTGTTGATTTACCTCCAGGTACAGGTGATGAACCTTTAAGTGTTGCTCAAGAAATGCCTAATCCCTCAGGGATAATTTTAGTAACTCTTCCATCAGAAGTTTCCTTACTTGATGTTAAACGGGCTGCGGGTTTCGCAAAGAAACTTAACCTCCCGATTTTAGGTATTGTGGAAAACATGAGTTATTATAAATGTCCTAAGTGTGGTCATGTAGACTATGTTTTCGGTAAAGGCGGTGGAGAATTCCTAGCTAAACACTTAAATGTTGATCTTCTCGGCAAAATACCGTTAAGTTCAAAGATAGCTGAAGCAAATGATAAAGGCATTCCTTTTGTGAAAGCTTACGCTAATGAAGAAGGCGCTAAGGAAATTCTTAAAATAGCTGAAAAAATAGTTAAGAAGTTAGAGGAGAGTTGATGATAGGACCACGAAATGACCTATAAGGGATGATGATCAGGCTAAACACTGATCTCAAAATAAATAACCATTAGGAGGCGAGTATTTATTGAGTAAAAAGGTATTAATAATATCATTCGATGACGTGGAGGATATAGAACTACTATACCCTTACTATAGACTTATTGAAGAAGGATACCAAGTCCATGTAGCATCAAAAAATAGAGGCGTTATAAAAGGTAAACATGGGTATGAAATGAGAGTTGACATAACATTTAACAAAGTAAACCCCGAGGAATATGATGGATTAATAATTCCGGGAGGTAAAGCGCCTGAGAAAATACGAATAATACCTAAAGTTATAAGCATTGTTAAACACTTCTTCGAAAACAATAAACCTATTGCTGCAATATGTCATGGACCTCAAGTCCTTATTTCAGCTGGTGTTGTTAAGGGCAAAAAAGTAACATCTTACATAGGTATAAGGGACGACATTATTGCTGCAGGAGGTCTTTATGAAAATAGAGAAGTTGTTGTTGACGAATATTTAGTAACGTCAAGGCATCCCCCTGATTTGCCGGCATTTATGAGAGAATTTCTTAAGCTACTTAAGAGTAAATGAATTATTTTTTCTTGGTGGTTTTTGTAATGATTTTTGTAGATGCTCAATGTATCCCATGCATACTGCATGTTAGGGCTAGAGAGATTGCTAATTTTATTAGGGATAGGAGAATTAGAGTTAAACTGATAAGTGAATTAGCTGCATTGGTAGCTAATGAGGCGTTAAAAGATGCTAACATTACTAAAATAGCTACGTTAACTTTTAGGCGTCTTAAAGAGACTATTGAAAATAATGATCCTTACAGTAGAGTTAAGAGGGAAGCAAATTTTCTCGCTGAAAAAGCGCTTAAGGACTTGAATTCGAAGTATCTTGACGACATAAAGTTTTTAATTAAACTTGCTGCTATAGGGAATTCAATAGATTTCGGCGTCTTAGGCTATGAATTTGATGCTGAAAATATTCTTAACGAGGTTAAGAAAGCTATTTTTAAAATAGACGATACTGATAAGCTTCTAGAAACATTAAAAAGCGTAAGAACAATCATTTATTTGCTTGATAATGCAGGTGAAGCTGTTTTCGATAGGGAACTCATTAGAGCTATTTCTAAAAACTACGTAAATGCCGTAACTTATGTTGTGGCTAAGTCAGGAAGTTTCCAAAATGATATAACTTATGGGGAAGCTAAGGAGTTAAGGTTTACTGATATCGGAAAAAATGTTAAATTAATAGAAACAGGTACTGATGCTTCCACTATTTTCTTAGACGAAATAAACCCAGAACTCCGTGAGGTAGTGGAGGAAGCTGATTTAATAATATCTAAGGGTATGGCTCATTATGAATATTTAGCTTCAGAAGATTTTCCACTTAAGAAAAATATGGTATTCATTCTTAGAGCTAAGTGTTCAGTTATAGCATCCTCCTTAAATGTGGGTTTAGGCGAATATGTTATTAAATTCGTTAGGAGTAAGTAATTATTAGAGAAGAGTTATGCCAAATAGATAAAAATGATGAGGTCCTCGCTAAGCTGAATATTTAAATTTACTCGTGGTCAATGGGTGTTGTAAGTTGAAAATATCGGAAATAGCTAAAATAGATAGTAAGGGAAGGATAACCATACCTTTAGTCATGAGGGAATCCTTAGGTCTTTTAGAGGGGATGTATGTTCTTTTACTTGCAGATACAGAGTCTAGGGAAATAATCCTTACCCCTGTGCTTCCTCCATCAGCTGAGCTCTTAGAGCTAAAGGTTGAAATAAAAGATGAGCCAGGAGCTTTAGCTAAAGTAGCTACGAAGCTTGCAAACTTAAAAATAGACATGGTAACTAACAGATGTGCTACAGTAAAAAAGGGTGAAACTGCTGAGTGTTTAATAATAGTTGATGTCTCAAAGGCTTTAGTAAGGGAGGCAAATAAGCTAAAAATTGTCCTTAATGAAATACCTGTAGTAAAATATGTGGAAATAAGAAAACTTATGAAGAAATAGGGTTACTTTAAAAATTGCCTATAATAGGAATATCCCGTGGAATATACTTGGTAGGGGGCCAGCAACTTTCCCACCCCTTAGATGCTAATATCTACTTAATATTATCAGGAAATAGAAGCAAAGGCGTTCTAATAGATTCAGGTACAGGATTAGGTTACAAAAATGTTTTGAGAAACATCCTAGAACTAGGCATTATCCCCTCAAAAAACATAGAGTATGTAATATTAACTCATTGTCATGTGAGACATTCTGGTGGAGCTAGTAAACTATACTATAGAGTAGGTTTAAAAACAGTAGCTCATGAACCAGACTCTACTTATATACGTATAGGTGATGAGGAAAAGACTTTAGCAAAAAAGTATGGATTACACTATGATTCATCACCAATAACAGTTAATTTAAGGAAAAGTGTTGAAACTATATCAGTAAGTGGTGTGTGTTTCGAGCTTATACATACGCCAGGACATACCTTAGGGTCGTTATCTATTTATTTCGAGCTTAATGGGAGAAAAATAATGATCATAGGTGATGCATTAGGTCCATTATGTAAGGAATGGAGTTCTGATGAGAAATTATGGAGAAAAAGTTTAGAAAAAATACTTTCATATGATTTTGAACTACTTTTAACCGGACATGACTACGTTAGAAATGAAGGCAAGGTAATTATAGAGAAAGCCTTAGAATTAGGGCCTCTGTGGATTAAGAATTTTAATTAATATGGAACTATTACAAAGTACGGTATAAATCGCCTTATGAAGGTGTATGCGTTCATATAAATGCTGCCTTTTCTTTCGGTTGAAACTAAATATATGCGGCCCATTTTCCAAAGATAAGTAAGTGCCACCATATACATGCTCCTATATTTTTCCATTAAATAGCCTGCATTAACCTCTTCCTTGAAGAATTTTTTAACAAAGGCCTCGCTTCTTAATTTAAGTTCTAATTTATCTATGTTTTTCCTTACAAATCTACAAGCACTTGAAATAGTGTATTCGCTTCTATGAATAGCTGCTTTCGTTATAGGGTCAAAATAGTAGTTAACGTTCTTTATAGTATATGGGAAGCTTCTACAAATTAATGGTTTATATGCATGATGTATTTTACATTTATTATCTTTACTTAAAAATGGGCATTCCCCTTTATCATTAAGCTGCATGTGATATGTGAGAACAATATTAATGTTACTTAAGCTGTCATGGACAGTATAGCCTCTAGCGAATTCTACTTTTACATTTAATTTCTTCGCTAGTTCTTCAATAAATAATTTCTCATGAGGAAGCAACGATATAGGGCTTGCTCTGCAACAGTCTCCACACATAAGACATGTAAAATAGTCAGGAATACTACTTGCTATTTCGAACACCTTGTTTTCTTGGGTGCTCAGATTTCTGAATACAAGCTATTATAGCAATCATTAGGTAAATGCTTAATAAACTTAATGTAGCATTTTATTTAGAGAACGCTATGGTGACTGAATTGGGAGTAAAGGTTGGATGCTGTGGCTTTCCAGTTTCTAGAAGCAAATATTTTAAAACACATAATATAGTTGAGATTCAGCAGACATTCTACAAGCCTCCCTCTATAAAAACGTTGAGAAGATGGCGTAACGAAGCTCCAGGAACTTTTGAATTCACAATTAAGGCTTGGCAGCTAATTACGCATTCTCCTAAGAGCCCTACATGGAGAAAAGCAGGAATAAAGGTAGAGAAAAGTGAAAATTATGGTTTTCTTAAACCGACTCCAGAGAATTTTAAGGCATGGGAAAAAATGGTTGAAATAGCGGAAATTTTAAAGTCAACTATTATAGTTGTTCAAACTCCTCCATCATTTAAGGTATCGGACGTTAACATTAAAAATGCGCTTGAATTCTTTAGAAATGCTAAGTCTATTGCAGGAAATGTAGAAATTGCTTGGGAACCTAGGGGGGATTGGATTAAAAAAGTGGAGAGCATTAAAGCTATAGTTTTAAAAACAGAAATTATTCACTGTGTTGATCCATTCGTTATAGATCCTGCCTACGTGGGCAACATAGTTTATTTGAGATTGCATGGTAGAAACGGAAAATGGCCAAATTATAAATATAGGTACTGTGAAGAAGACTTTAACTTCCTAATCTTAAAAATAAGAAACTACATTGAAAAAGGCGCTAATATAGTATATGTTATGTTTAACAATATTTTCATGTATAATGATTCTTTAAGCTTCAAAAATAGATGTAGTACTGAGTTTAAAGGGCTATGCATATGAGATTTATTAGGATAATAAAGGCTGTTATTCCAGTAGCTTTAATAATGATTATCGCTTGGCTTGGCATGCTTAGTGTACTATATATTGTAAATAGTTTAATAATGTATTTTCCCTCCGGAGAGAGCCCGTTAGAGAAATTAGTAGCTAGTTTAATTAGATTAGTATTATCAGCTACTATTGCGCTTCTATGGCTTCTTCTATGGTTCTTCTTAATAGTTAAATATAGGGAGAAAGCGCTGAAATGAGCACTATAATGTACTCGTTAATAATGGTAGTAGTACTAATGTTAATGACGGGCATACTTTTACCTTTACTTCTTCAAATAACATATTACATAGCGAAATGGAGACATAAACTGTACTTTTCAACCATCGTTACTAAGATTCATCCTAAAATTACTATAATAGTCCCTATACGTAATGAAAATTTAGACACCATCTTAGGCCTCGTAGACAACATTTTAAAACTAAATTATCCTAGGGAATGTTTTGAAGTCGTCATAGTAAGCGATGATGATGAAAAATACTTTAAAGTCATCAGAGAAGCCGTATCTAAGAAAATAAGGGGCGAAAAGGTTAAGTTATCTATTGTTCGAAGACCTGTTAATGTTGGATACAAAGCTGGAGCATTAAATTATGCTCTGAAATTTTCTAAGGGGGAGTACATTGTTGTTTTAGATGCAGATTCTAGATTTAGCAGCGACTACCTACTTAAACTTGTTAAAGTGGCTCATGAGAGCAAATGTGACGCAGTAATGAGTAAGTGGGAACCTTCAAACGCGGACATTTCATTACTAAGTGAAGCTTTAGGGTGCATTAAGAAATTTGTTGTTGAAACCCTTTTTAAAAGAAGGTTTATGAGCTTAGGATACTGTAGTATCGCTGGCTCAGGATTTATCATCAAGAAAAATGTTCTTTTTAAACTCGGAGGATTCAATGAAAAATCTATGCTCGAAGATGTTGAACTAGGTTTAAAAATGTTAGTTTCAGGGTTAAAAGTGTGTTTTTGTGAAAGTGTATCAACATACTTAGAAGTGCCTTCAACTTTTTACGCTTATAAGATTCAGCAGGAAAGATGGGCTTATGGTTCATCACAGCTTTTAAGGGAGTATTTTACTAAGATTCTTAAATCTAAAATAGGTTTTATTAAGAAAATTGAAAACTTAACCTATCTTTCACAGTATCTTTCACCATTCTTCCTCATAATGCTTAATATTCTTGTTTTGCTATTAGCTTTCATGCCGGAAAGGAACATTATATCCTACATATTTAACTATGCATTTAGTTTTTGGCTTATTGTTTCAGGTTCTTATGCTTTAATCTTCACTAAGTATTTTAAAGGAAAAGTCGGGTATTTTAGAACCCTAAGAATTCTTGGAAGAACCACCGGTTTAACCTTCATGTTGGCTCCGCTACTTACTTTTTCTGTTATTAAGGGGTTACTTAATTTGCCTTTTAAATGGCATGTAACGCCTAAAGGGTTACATAAGGTTTCTATGGAGAAACATGTTTATGAAATCTCTTTTCTACTTGTTTTCTTTTTCTTGACCATACTAGTATCTTACATTTATGGTTATGCTACGGTTACACTCTGGTACACTTTACAGTTACTTTCAATAGTTTACTCTGCAAACATGCTATTTAGAGGAAAAGTATAAGAAAGGGCATAGAGTAACCTACATAACTTGATGAGCGTCGAACCCGCGTCTGAAAGATGATGAAAGCTGGTGCTCGTGATAAGCTCTCAAAGGTGTCTATGTTATGGAAAGTTATGAGAATTTTGATGTTGTAGTTGTTGGAGGTGGTATTGCAGGCCTTTTTTACTCTCGACTTGTTGCGGAAAAGGGGTTTTCAGTAGCTTTAGTTGAGATGAAGCCATTAGATAAAATAGGAGAGAAAGTATGTGGCGATGCAATAAGTAAAGAGTATTTTAAAAAGCTTGGTCTTAAAGAGCCCTCAGGTAATGAAGTAGAAAATGTTGTTAAAGGTATAGAAATTATAGCACCTAATGAGAAACATAGTTTATTGGTTAAAGGCGAAGGCTATGAGCTAAATAGGAAGAATTTTGGACAAAGACTTTTAAAAGAGGCTATTTCTAGGGGTGTTCTTGTTTACGATAATAGTTTTGCCAAAAAACCTATTTTAGAAAAAGGCCTCGTTAAAGGAATCCTAATTTATGATGATAAAGCTAAGAGGAGCAGAGTGTTAGAAGGAAAAATAATTGTTGATGCATCAGGAGCTGCGGCCGTAATAAGAAACAAGCTTCCTGAGAACTGGTGGGTGTCTGAGAAACTTAGTTATGAAGATGCAGCAATAGCGTATAGGGAAATAAGAATTTTAAGTACAAATATCGAAAGACCAGAATACCTTAGAATATATTTGTCACCGAAAATAGCTCCCGGAGGTTATTGGTGGTTTTTCCCTAAGGGTAAAAATAAGGTTAATGTTGGATTAGGTGTTCAGGGAGGTGTTGGTAACCCTAGTCCTGCAAAGAATTTTAGAACATACATTTTATCTAGAAGCGAATTTAGAAATTCAAGATTAATTCATGCTGGAGGAGGTATTGTACCTACGAGGCGCCCTCTTAGAACCCTAGTTTACTCCAATTTCATTGCAATAGGAGATGCTGCTTTTACAGCTAATCCAATACATGGAGGTGGTATAGGTTCATCGCTAATTTCAGCCTGGGCTGCAGCTAAGGCATCAATAGAATCTTTGGAAAAAGGGGAAATTACAATAGAATCTCTTTGGCCTGCTAATAAACTATACATAGAGAATTATGGAGCAAAGCAAGCTTCTCTCGATATTCTTAGATTATTTTTGCAAAAACTTAGTGATGAAGATTTGACGTTTATAATTAAGAAAAAAGTTGTTTCAGGCGTTGAACTTCTAGAAATAAGCACAACAGGCAACTTAAGAGTAAGTATTGCTGAGAAAATAGTTAATGCATTAAAATTCGTAAGTCGACCTAGTCTACTTTTGAAACTTAGGAGTTTAGCAGACTATATGAATAAAGTAAAAGAACATTACTATAGGTACCCTGAAAATCCAAGATTTTTACCCAAATGGGAGAATGAACTATTAAAAATATATAGTGAATTTAAAGCGAAAATAAGCAAATAGTAAGCAGTTTGGGGGAAATAATTCATGACAATGTATTGGGAAAGATGCTATACCTGCGGGCATTATATACCAACATTAACATGTTGGCTTCATCCAGAGAGACAGGTTTGTTCTTCTTGTTGTCTAATATGTCCTGAAAGGAGCCGTTGTCCAAAACCTGTGTGGTTTTCTGAACTTAGGGTGAAAAGTATAGAGGAAGTTAAGGTGAAGGAAAAGAAGGTAGCAGAGGAAAAGATTCAGAAAGTTCTTGAGGAGCTTTTGGGCAAATTAGAGTAGGTAGTCATGCTTGGGCTCTGGGTGCCACCCAGTAAACTAAAGTCCCTCCACCTGGAACGTCAAAGGTCACTTTCATAGGCATTGATGAGCCGAATTCTAAAGTTACTGTTTCAGAAGCTGCGATAGCCTTTAATGTTATTTCCAATAAGTCTATTCCATAAGTGGATCTGACTTCAGATTCTTCAACCATTAAGGATATTAACGGTCTGTCAGGCTTCATAATGTTGTAGTATTCTTTTTGAGGAGTTATTGTCCTTGCTTCTAGTTTATCAGAAGTCGCTACGAATTCTATTTCATCACCTACTATCTTTGCATCTTTAATTATGTTTTTGAAATCATCACTAACCATTCTAACTATTGCAGGAAGCTTCAGCTTAGGTTCAGGTAATTTCTCTATTATGCCCTCTTTAAGCTGAACATAAAATGTTCTTTTATAACCAAGTTTCTTATCAATAAACGCCATCCTTAATCTCCTATTTTCCCTTTCAAGAACGAGCTCAACCATGTCGTTTCTTGAACCTCTTCTAGCTGTTCTATTGAATTCATCGCTACTTACGATAAACGTTGTTTCCTCCGGGCACTCGAATTCGTCGAAAGCTAATGATGGAATATTTAATGATATCATAGTTGTTTTATCGGGACTCAATGTTTTAACAAATAGGCCATTTTCATTTACTGTAAACGGGATTTCATCGGCGATTTTAGCTAATGTCTGGGCTATATACTTAAATTTCGATGCTGAGGGATAGAGTGCTCTAAAACTCATTTTTACTACACCACACTCTAGAATATTTACAAACCAAACTTTATAATGTTACTTTTAACTAAAGTATCTATAAGGAATTTTAAACAGAACTAGGAGGTATGATGTGATGTCTAAGGAAATTACGGTAAAAGTTATGTTGGGAAACTATAAATACATTGAGATTCCCTTAGAGGATTCTGAAGAATTTTTACGAATGCTTTCCAAAAGATTTCCAAGTAAGAATAAAGATATTAAAGAAGTACTTAGGATCATACGTAATTTTGATGTATTTTATGACATAGCTCGCAAAAAGTTTAAAAACTATATTTTAATACCTCATGACTCAAGTGATATGCTTAAAGGAACAATTCTCTTCGATAAAGTGAAGCTTCTTATCGGTGAAAACGGTAGAAAGAAAGTAGGTTTAATTTTTGACCGTTCGATTTCCCTTGAAAATGTTATGAAAGTATTGGAGGAGTTAGGTTATAGTGTAAACATTGTTAAAAGTGAACTATAGCTAATAAGCTACTATTTCCTCTTCTTTCTAGCCCTTACTCTAATTTTCTTTCGCTCAAGCTTAGCTATATCTTGAAGCGTTGCTTCTCCTCTAAGCATTTTCTCCCAAAGCTCCGTTATTTCCACAAAGAATTCTAAATCTTGCACAGAAAGTTCTTCGCTGTATTCCTCTTCTTCGACAATTTCCTCCTCTTTTACTGGAGCTTCCTCGGTTTTTTCTTCGACAACACCCTCTTCAGACAAAAGGAATCACCAATGTGAATAACGAGGTTAGGATCGAGGAAATAGTAGTTTGTGGAGGTATTTAAAAACCTTGTTTAACTTGAAATATCTATTCTAACTATGATAGGATCGTTCACTACACTATCTTTAATTATGGCATGAAACATTGGTAAATAGTATAATGCCTTTCTCACCATATCATATCTATTATCAGTAACGAATCCTGCAAACGTTTTAGCTATATAATCTAAATTCTCCGGTTCTGCGAGTTTGAAAGATATTTTGGTAGCTGCATTTGCAACTATGGATTCGTCAATGTCTAATGGTTGCTGAGTTATAATTATGAAGCCTATACCATATTTTCTACTTTCCATCATTAGCTTTGCTACAAGCGATGGTTCAACTCCTCTCCTGCATAATCTATGCGCCTCATCTATTACTATATAGTTTAGAAGTCTTTGCTTCTCACCAGCAGCGTACATTTTATGAGCTATTTTTCTAAGAACAGTTTCAGCAAGAATAGATTTAACGTATTCTCCTGGCAAATTAGCCATAGCTATTACACTTGGTTTTTCAAGGAGTTTTTGAAACTCTATTGTAGTATTTCTAAATATGGTGATGGAGAGAGTTCTTAAATATGGTTTTAAACTTTCATATCTAGCTCTTTCAGCTGAAGTTCTCGCATATTCTATTCTTTTCTCGACAACCCTAAGTAATGTTTGGAAGGTCGGAGGAGTATTATTCCAAGATTCTTCATCGTCTATTAGTATTCCCTTTTCCGCGTAAGCTTCTTCAATTAAGTCTTCAAGAACAGTTCTTTGAAGGTTTCCTAGCTTAAAAACTCTTTGTAATGTATCAGCTACTTGAACCGTTCTCTCTCTCGGTGATGCTCCATCAAGCTCTAGAGGATTAATTGATATTTTAGAAGCATCCACAATTACGCCATTTAGTTGTTTGATTAAATTCACGTACTCATTATGAGGATCAAGTATTAATGAAGGAATGCCCCATGTAAGGTAAAGTTCTTTCACTAGCTTTTTAGCTAAGCTAGACTTGCCTGTGCCGCTAGTTCCCGCAATTAATACATGGTAATTAACCTGCACATATGGGTTAAAAACGTACTTTTCATCTTCTATTCGCCAATACCATGAAGGCGATTTTGTTGCTGATACTCTGTCCTTTAACCATTCATTAACAGGTTTACCATAAGTTAATGATGCTATAAGTTTTCCTAAGACAATACCCTCCCTTACGATTTCTAACTTCTTTCCTCTCGAGACCTCCCTTGGCGGGATATGTATTGTATAAGGTATTAGTATCCATGAGAGAAGAGGTGATAAAATAGCTATTTGACTTAGCTCACGTATGAATAATGAGGAAATTAAGACTCCTGTTAAATATATTATTTCGTCAAGTAAAGTTAGTGGTCTTAAAATTATTAATAGTAGTGAAAGAAGCATTATTATAAGTACGTTCTTAGGCTTTATTTCAATGTTAAAACTTCTTCTCTTGATACTTTCTATGAGGGAATCTCCCTTCTTAACTATGAAGGTCCATGAATAATATAATGTTATGTAAGTTGCAAATATAGTTAGATAGGTTATAGGGTTTCTTATGAAGGAGTCTATTGAGAAAACTAAATAATAGAGTAATGCGTTTCTCATTAAAAACGCTATGAGGAGTACATACCTCTTTAAAATGTTCATTCCAAACGTTAACGCTAAGGTGTTTATAAAAGCCAGCATTGGAGATTCTAAAAGTGTAGCTGTAATTAGTTGGAATATTATTAGCACCGTATAAAGAATTGGTACTATAATTAAAGAACCAACATTACTTATTAAAGCTAGCAATAAGAATAATGCTACAATGAAAACAAAGTTTACTACTAAGATAACTTTATTAATACGCATACTCTACCATGTCCTAGATTAAATTTAAAAGTTATATTTAATTTTTAAGCTTAACCGGAATACTTACACTTAGGTTAAGTGAAATAATGCTTGGCAGTAAAAACAAGTACGCTTTAAATGAGAAGAACGTATTTAACATGCTGAACCCTAAACTCAAAAGTGTTATTCAAAAATATGGGTATTTAGAGCCTACAAAAGTTCAGAGTAAAGCTATACCACTCATACTTAAAGGTTATAATACGTTAATCGTAGCCCCAACAGGGGCGGGAAAAACCGAGGCAGCATTATTCCCCATATACTCGAAAATTGTTGAAAAGAATTTTACAAGTGGAATTCAAGCACTTTACATAACACCTCTTAGAGCTTTAAATAGAGATATTTTAGTAAGAATGGGGAAAATAGCTAAAGATATAGGTTTAAATATAGCTGTAAGACATGGCGATACAACTTACTATTTTAGAAGAAAGATAGCAGAAAATCCACCACATATGCTAATAACAACTCCTGAAACCCTTCATTACCTTCTAGTTCACGCTATTATGAGAAAGGTTCTTAAAAATATTAAGTGGGTTATTGTTGACGAAGTAAACGAGCTAATGAGTAGTAAGAGGGGTGTAATACTTTCAGTAGCTTTGGAAAGACTTGTTAGGCTCTGCGGAAGGGAATTTCAAAGAATAGGGCTTTCGGCGGTTATAGGAAATGTTGAAGCAGCTAAAAGGTTTTTAGGGGGACCTAGATATGTTGAAGTTGTTGAAGTATATTATCAGAAGCCATATGAGATTATTGTTGAAGTTCCTCAGCCTACAAGTGAAGATGAAATAATTGCTTTACGTGAAGGTATCTCGCCTAGCACCATGGCTAGATTGAGAAGGATAGTTGAGATCCTTGAAAAATCTAAATCAGGTATAGTTTTCACTAACACGAGAGATTTAGCTGAGCTCTTATCCTCAAGATTAAAGAGAATATTTAATATTAGTGTAGGAGTGCACCATGGTAGCTTGTCAAGAAATGTTAGATTAACTCTTGAATCAGAATTTAAACGGGGCATTATAAGGTACGTGGTAGCAACATCATCTTTAGAATTAGGTATAGATGTAGGTGAAGTAGATCTAGTTATTCAATACGGTTCTCCAAGACAGGCAATAAAGCTTTTACAAAGAGTAGGTAGATCTGGCCATAGAGAAACTGAGAAGTCAAAAGGGTATGTTATAGCCTTAGCTAACGTAGATGATGCATTAGAATCTCTTGTACTGGCAAGAAGAGTTATTGATAAGAATTTAGAAAGTGAAAGCATTTATGAAAATCCACTTGACATTATAGTTTATGAAACTGCCGGGTTACTTCTTGAATACGGAGAAGTCTCCGTAGACGAAGTCTTTAAGTTATTGAGGAGGTCTTTTTACTATAGAAAGTTAAGCTATGCTACCCTTATTGAAACGTTAAGTTTTGCTTCAACAATAGGTGTTATTTCTTTCGATGGAAAAATGCTGAGAAAAACTAAGAGAACTAAGATTTACTATTATGATGTTTCGATGATACCTGATGCGAGACATTTTCTAGTTAAAAATATTATAGATAATACTATAATAGGACAGCTTGACGAAGACTTTGTGGTTTCATCACTTAATGTAGGAGCTAAATTTTTACTTTCAGGAAAGGTTTGGGAGACGTTAGATTATGATGAAAAGTACGTTTATGTTAAGCCTGCTGAAGATTCTTGGGGCGCCCTTCCTAAATGGGAGGGTGAACTTATACCTGTTGATTATAAAGTTTCCAGGGAAGTAGGTGCTTTAAAGCGTAGAATAATAGAGAAGGGACTTGCAATCCTTAAAAAATATCCAACTTCACAATCTCTTCTAAATTCCATTGGAAAGCAAATTAAGGAACATTATTCTAAAACGGGGTGGATTCCTACGGATAAAGAGGTTATAGTTGAAATTATTGGAGGCAAAAATATTATTGTAAATTCGCACCTAGGTAGTAAAGGAAATTTTGGCTTAATGATGCTACTTACATACTTTCTAAGAAAGCGAGGAGTAAATGTTGTAAGCAAAAGCGACCCATATAGGGTAATTCTGATGAGCAACTCAATAGTGCATTTTGAGGAAGTAATTAACGACCTAGTTAGTGTTAATGTTGAGGATTTAAAGTACTTACTAAGAGAAAATATTAAGAGAAGTAATGTATTTAAATGGCGCTTGTATAATGTGGCAAAAAGGTTTGGAGCTATAAGGAAAGATGTTAGTGTAAAAAAAGTTTCAAACATTTTAGCATACTATGTTGATACACCTATAGGTTATGAGGCATTTAATGAAATAGCTGTTGATAAAATAGATTTAAATGCTATTTTCAAATTCATTGACTCAATTAGAAAAGGCAAGGTTAAAGTGAAATTTGTTTACTTAGAGAACTATTCACCGTTAACTATGCAAGCATTAACAGCTTATTCTTACTATGATGTTTCAGTAAAACTCACTCCCTTAATGGAAATAATAGAGTTATTTAAGCGTAGGGCTGTAGAAAAGCGGGTTAGGCTTATATGTTTGATGTGCGGTAATGTTATGGACAATGTTAGGATCGCCGATCTTCCGAACTATCCTAAGTGTAATATTTGCGGGTCAGGTTTTTTAACAACAACATCTATAGGATCAAGGGATATAGAAGTTATTGTGCGTAAGATGCTAAGAAATCTTAAACTTAGTCTTGCTGAGAAAGCTATGTTAAGAGAGGAAAAGTTAAAGGCTGATCTTGTGTTGAGGTTTGGTAAGCCAGCCATAATTGCTCTATCAACATTTGGTGTGGGATACAAAACTGCGGCAAGAATAGTTGGAAAGTTTTTCGAAAATGAAAGCGAATTCTATAAAGCGCTCATAGAAGCTGAAACATTATTTATTAGAACAAGGAGATTCTGGAAGAGCTAAGTGTTTAGAGAAAAACTTTGTTTTGAACATTAATTCTGCAAGTAATTTTGCAGTGTATTCTCTACTTCTTTTAGTCTTTCTTCTCCATGCATCGTATCTATTAAAGATTATAGCTGAAACCAACTTCTCCACCATAACATCAGCTATAGGGCACACATCATTACATGCCTTACATTTAAGGCATAGCAGCTCTTGGACTATTGGTTTCGCATTAATTACTTTGATCGCTCCAGAGGGACAAAGGGCTTCGCAAGAACCACATTCTACACAGTAATGTGCTCTATAGGCAAGCTTTACTGCATCTAAAAACTCCTCAACCCATCTCTTGCCAGCTTGTGTTTTAACAAGTATTTCACCACTTCTTCTAAGAATGTAGTGGGTTTTAGTTTCACCGCTATATACTATTACCTCATCAGCATGTTTTTTAGCTATTTTTCCCAAAATAGTGAGGATTCTTAAGACTCTATCTAAGTCTATTTTCTTGCTTAACTTTACCTTAGCGATGATGGAGTCTTCTTTTTCTTCTTTTTCAAATGAATATATCTTTGTATCTACCCATTTTTCATAAGTGCTAATCCAATCGTAAGCATTAAACTGGGTTTTTCTTGAGAGAACTTTCTTAGGTGCTGCAGGTCCAAGCCATCTCCATAAGCCCAGCGTTACCCATTCCTTAGGTGCATTTATTCTTTGAGCCCATTTATAAAGGAAATTCTCCCATTTGTTCCATAAGTTAGGATGGGCTTTCTTAACCTCTTCAAATTCAGCTAATCTACTGGCGGGGCACATGAAGCATCCTATTCTTTCAAAACCTTTAAAGTATAATGGGTTAACATGTTTGGTAAGTTTCTCTTTAAATATGTAAAGCCATATTGAAAGCTGGCTCCAATACTGTATAGGTGAGACACTTATTACCATGGGAACCCATTTGTTACGCCAAATTCTAGTACTCTTAGCTCTTTCGAGGGACTCGTATGCTCTTTGACCAACAATGTTTAACGCGCCAGAGGGCCATTTTTTAAGCATTTTCTTAGCTAAAGGAACAAGTTTTGCAACTTTACAGCACCATCTATAGTCTCTTGCTGGCGGTCCAAAAACATTCACAGATTCCCAAAAAGCGTTTTTCGCATCAGCTATTTCAAGCTTTAATCCGTATTCTTCAGAAACTTTTAAAACCGTCTCTAAAGTTTCTGGAAGCTCTATACCTGTATTATTGAAAAGCAACGTTATTTCGCTAACGCTATTTAGTGCTAAGTGAAGTGATACTAAACTATCTTTACCCCCTGAGAACGAGACAACAACAGGCGTCCTTGCTTTTGAATTCATTTTTTTAAGAAAGGTTTTTGCTTCTTCAACTTGTCTCTCTAATTTATCAATGTTTCCCTTAATTACCTCATTTATTGTTGCTGATTTTTCTGATGTTTCATAAATAAACTTCTGTCTATACTTCTTAATTACCCGAATTTTTCCGTTTCGGAGTACAGCACCTAAACCTAATGGTTCTCCATTAAGATTTGTTATGATAACATACTGGTTCTCATTTATGCTTTGTTTTCTGAAGGGCAATACTTCGTTCTCTTTAATATTGCCTCTAACAGCTACTGTTTCCACTTCGTTTTCTTCCAATATTTTGAGAGAGCCATAATATGATGGTCTAAACCCCCACTTTGAAGTGAAGGGATTAAACAGTAGAATTCCAACGTTATTGCCATTAATTACCATTTCTTTAGCATCATCTATGTGGGTTGTTTTATTTAGTAAAATTATTTTTGAGGAATTAGCTATCTTTTCAAAACCTTTCTCTGTACCAAATTTTTCTTTAAACGCTTCCTTTACTGTTTCTATATCTCTTGGGAAGGCTATTCTTGCATCTGCTGGTTCTCTAAGTTTAACTTCTATACCTTCACCTCCACATTTGTAGCATTTACTACTGATGAGTGGAATATTGCAGTTCGGACACCAAAATACTTTAGCTATTTTTGGCCAATGCTTTTTCAGCATGGTTTCTTACTCTTTTTCATACTTTTCTCTCTTTTTCACATAGTCTTCGTAGGTACCTATAATTTTTGCTGGTACACCAGCAACTACTGTATGAGGTGGTACGTTTTTTGCAACTACGGCTCCTGCAGCTACTACTGCTTTTTCACCTACTTCTATTCCTGCAATTAATGTCGCATTTGCCCCTATTACTGCTCCATCACATATTTTAACGCCTACTAAACGTCTACTTGGCGGATACTTATCGTTAGTTATTATAACCCGAGGCCCAATGAATACGTTGTTTCCAACTATTGTTTCAGGAGGAATATAAACTGATGATTGAATACTGACATTTCTACCTATTAAAACGTGGCCGTCAATTATTGTTCCAGTCCCTATTTTAGTGTTTTCACCAATCCTTGTATTTTCTCTTATTAAGACATTGTGTCCTGTTTCAACATTGTTGTCTATGAAAGTGTTTTCATATAATATGCTGTTCGACCTGATAATGCAGTTTGCTCCTATTGTTGCTCCAGAACTTATTTCATCATAGGTCTTAAAACTTATATTCCCTTTATTACTCATTACTTTAAGTATTTTAGCTTTAGTAGGATAGCCCACTATAACTCCAAGGCCTAATATAGTGTTGTCCTTAATAATGGAGCGTCCTAGCACTATAACGTTTCCTTCAACGGCAACTTTCTCCCCTATTTTCGCCTTCTTAGAAATATAAGCCATTTTGATCACTAATGATATGTAATATATAAGACATAGTTAAATTACATTACTGTTTAGCGTTTTACATATACGATGCACTAGTTAAGCAAATAAAACAATTATATATTTTTAACCGTCGGTATTACTTAAATATTTGATTAAAAATTATGACTATAATTTCTTGATATTTTTAAATAATTATTTAAAGAAATTGTTGGGTATTACTTAGGAGTAGATGGTAAATACTTTTTTCTACATATTTTTGCTTGACGTCGGTATTACCCATGTAGGTGTGTATTAAGAATGCCTGTAATATATGTCTGTAAAAACTGTGGTTTTGAATTATATAGGTTTGAACGTGTAGGTCAAGATTACTATGGTTTACCTACACCTAGCGAAATTATGAACTGGTATAGTGGAGTGTGTCCGAAGTGTAACGCAAAATTGGAGAGACCAAGCTTAAGTAGGATTAAAATTGCCTTTAGAGGGAAAATTATTAGCCTAAAACAGTAAGTCTAGGACCAAAAATCTCCTTTAAATTTCTTTTACTAAGTTTTTCCCCATTTCCTTCTCCTTTACTATAACTATTTATTAACATTATTATTGCTGTTCTTATTGCTTCACTTCTACTGGAAAAGTATCCATTCTTTACTAATTCATCAAGTCTATCGAGAAGTTCACGTCTTACTTTAAAAGTCACAACAACTGTATCGTTAAGACATAATACACTCAAAAGAATTATCACCCAAAAGTATTACCGTAGTAGCAACTATAAAAGTATTTTGAGAATCATCTTAAATAATTGCTTTTTAAAAGCCCAAAAAAGCCTTTTAAAAAGCAATATATTCTTAGGGGGGATAGTTGTGGATATAGAAGCGCTAATCAATGATTTAACTAACAGAGTAGTTATTGCAGCATGGGCTCTCTTCATGCTTTCATGGGCCATTGGGTGGCTTCTAAAGGGCTCACCTATTCCAATATATAGAGTAAAAAGGTTTGGACAGGACATAGTTGAAGATGCTATTTTAGGTGCATTCTGGCTAGCTGTAGGAACAAGCATTTTTGCTTTAATAAAGTACATAGCCTCATCAACTTAGTCAATATAATGAGTGGTACTATAAGGGTTAAGTAATGGACGAGTTTCTAATAATCGCCTATTCATTAGCTATACTAACTTACTACCTAGGTGTACTTATATACTTGTTACCTATACCTGTTTGGAGCATTAAGAAATGGGCGCCGACTTTAATTTACGATTCGTTTGCAGTAACGATTTTAGTTTTATTGTTTACATCGATAATTGAAGCTACATCCTATTTTGGAGGTATTTTGGGAGTTAGTTGGAACCTTTACTTTAACTGGCTTATTGAAAGAATAGCTATTTTAGGTTCATTTATTTCACTGCTAATAAGTATTTCTTTAGCTATATCTCAAGCTGGAGGAAGAGCTTTAGTTGCATCTTTCTTAGGACCAATAACTAGTATAGCTACATATACGCTTATAGTTATGGAGTTTTTCTTTGTTTTAGGATTAGTGTTTAAAGGGTATTTTGCAAAAATACTTGCCTTCGGAATACTACTTTATGCAGTACCATTTAGATTAGCTAGAAGCGCAGGGGCATCATTAATAGCTATGTCTATAGTTTTCACAATAGCTCTCCCGCTTCTTCCAACATTTGTAAATGTTATGAGTGTAGGCGGAGATAATCCCCTTTCAAATACGAGTATAAGTAGTTCACTTAAGCCTAGGGAGGATCTTGGAGTATTTTTTGCTAAGGGATTAGTTAAAGATATTATGGGGAAGCCTATACCGTATATTAAAACGGAATGGTTTCTTAAAGAAAGTAGCATAGATCCTATAGCTATATACTATACTGACGAAAATGGCTTTTATAATGCTGGAAGACCCTTTGGAGGATTACCTGCAAAAGTAAACGGATTTTACGTTAAGCTCAGCTACTTAGGTATTAGCATAAGCTCTATGAACATATCTATGAACGAATTTCTCTACAATCCCTATTTGGATCCCGACGCAGACTACATACATGACTTTACACTAAATAATGTTATTTATTTTGGCCATACAGTTCTTTTAATATTACAGAATGAAGTAAATAATGCTGAAGTCTATGAACAAGGAAACACGTACGTTCTTAATATAGTTTTGAATGAACCACAAGAAGCAGTAATCGCCTACATCCCTAAAGCTGCGAAATTAACAAAGTTGAAGGTGAACAATGATGAAATTAAATTTACCAGTAGAAGCTATACTTGGAACAATGTAAATGTTTCAACCATAAGCTTCCACTTACCTAAAGGATCTACGGTTATAGAGGTATCCTATGTTGTAGTTGGTAAAGAAAGTATTCAACTCGTAGATAAAGGGTATTTTAGCGGTATAGATAACTCTTTAAACTCTAATATTAATGTTCAAAATTTAGGTGAAGCCATAGGTAAAGTGTTCTTTCAATGGATAATATTACCTGTAACTTATTTAACGATTCTTGTTTCGATAACTTACTCTTTCGCATATACTCTTGGAGGTAGAAAATTACGTTTACCGATAAGAGATAGAGTGTAAGGTGGTTAATGGTGAATCCTTTTAATTTTAAAACAATGCTAATACTATACTTAATTAACGTACTTTACGTAACTTACATTATCGTAAAGAATAGTGCCAACTTGAATATCATGCTAACTATTTTACTAGTAATGCTTATCATAATCCCTACGATTACACTCATCATATATTACAGGGGCATTTTAAAATAGGTGTAAGCTATGGAGTATAATGAAAAAATACCAGTGCTCATAATTGTTATTGGAGCGTTTGTTTTAGCTTATGTTTTCTTGAGGGATTTTGTTGCATTAGAACATTACATAATCTTGTTCTTATTGTTCATCTTCGCTTATAACATACCACTGATTTTTCCAAAGCTTTCATCAAAAATAATGCCTCGTAAACTAGAGTTTAGTGAAGCAAATATTGTGGTTAAAGGTAACATCTTAGTTGTGAAAAAGGATAAAATCATAAGTGGCTTAGCAGTATATGTGGTTGATGATGTTCCTTATAGTTACAAAGATGTGGCTTCGGATTTCCTTATACAACAAATTAAATCCTTTACAGGATTTATTACAGCAACCGAAAATGATGTTTCAATAGTTTTACTGAAGAAAAAAGCAAATGCAACATCATATGTGAAGAACTTAGAAAGACAACTTATAAATTATAAGATAATGGTTACAACAGATCCCGCAAATCCTCAGATTTTAAAGAAACTTAGAAGATTAGAAAAAATATATGATAGGATAGTTAAGGGTGAAAAACCCATTAGTATAAAGTACTACATAATAGTTAAAGCACATGCTTCGTCGGAAAAGGGGTTAATGAAGGCTATTCAGGAAAGAGCACGTACAGTGATAACGTCATTTAAAGCCTCAATGGGTTTTGAAGTTAGAAAAGCAACTGAAGATGAAGTTTTAGAAGCAATAAGTTTAGGCGTTCTTAAAGAAACTAAACATAAGATTATGTTGGAGTCTGACATAGGCTTCATGATGCCCATAGGATATGTTAAAAGACCTAAGATTTCCGGTAAGGGTATTTATTTGGGTGAAGACATAGACTATGGTACACCGGTCTTTTATGATTTCGAAAAGTACTTAACTAAACATATAGTGATAGTAGGGCCTACAGGTAGGGGTAAGACAACATTCCTTTACACAATAGCGAAAAGGGCTATTGAGGAATATGAAATTCCAGTATGGATTTTCGACTTGAGGGGGGAATTTATCGGTTTAAAGTCTACAGGTGCTTTTGAAATAATAGATCCTGAAAGAAACAATGTTAACATATTATACACATGGTTTACAAGCCCTAGAATAAGAGCGAAGCAAATAATTGAGCTTATTAAAAGCGCATCATCATTAACTTCCAAGGAGGAATATCTACTATACATGTCACTTATAAAAACGTATGAATCAACAAATAATCCCAGCTTCAAATACTTAATATCAACAGTTGCCGAAGTCTCTAAGAATTATGGTGATAAGGATGTTGAGTTTAGTTTACTAACAAAGCTTGAGTCTTTAAGATCAAAGATATTCTTCAACGGTAACGTATATACTCTTAACTTTAAGAAGCCTCTAATATTTCTTTTACATAGGCTGCCTGAGGAGTACCGTAAATTATACACTCTAGCATTACTTCAGATCTTAGCTAACTATATTTTAACGCTAACGCCAACAAATACTATACGTTGCTTAGTAATACTTGATGAAGCATGGCGCTTTATGGATACACGTTCTGGGACAAAAATTATTAAGTCCCTGGTAAAGGAGGGACGAGGCTACGGACTCGCAGTAGCTTTAGCTTCCCAAGATATAACTGATTTTCCAAAGGAAATCCTAGATAATGCTGGAACAATCGCCGTTTTCGGGTCAAATAGCAAAGATTATATTGAAAGCGTAAGTAAGTTTATGAAACTAAATGAGGCAGAAAAAGAGAGAATGACATGGTTAAGAACAGGAGAGGTCCTTATTCGAGTAATCGGAGACCCACGGCCATTATGGGTTAAAATAAGGCCCGAACCCATGGAGACACAAGAGAAACAAATAAAAAAGTAATACTTTAGTAAATAATAATGGAATCCACGGCCCGTGTAACCTCAACCCGTGTCGCGGGTAGGGGTGAACACGGGAGACTCCACCCCTAGGCGTCATGGCCCCCCGTATACTCTTCTTCTCCTTTTCAATGTAGAGGATGATGCTGTTGAACCTCATACCTATTCATGGAGAATCCTACTTTATAGTTGAACGTAAAGGAATGTTTAATCAAATACTAAGGTTTATTTATTATGATGAGGACGAATACTATTATCACTTAATACATAAGCCTGAAGAATACTATGTCGAAATAAGTAGGCTTCATAACGCTATGGAGAATTTTCTTTCAAGAGAAAAAATATTCGTGAACAGTGTAAGAGTTAAACCTAGAGTTCTCATGGTCAATATAGACTTTGCTGGTTATAGAGATCATCCATATGTACTCTACTTTATACGTTTCAAAGGTAATTTAAGGAGAGGAGAAAACGTTTTTGAAGACTTTTATGAAGAAGAAGTAGCAGAGTACGATTATGAAATATACTGGTTCTTTCCCGAAAAAGCAAAAGTAAAGGAGGTATATGTTTCAGGGGATTTCGACCTAGTGAAACCAAATATACTTTACATTTGGACAAGGAAAGGCGATAAAATAAGCGGATATGAAAAAATAGTTTTTGAAATTTAACTTCTCTTTGACATTCTTCTTAAAACTTCTCTATAATAGTATACTAAGGGATTTTTCACTCTGCATTCAGAAACACAAAGGCCTAATGTTCTCATAGTGTCGCAGTTATAAGGTTTATATCTCTTTCTTGACCCTCTAAGGCCAGCTAGGTGTTCAACTTGGTATCTTGCAATTGTTTCGTTAAAGTCAGGCAGTTTTCTAAAGACGTTAACTACCGAGTCAACATTTAAACCTATGTTAAGAAGAAACGATGCTAACGCAAATCTTGCATGGTGTGATAGATGTTTTCCCTCTATTGCTTCATCATATAATGTTTTAATACATGGAGGAAATGCTTCCGGCTCAATTATCTCCAGAGATTTTAGTTCTTCAAATTTCTCTCGTAAACTAAATTTTAGTGCTTCCTTTACATGTTCCTTTCTAACGATGTAGTACTCTTTGGAGACTGCTTTTACAAGTTTTTTAATTTTCTCAGGTAACACATCGATTTCAATGGGCTTAACCATTTCAGCTATTTTTTGTGATATTATTTCTTCCAAAAATCTACTTACCCGTTGATGAGTGAGGTATATGTAGCCTTCACTTACTATTTGGTTTGAAAGCTTCCATGAGAGATCAGTATGTAATCTTAAGGATTTTAAGTAATCATATACTGTTACTTTAAATGGGAGGTAAGTGTAAATTGCTCTCCCCTTTCTAATATCATGAAGTACTTTATAGGCTTTGTTAGATCCTAAGTATTGTATGTTTAAACCTAAAATTTTACCTATGGCTTCTAAAATCTCCGGCTTTTCTTTATCTAAATGTTTCTTTATTCTTTTAGCTTCAAAGACACTATAACGTGATGTAAGCCATTTATCGTTTATTCCCCCTAAAACTATGAGTGAAAGATAAAAAGACACTATTTCCTCATCATCAGTAAGTCCTTTTGGCTCTGATATTTTTCCCCTTACTGCACCAATTATTCTTTCAATTACTCGTTTCTCTACAAGCGATGTTAAGTGTATTTCAAAAATTTCTGATAAACTTAGGGAGTAACCATATTTTTCCTCAAAATATTTTTGCGGAGATGTGAGAAATGGGTATTTTGAATAGTCAATAAAGACTATTTTTGGTTTCATAATGCATCTTCTGTAGTCTTAATTGAATACCAATGTTTTTACATTATTTCTCTAAACGCTACTCTACTTTAATCTTAATTCCTTCTTCCTTCTTTTCTCTCTTCTCCTTCTCTAGTCTGACCTCTAAAACACCATTCTTATATGTAGCCTTGGCTGTTTCAGGCTTTACCTTGGCGGGAAGCTGTATTTCCTTATAGTATTTTCTATCTCCACTTTGAGCTGATATTACTAATGTGTTGTCCTTAATCCTTATATCGATATCCTCCTTATTAACTCCTGGTACTTCAGCTACAACAGTTACCGTGTTTTCGTCTTCCAAAACATCTACGAGAGGCTCTCTTTCTTCAGCAATTTTAGGTCTACCTGCCTCCCTACGTATGTTACCAAATTCCTTAATTACTGGTCTTCCATCGGGACCTATAGTTATGCTGAAACCGTAAACATAAGGTCCTATAATTCTTCCCTCACGAGTAGCTCTAGCCATTTCCTCTTCTATATGTTCAAACCTTTTCATCCAATCTCTAAATTCCCTATCTATGTTCTCAAAAATGTCTTCAAAGAACTCATCAAATAAATCCCAAATGCTTTTTCTCCTCTTAACCATAGAGGAAACCACCTCTTACCTGTTTGAAGGAATGCTCTCGCAACCAACTATGTTAGGGCTCGTATATTGCAATTTCGGTAAACCTTATTTAACGTTAAAATTTTAAAGTTAAAGGAATAGGGGGTTAATGAGCATGGGTAGATGGGTTGTATGTTCAGCATGGCCCTATGTTAACTCTGTACCTCACTTAGGAACGCTCATAGGCTCCGTTCTTTCAGCAGATGTTTTTGCAAGATATCTTAGAATGAAAGGTGAAGACGTAATTTTTGTTAGTGGAAGTGATGAGCATGGAACACCTATAGAGGTTGAGGCTAAAAAGAGAAATGTAGAACCAAAGAAGTTAACGGACCAGGTTCATGAGTATGTGTCTAAACTATTTGAAGCTTTTGAAATAAGCTTTGATAACTATACGAGAACAGAGAATCCTATTCATATTAAGTTTGTTAGAGAATTTCTACTTAAAGTTTATAATAATGGTTACATTTTTACTCAAGAAATACGAATGCCTTATTGTCTTAAAGATAAAATGTTTTTACCGGATAGATTTATTGAAGGAACATGTCCCTATTGTGGCTATGAAAGAGCACGTGGTGACCAATGTGATAAATGTGGGAGACTACTAGAACCTTGGCAATTAATAAACCCTAAATGCGTGTTTTGTGGTTCAAAACCAATATTTAAATTAACTAAGCACTGGTACTTCGACTTACCTAAACTAACGGATGCTCTTAATAAATTCATAAGAGAACATGAAAACTTCCCAGATAATGCAAAGAAGTTTTCTCTAAACTGGATTAAGGAGGGATTAAAACCTAGAGCCATAACTAGAGATAATAAATGGGGAATACCCGCACCCTTCCCTGATGCTGAGAATAAAACTGTTTATGTGTGGTTTGATGCTCTTTTAGGATATATTTCAGCTACAATAGAGTATGGCGTAAAAAAGGGAGACGAGAAGTTCTGGGAAAAATATTGGAAAGACAGTAAAACAAAGACAGTGTATTTCATAGGGAAAGACAATATTCCCTTCCATACAATAATATTGCCTGCATTAATACTTGCTTCCGGAGAAAAATTAGTTCTCCCTTGGCAAATAGCCGCTACAGAGTACTTAACGTTTGAAGGAGAGAAGTTCAGTAAGAGTCGAGGAATAGGAGTATGGATCGATGAAGCTCTAGAAATGCTAGATGCTGACTATTGGAGATTCGCGTTAATCTCTATGAGACCTGAAGTAAAGGACACCAATTTCACATGGAAGGAATTCTATAGGATAGTAAATAGTGATTTAAATGATGATATAGGAAACTTCATACATAGGACACTAAGCTTTATAAGTAAATATTTTGATCAAAAAGTTCCTAAGCCAGGGATTTTAAGCCAAGTTGATTATGAATTTAAAGAAAAAATTCTTCAAACACCAGATATCGTAAGTAAATTCTTTGAAGAAGTTAGACTTAAACAAGCTCTCCACCATATCATTGAGTTAGCTAGATCAGGTAATCAATATTTAAACAGAAAAGCTCCTTGGGATAAAGTTAAAAAGGCAGAAACTTTAGAGAATGCAAAAACGACCCTATGGCTTTCAGCGAATGCTGTAGGGTTTTTAGCACTAATGCTAGCCCCATTTATTCCTAAGTATGCGCAAAAAATATGGAAAATGCTCGGCATGGAAACTGATGTTACACGTGAAAAATGGAGTTTAATGAGGGAATTATTTGTAAAGCCAGGGCATAAAATAAGAAGACCCAAACCTGTATTTAAAAAATTGCCACCTGATTTTCTCGAGAAGGCGGAGGAGATATTGTTTAGGGCTCGTGCTACAGTGAAGAGGCCCAGTGTATTGAAATAGTTTTTAATCTTCCTTCACTATAATGTATTTTTTAAGTTCGCTGTTTAAGAGCTCTTTAAGTTTTTCCAAATTTTCTTCATCAATTATTATGTCGTTGTTTTCCACTTTGAACTTTATATTAAAGTTTGCTTGAGATATGTTTTTACCTAAATACTTCCACTTTATTTGAGATACCTTGTTTTTCTTCCCCTTATACTTGATCCTCCACCAGTACCTACTGATATAAACATATTTTTTGACAGTGCTTCCTTTTTTAACTATAACTATATGAACAGGTTTCAAGTAGAGTTTTTCTCCTCTCGCTAACTCATTGTTTCTCATAATTAATTTAGCCAATCTCTCTCTAATTTTAGGGAGTAGTTTTGCACCATGTATTATTTTCATCTTCATTTCCTATCTTAACCCTAAACTTTATCAGCGGCGACCGTTTTCGTCACGGAAACTCAGTGAGGGAAAGGTTCATCACAACTCAATGTTACCTTTATTAGTAAGCCCACAGTATTTAATTAATAACAAAACTTGCAAAATAATGTTTCTTATGTGCAAAAAGTTTCTAAAGTAGGTGGTGTTCCTTGAAAAATAAGGTCTCCGCATCTATCCCTCAGACAAGTGAAGGTAAGCAATATCATATAGCATGTAAACTTGGAGATGTTGCTCCATACGTTCTTCTTCCAGGAGATCCTAAAAGGGTACCTAAGATAGCGAGTTTCTGGGATAGTTTTAGGAAGGTAGCTGAACATAGAGAATATGTAACTTACACGGGCAAGTATAAAGGCGTGCCCATTTCAGCTACAAGTACAGGAATAGGAGGTCCAGCAACTGCAATAGCCATTGAAGAGCTTTTAAGAGTTGGCGCTCACACATTCATTAGAGTTGGCACAACGGGCGCTATTCAGAAAGAAGTTAATGTTGGAGACTTAGTTATTTCATTAGGCGCTATAAGGTTTGATGGCGTAACCAAACAGTATGTGTTTCCAGAATACCCTGCTATAGCAAGTTATGAAGTTGTCTTAGCTCTTATTGAGGCAGCAGAAAACCTTAACGTAAAATACCATGTTGGAATTACGGCATCTACGGACTCCTTTTACACGGGGCAAGGTAGACCAGGTTTTAAAGGCTACGTGCCGAGCTGGATGAAGAACATAATCCCTGATCTTCAAAAAATAGGAGTTATTAATTTCGAAATGGAAGCTTCAACAATTTTCACGTTAGCTAATATTTACGGAGCTAGGGCGGGTTCAGTATGTGCTGCTATAGCAAACAGAGTTACTGATGAACTTTTACCGGAGGTCGGAGTCGAAGATGCCATACGTGTAGCTAATGAAGCAGTTAAAATACTCTACGAATGGGATGAAATTAAGCTAAAGAAAGGGAGGAAACATTTCTTCCCATCATTACTAATTTGAGGTGCAATAGTAGGTTATGGCTAAAAAAGATATAGTACTATTAGTTTCTAGTGTTGTTAAAAACATTAAGGAATGGAGCATTAGAAGCTCGTCAGGTGTGGCTGAAGCAGCTCTTGAAACATTAGCTAAAATAATTAAACTAAGTTCATCGATGAATGAATTAGTAAATAATGTAATGTATGCTATGCGTGAAATAGTAGCTTCAAGACCTACATCCGCTATGCTCATTAATTCCTTTAGAGAAATACTTTTAAATCTTAAACAAGGTCTTAAGGAACGCATGAAACATGAGGAAATGGTTGAAATACTTCTTCGCAGAATAAACTACCTTATTGCTAAGTCACGAAGTGACATAGAGAAAATAGCCACAATAGGTGCTAATAGAATAGTTGATGGGGACATTATAATAACTGCTACTTACAGTAAAACCATAATGAAGATTTTTGAGAAAGCTTTGAAGCAGGGAAAGAGATTTGAAGTATATGTTGCTGAGTCAAGGCCTGGCGATGATGGTAAGATTGTTGCTTCAGAACTTTCGAAAATGAATATACCAACAATACTTATTGTAGATTCTGCCATAAGATTCTTCATGAAGGACGCTACAAAATCATTTTTAGGCGCAGAAGCGGTAGCTGCTAATGGAGCAGTCATAAGTAAGGTGGGCTCATCATTACTTGCCTTAGTAGCGCATGAAGCAAGGGTTAGAGTTTTTGTAGCATCTTCTACCCTAAAGTTTAGTTATGAAACAATTTTCGGAGAACTCGTTAAAATACCTCATGCTCCCGAAAAAACCATATTAAATGAGAAAGCAAAAGCAAAAATAGGTAAAGGCCTAAAAGTCGAAATACCGCTTTTAGATGTAATACCTCCAGAATACGTTGACGCAATAATAACGGAGTATGGCGTTATAGCTCCTCAAGCCTTACCTATTTTGATGAAAGAAATTTATGGTAAATGGCCTCCGGAATATCCTGATTTGCAAGTTTTAATAGGTGAGATGAGGTCATGGATAAATTAGTTATACCTTTCGAAGTAGTGAAGATAGCTGAAGACATAAAAGCTATGAGAATAAGGGGCGCAGGCAGGATAGCAAGAGCTGCAGCTCAAGCACTCAAAATTGCTGCTGAAAAATATGTCGAGAAAGAAGATCTCACAGAGTTCATAAAATACATTGATGAAGTAGCTAAACTCCTACTATCTACTAGACCTACAGCTGTATCTCTACCTAATGCTGTAATGTATATTACATCGAGACTAAAGAGAGCAAAAGTGAAAACAATAGATGAGGCTATTTCACTTGTAGTTAAGCTATCTAATGAGTTCGTAGAGTACTCTAAAGTAGCAACGGAAAAAATAGGTATAATAGGTTCTAAAAGAATTCAGGACGGAGACGTTATTTTAACACATTGTAATAGTTCAGCAGCAGTTTCCATAATAATTAATGCTCATAAACAGGGAAAGAAAATTAGGGTTTATGCTACAGAAACTAGACCTAGGTTTCAAGGGCACATTACAGCCAGGGCTCTTTTATCTGAAGGCGTAGATGTAACACTAATACCGGATTCTGCAGTGAGGTACATTATGAAGAAGGTGGATAAGGTAATTGTTGGTGCAGATACTGTAGCAGCTAATGGAGCTGTAGTTAATAAAATAGGTACTTCTAATATTGCCTTGGCAGCTAAGGAAGCTAGAGTAAGAATGTTTGTCGCCGCTGAAACATATAAGTTCAGTCCAGCAACGGTAATAGGCGAACTTGTTCAAATAGAAGAGAGAAGCCCATTAGAAGTTGTAAGTGAAGAATATCTTAGAGAGCATCCTAATGTTAGAGTTAGGAATCCTGCGTTCGATGTAACTCCTTCAGAGTATATAGATGCGATAATAACTGAAGAGGGATTAATACCTCCACAAGCAGCATTCCTTGTCTTAATAGAAAAGTATGGTTGGGTAATTCAAGATTACTTCATGAAAGAATTCAAAACAGTAAAGGAGGAGTATGAGGAATGGTACTAGATGTTGTAGCTATAGGCAATGCCAACGTAGATATAATAATGTATGTCGATAGGGTTCCTGATGAGGACGAAGCTATTGAAGCTTATGATTCAATAATTTCAGCGGGGGGTTCGGCATCAAATTACGCTGTAGCTTTAGCTAGATTAGGAATGAAGAGCGGTTTCATAGGAAGAATAGGTAAAGATAGTTTTGGAGAATTTATTAAAAAAGAATTTGAAAAGGAAGGTGTAGACATAACAAACCTTATCATAGATAATGAACATCCCACAGGAAAAGTCTTCATAATAGTCACTAGAAATGGAGTAAGAAGAATGATAGCACATAGAGGAGCAAATGCCTATGTTTCAAAAGAGGACATAGATGAAAAATATGTTTCAAAAGCGAAAGTAATTCATGCTGCAAGCATAAGAAAGAAGCTTGCAGAAGCTATTGCTGAAATAGCTTCAAAATACGGTATGACGTTTAGTTATGATCCAGGTTCCATAGTATGCCATTACAGCATAGAAGAGCTAAAACCCATTTTTTCACACGTAAAAATACTTTACCTAAATTTAAGAGAACTAGAGTGTTTAACTAAAGTAAAAGATCCTGAATCAGCTTCTAAACTTCTGCAATATGGGCCGAAACTTATTGTTGTTAAAATGGGTTCTAAAGGGTCATATCTTGTATTGAGTGAAGCAAGAATAAGGGTTCCACCATACAAGCCTAGGAGAGTGGTTGACACTACGGGAGCGGGAGATGTTTTCGCAGCAGCGCTTACAGCCAGTCTTTTAAAAGGATATAGCTTATGGGATAGTGCATTATTTGCAAGTGTTGCAGCTGGTATTAAGGTTGAGAGAAAGGGGGCAAGAAATGGAATACCCTATGAACATGAGGTTTTGGAGATATTTGAGAAAGTGAAATCAAAACTTGAAAAAGAATTAATAGCTTAGCAAATTTCAAACTACTTTAACTATTAGTTCAACATTTAATTTATTAACTATTTTTTCTAAACTAATATCTCTATGTTTTTTGAAGAAATTATGCCAGCCTTTGGAGTATTTATTGTCTCTTAACTTAATTCTCTGCAAGAATTCTTTTTCACTATAGACTTTACCTTCAACATAGGCTATTAATGCAGGTATAATTTTCCATGGGCTCACATAGTACTTTTCTATGGGAATTTTCTCTTTAACCATATTCAATAGTTTTTCAGCATTACTAATGTTGGCATATCCTACGTCGCCCCCTGCTTCAAAGTATTTTTTCACGAGAAATTCATTATACTTATCAACGAGAAGATAAAGCTCGAAAACTCTTCCACCTGGAATATCCTCTCTACATGTTAATGCTAGTTTAAACATGCCTTTTCCGCTTAAAACTATACCTAAAATATGCTCCCTATAAGTGGGTTTTTGAATATTACTAATAGTTATTTCAAGAGCTATCATGTTAACGATTTTACCTCTAAATATTAGCTCATTAAGATTTAGTTAAATATTATTCTCAAATATTAATACTTTAGGGTGAGGAAAGTGTCTGAGGAAATTCCTCTAAGGCCTGTAGGTAGACAGGATATTCATAAGTTAGAGACCGCATTACTCATAGCTACACTGCTGAGGCCTGATGTTATAGAGGAAATTAGAAAAGCTGAGGAGAGATTAACATGGGTTGACAGCTTAGCTGTTGCAGCAGCTGCTTTAGCTAGATCAAAAGCAGGCATGACTGTTTCGCAAATAGCTGAAGAACTAGGTAGAAGTGAGGGAACAATAAGAAACCACTTACAAGCGAAGACAAAAGCGGGAAAGCTCATTCAGGAAACTTATCAAAGATTTCTAAGAGAAGGTGTAAGAATAGAAGTACCTGAAGCAGTAGCTAAATTAGCTTCACCTCCTGAAATAGAGAAATACAAGAAAGAAATAGGAACCTTAAATGATAGAATAAAGGCTCTTGAAGAAGAGAAAAATAATTTAGCAAATAAAGTTAGAGTCCTAGAAGATGAAGTAAATAAGCTACGTAGTGAAAACGAGAAAGTAAAAAGTGAACTTGAAAAGTATAAGAAGAAAATTGAAAAAATAAAGGAGATTCTTTCAGAGTAGAAAATAAAGAATAAGATTGAAAAACACGCTTAAAATACCAAATTTTTTATGCCACTACGTATAAATTATTCTCCACCACTTCCCGCGAGGCTTAAAATTGGTCAGTATACTATTGCTCAATCCAACCATAATTACTATGGAAAGCAGGGATTCAGTAATAAAAGAAGGATATGTATACATAGAGAATGGAAAAATAGTTGATGTAGGACAAGCAGATAAGCTACCTTACGACTACAAGTACTCAGAATTAGTGCTTAATTTAAAGGGAAAAATCATTTTACCAGGCTTCGTAAGTTACCACAGTCATTTAGGACTTTTTCCTCTAAGGTTCATGGGTTTAGGATTAACACTTAGTGAATGGGAGGAAGCAGTAGCTTGGCCTTACGAAACCACATTGAGTCCTGAGGAATCCTATTATGCATCAAAACTTGCCATGTATGTTTTCATAAAGAATGGCATAGTTGCTTTTGCCGACATGCACTTTAACATGGATTCCGTAGCTAAAGCTGCTAAAGAAGCAGGACTTATAGCTAACCTTTCGGTAGCCATTTTGGAAACAGCTGGATTCGAGTATGAGAAAACGCTTAAAGAAAACCTTGAGCTTCATCGTAAATGGGACGGAGTTGACGATGGAAGAATAAATGTATATTTGGGTCCATGTTGTTTAAGATACCTTACAAGAGAACAACTAAATGAAATATCACTGATTTCTAAGGAAGAGAACATAGGTATACATGTTCACGCAGCAGAAACTCTAGATGATGTCAGGAAGGTTAAGGAAGCATATGGTAAAAGGCCTATTGGGGTTCTGAGAGACTACGGTCTTCTCTCAAGTAAAACACTAGTAGCGCATGCAGTATGGGTTACGGAAAGAGAGATAAATTATCTTTCTAAAAGCGAGGCAAATGTTGCACATTGTCCAACATCTAATAATATCTTGCTTTCAGGAGCCATGCCCATAGTTGATATGCTAGCTAAAAATGTTAAGGTAGGGTTTGGAACAGATATAAATCCATCATGGGATGTTCTTTCAGAAGCCAAATTAACCTATTTTACAGTAAATACTCTTTATGGTGTACCATCAAGAATAAGCTCATATATGCTCTTAGAATTAGCAACAGGCAATAGAGCTAAGTTTAAAGGAATAGAAAACCATGGTAAAATATCGAAAGGGTATGATGCAAACATCATAGTTATGGACTTTTCCGATGTAAGAGGATGGCCTTTAGAAACAAATGTTTATAATGCAGTACTATTCTCGAATGCTGCTATAGAGACAGTTATTGTAAGAGGCGAAGTACTTATGGATAGCGGAGAAGTTTTAACCATAGATAGCGGAGAAATTCGAAAGGCAAGGAAAATATTGGAAAGTAAGTTAAACAAAATATATGGTAAGTGAGGTTTTATATTCTTCAAAATAAACACTTTTCTTAACTGAACACTCTATTGAGAGGCTGTTTTCCGTAAGCACTATATAGTTGTAAAGGAAACTTCCGGGAACTATTAATGTTAAATACTTCGAGAAACCTAGATTAGTATATCTTACATCGAAATTTTCAATAATACCACCATGGAATCTGGGATACGGTTCTTCATTTAAAGGTGTTATTGGTTCACTAAAAAATACTCTAATATATCTTTTTCTTGTAGATTCTTCTTCAGAATATTTTTTAACATAGTCAGATATTCTGATTTCTCGAGATGTAAGGATTATGAGTATGTTCTTTGAAACTACAGATGCTTCATACGGCTTAAGTATTAGTGCTAAAGACTTCTTAGCCTTACCACCCCAAGGTATCATAATACGTTTACTCATAATACCTCACATTATGTGGTGTCCTCTATGGTTCACGGTGTTTTCCTAAGAGAACTTGCTAGAAAACTTTTCGGAGAAGATTTTTCAAGAAGGATATGGAAAAGAATGGAAATCATAGGTGACATTTTAGTTTTAAGAAAACCCTTAAATGTTGAATTAGAAAAGTTAAGACGACTTGCAGCTCATATTATGGATTGTTTATTTTATATAAAGTCCGCTTGGTGTTCTATTTCAGAAATTAAAGGTAAGCATAGGGTTAGAGACTACGTTTTTCTCTGTGGAGAATATAGGAGTGAAACTATTTACGTTGAGCACGGTGCCCGCTTTCTTGTTGATATTACGAGAGTTTACATTTCACCTGCGCTAAATTATGAACACAGGAGAGTATCTGAGAAGGTACGCGACAACGAAACCGTAGTTAATATGTTTGCTGGAATAGGGTTGTTTTCTATAGTCTCTGCTTTAAGAAAGAAAATTACTGTGTACTCCATAGATGTTAATCCTTACGCATATTATTACATGGTAAAAAGTATTGGGTTAAATAGGTTAAAAGGCAAGGTTATACCGATCTTAGGAGACGCTAAAGATGTTATTGAAAGAGAACTTAGTGGAATAGCTGATAGGGTTTTAATGCCTTTGCCTGAACTTGTATATGATTATTTGAAATATGCTTTGTATGCGCTGAAATCCAAGGGTTTTCTCCACGTATACCTCTTCGTAAAAGGTCGCAATAGAGGAGAAGCTAAGATGAATGCTATTAGTGATTATACGCAGTTTCTTAAGAAGCATGTAGAAAAGGCTCACGTAAGAGAGGTAAGGGTTATAAGATCTGTTGGTACTAAGAAGTACCAGGTAGTAATAGATTATTATGTGGAAAAGTAACTTATCTTCTGCGCTTCCGCCTTCTCTCCTCTACCTCAAAAGCTCTAGCACCAACACCTACTAATTTCTTTAGCACAGCATCCATGAACTTAACATAGAATCCTTTCTGCCCAACGAATGGACCGAACTCTTCGCTTCTAACTTTAAACACCATATTGGGCCCTGCAAAGTCAGCATCAACAACGTGCTTATGTACCCAGCTTACCGGATGAATTGCTCTAACAAGCTCTCTAAAGTCTAATGTGAGCTCGATGCTCCTTATTTTAAGACCTACTTCTCCTTCAATTTTATTTATTCTCTCTCCGCCTCTTCCGACAAGCCTACCTAAATGTCCTTCTTTAACTATAATTAATGCATCTGGTGTATGTTCGCTTGTGATTTCAAATTTCTTTTTCTCTTCAAGAAACTCTATTACTGTAACTATGTCTGCGTCGGGAGCATAGGTTCTAGCAGCATCAAGTATTTTTGATTCTAAATCGCTAAGTTTTCTCTTCCTCATCCTGACTTCAAGAAGAAGCTTTATTCCTCTCTTAGCACCCATTCTTACAATATCTTTAATTCCTAGGTCCACTACTGCTGCTCTTTCCTCACCTATCAGTGCTTCTCTAAGCAATGTTGCTCCGTCTAAGTGGATCTCCGGGTTTTTCTGGAAGACAGGATCTCCAGCGATTATCATCCTAGATTTATTACCCATTCTCATAAGAAGCTCCAATGAGCTTTCTGGAGGAACATTTTGTGCGTCGTCTAGAAATATTATTGTGTCATCAAATGTTCTTCCTCTTAAGAAATGAATATCTACTAAGAGAACTTTTTTATCCTTAACTAGGCTCTCCACTATATTCCACTCTATGAACTCTGATAAAATATCCCTAATATAGGCAGCTGAAAGCTCATAGTAGAGCTTGCCTAGCTCTATAGCTGTTACTTCACGTTCAGAAACTATGTCTATTAATGGGCGTGCTATAATGAATCTCCTATAATTCCCTTTAATAACCTCAGAGATTCCATAAGCTATGGAAAGTAGACTTTTACCCGTTCCTGTAGGTCCAAAAACTCCTATGATATCATAGCTTTTATCCTTAAGTACATTAAGTAATTCCTCTTGTCCAGGGCTTAACGGTTTTATTATGTCAAGAGGCGTTTTTACGGCTGACACTATTCAACCACCCTTTTCTAACCATTTTCTTCTGATTACTGATTCTAACTTAAATATCTTCTTTTTAGACTCGAGAAGAAGGCCATTGGCCCATTTTACAAGTCTGTTTAAACTATGTTTTCTAATAACTATTCTTCCATTAACCTTTAAGGGGAATTCTAAATGCTCATCACCTTGAAGCTCGACATGAATGCCTTTTCTTGAAAAACTTATAATGCCGCTGTGTTTAAACCCAACATTTCTAGCTATCTTTAAAAGTTCCTGTGCTCTTTCGGGATTTAAGCATGAAACATGTATTATTGGTGGCTGCATAACAAACCATAAGTTTCCATCTGAAGATTTCTCAATAGCTTTCTTAACATCATCTGTCTTTAAAAAATTATGGGATTTCAAATAAATTTTTATTGATTTCTTATCCCAAGGCCTCTTAGATGAAAAAATCATGATACGCCCAGCGCAGCTACTTGTTGTAAACATGTCATTGAAACTGTTTAGCAGCTTTACTAAGCCTTCAAGCTCCTTATCGAAATACCCTGTCTTCTTATCCCTTTCGAGACGTTTCATGAATGCATTTTTCCTATTGTACCATATTTTCTCATTAACTATCATAGAGCTTCAACCTTACTTAATATTTGAATAATTAACTAAATTTATAAGTCACACTCATTTCTTAATAATTAGATTACAAATGCTTGGGTGTTAGTAGCTTTGTCTGAATCTGAACAAATAACGATAGAAGACTTTTCTAAAATAGATTTGAGAGTTGGTTTAGTGAAACATGCTGAACGAATTCCTGGAACTAAGCTTATAAGGCTAATAGTAGATCTTGGGAAGCTTGGGGAAAGACAAATAATAGCTGGTATAGGTGATGTATATACTCCTGAAAGCCTTGTTAATAGAAGACTCATCGTTGTAGCTAATCTTAAACCTAAAGTTATTAGAGGTTACGTTAGCCAAGGTATGATATTGGCGGCAGGCTGTCCTAAAGGTAAGCCAAGAGTTCTAACAGTTGATAATGAACCAGAGCCTGGCACTAAGGTATGCTAAGTTCTGCTTTGAATAGTAGCTGCTGTTTCAATAATTTTTTCTCCAACAACCACCTGGTCTACACTATGTATTACAGCACCAACATTCCTGAGTACATCCTCTACTTCTCTATAATCAATATCCTCTCCTTCAATAGTTATTATTAAACCCATAGTTTCAACATCAACTTCATTTACTGTAACGTTTACAGCAGAAACTCCTTTTACATTAGCTAATGCTTTGGCTACTTCTATAACTGAAGGATCCTTTAATGGTTTAAGTACGTCTAAAACTAAACGTCTTATTTTAGCCATATCTTACTAAACCACCCATTCAACACTATTTTTATAAAAAATTAGCTTATAAGCATTTAATAAAAATACCTATGTGAGAAACGCTTAAGATAGATGAGAAATTTAGAGTGATGCTCGTGAAGAAAATGACGTCTACAAAAGTGCTTGATGAGCTAGATAAGAAAATACTTAATGAGCTTATAGAGAATCCTAGAATAACATATAGGGAATTAGCTAGAAGACTTGGGGTTTCTGTTGGCACAGTACACTTAAGAGTAAGGAAGCTGCAAACTAAGGGAATAATTAAGGGCTTTACTGTGCAAATTGATTACGGAAGAGTAGGGTATGATGTAACCGCTCTTGTCTTAATAAAAGTTGATGGCAAGCATATAATTAATGTTGAAAGAGATGTCGCAAAATATCCTAACGTATGTGCAGTATATGATGTTACAGGAGAGTTTGACGTAATTGTTGTTGCAAAGTTTAAGTCAATAAAAGAACTCAACGATTTCATAAAAAGCCTCCTGGCTAAACCGTATGTTTTAAGCACAAACACAAGTATTGCTCTAAATGTTGTTAAAGAAGATTTCCGGCTCAAAGTACCTTAAAATTAAAATATCCACACTACATTTTAACTATGGAAAAACCTAAATCAGGGGGGTTGAAGTTGAAGAATCAGAAACCCCCTAAGGCTCTAGTAAAAACACCTAGATTAATAAGCCAAGGGAAATTACCGCCTAAGTGGAGAATTGGAAGGGGTTTTAGTATATTAGAGATTAAGGAAGCAGGTTTAACGATAGATAAAGCAAGAAAGCTTGGCATATTCGTTGACAAGCGTAGGAGATCTAAACATGAAATTAATGTTAAAATTCTTAAAGATTTTCTTAAGGAATTAGGGGAAACTAAAACCTAGCTTTTAGTTTCCTTAAGGAGAGTTTATTGCGGCAATCAATACATATATACTCTACGGGAGACAACTGTATAAGGCAGTCTTCACAGAGGCTTCTTCCGCATATTTTACAATAGCCTATTGCATGGTACTTATGGCATCTTTCGCAAAGAGTTATTTCACATACTGAGCAAACATGGTTTACATTAATATGTTTTCTGCATACTCTTCTACCACAAAGATTACATGTTAATGTAGCTTCATTTTCTTCGCAAATTTCGCAAAGAACCATTGGTTTTTACCGTCTATCATTCTGAAACTCCACATTTATATAGTGATATTCTATCCAAATTTACTAAGAGGAGGGAGAAGTGTTAAATAGAGGAGCGCTTTTCCTAAAAGCCGAGCTTGAAATATGGAGTAAAGTGCTGCCAATAGTTTTTATGGTAATATATGTTCTATCCATAGCATTTGGTTTTTCCATATCAATAACGAATCCCTCATATGCAAGCTCAATAGTTACACCACTATATGAGGAGGTAAAGGAGTCTCCTATGACAAAATTATGCAGCAATCTTTATGACACAGTTAGAGGTGTTAGTCAAGGGAATTCATTTTATCTTTTTAACATTGTTAGTTTATCACGTATTTCAACAACTATAATGTCAACCCTTATTCCGCCGTATGTTGCATATACATATTTTGCTGAGGGTTTATTTCTTGGACTACTTGAAATGGAAAGCTATGGTGTTGTTGCAATGTATATTCCACTAATAATCGGAGACATGATCTCAATATCCCTTCTTCAAGGAGGCATTTTTCAAATAATAATTTCCAGATTTAGAAATAAACCTGTAGGAGAATACACTTATATCATAGCATTCGCTGGCTTAATTGGAATAATTATTGTGAGCTACGTTTCAACAATAGCTTCATGCATTATTGAGCCCTACTTTTTAGAAACTCCTTTATGATCGAGGGGGAACTTGCAAGGATCTTGAGTAAAATGTTGCTATTAGCTAGTAGAGATAATAAACTTACTTCGTGAAAATCATAATCTTTTAAAAATATTTCATTTTGATATAGGGCTTCTATAATCATTGCCTTATCTCTTTCACTTAGTTTATGAATAATTCGTGAAATAATGTTCTGTACATGGAGCCTCTTACGAATCATCGACGTTTCTTTATAGTACAAGTTAAGGGCTTCTTCATGATTATGCACTGATGCTAAAGCCTTAGCTAAGGCTTTAGAAAAGAGAGTAAGTATAAAAAGTCCTCCTCCCGTAAGTGGTTTTACATGGTATCCTGAGTCTCCCAAGAAAATTAATGAGTTTACATGGTCTATTTTATTAGGAGGTTTTATGAGAATGCTTCCTCCAAAAGGTCTACTGCGATCTACGATTTCCGTAATAAGCTTCTTTTTCACAATATGTTTTTCAAATAAACGAAGCATTTTTAATGATACTTTATTCCCAGCAATACCTATCCTAGCTTTATTTGTTGAAAGAGGTATAAGCCATCCGAAGAATTCTTTCGCGTATTTGTCAGAAAATATTACCGTAAAATCATTGATGTACTCAGGTTTTGCTTTAACATCCTCTTGAATACCATATACTCTGTCCTTGCCTCCTCTCCCTAAAATCTTGGTTCTTAGTTTATGCGTAGAACCTTCACTAATAATTATTGTTTTCGCTTCAACACTCCTATTTTTCCTTAAAATAATTTTATTCTTCCATATATCAATAACGGGTTCTCTTAGCCTATAGGTTATTGAGTCCTTTATCTTTTCAAAGATTTTTCTCTCATACTCAACACGGTTTATGACATAAGCTTTATTATTTAATTTAACATGTAAACTCTTATTTGATGAAAGAGTTGTTACGTAAAATCCTTTAAAGCTATTAATTATTATGTCTCTAGTAAAAGGCCACATTAACCTAATAAAAGTTGAGCTAACTAGACCTGCACAGTGATTATTTAGTCCAGCATGTTTCTTTGCTTCAAACGCTACTATGCCCTTATTGAAAGACTCCTCCATAAGGAAATGTATGAGAGATAATCCTGCTGGTCCTAAGCCAATAATTGCAATATCATATTTGTGCATAGTTTAAAATATGGCACCTCATTAGTTGTTATCTCGGGGTATAGTATATGGGGTATGAGGGTTTTAAATTTAGAAGACTTATAGATACTAACGCATGTTCCAAGCTGATTAGGGAGAAAAAGAAACTTCTCATTTATGGGACATGCGTTAAAGACGAACATCCTGAAATATTGAGGAAATACGTTGAAGACAAAGTTCCGTTAGCTGTTTGTTTAGAATGGGAACATATGAACATGGTAGGGTTCAAACTTATTACGATGATTAAGTCTTGCGAGCTTGAGGAAATAAGTGTACTTACAGTTGACGGTAGTCCTCATTGTGTTCAACTACACATGATGGTTGAGGAGTGCAAGAAAATAATTCCTAACATAAATGTTAAGCACTATGTCATATACAAGGGTAATGTTATTGAAGTTTCCGAAAGAGCAGTAAAGACATCACGATATCTTTCAAAAGTCGAGAAGCTTCTGGCCGAAGAATGATTGTTCAGTAAAAAAGCGCTTAAACTCAAGAAGTTTTTGAACGCTAATCCCTATTCCAGATATGATCTATCAGCATAATTCCTAATAACTCTCTCAGCTTTCAACATTTTAGCTATGTAATCAAATGCTTTTTCAGGATCTGTATGTGAACCACATGAGTATACATCTACTGTTGCAAATTTATGCTCAGGCCAGGTATGAACCGCTATGTGGCTTTCAAGAACTATTGCAAGAACACTTACACCTAACCCTATTTTCCATGATTTCACATCAAGAAGAGTCATGTTACCTATTTTTACAGCATTAACAACTATTTCCCTAAGGAGCTCCTCGTTCATAAGAACTTCTTCATCGCATCCATATAGGTTACCATAAACATGGCGTCCTATAACTTTCGGTTGCTGTTCTTGATACTCTAAAGTTACCAGCCCAGTCATCGCCCCCTAACACCCCCTTTAAAAGGGGGTAAACATCATAAAATTTAAGCTTTACCCCCTTAAAATTTTTGAAATGATAAAATATTTTTCGGAACTTAAATACAAGCATCCTTAAGTGATGAAAGTTGGTATTGCCTGGACATATAGCTAAAAATTACTTACAAAATATTATTAACGAAAACATGCAAGTACAACCAGCTGGTATTGATTTAACAGTAAGGCATGTGTTCAAAATAGTGACTGAAGGTTATGTAGGTTTCGAAGAAAGAAGAATGCCTAAGTATGAGGAGGTTCCTTTAAAGAATGATGTATGGAAACTTAAAAAAGGAGCATACAAAGTGGTAATTAATGAAATCGTGTACGTACCAGAAGATGCTGTTGCACTCTGTTTTCCACGTTCAACACTTTTAAGGATGGGTGTAGATGTTAGATGCGCACTATGGGATCCTGGGTACTACGGTAGAAGCGAGGTTTTAATGATCGTACACGTCGATGAAGTAGTTATTGAAAAGAATGCGAGAATAGCACAATTAATTTTTGTAAAAATGGCTTCTAAGCCTTTGAAAAAATATAATGGTAAGTACAAGGGTGAAAATATATGATAATGGTAGATTACGATAAAATTTCAGAGGTAGCAAATTACTTAGTTAAGAGCAAAATAATTAGGGGGCTTAGTTCAAACATAGACACTTTTACTAATCCAGAGTATTATCCAAGTAAAAATGACTTACCTGAAAAAGTAGCTCAATACTTCATAACTATGGTAGCTATTGATCATAGAACAAGTTATAAAGGAAAACCCTATGAAACAATATTGCATGGTAAACTGTACCATGGCGCTGACTTACTTTACAGGTTAGGTAAAATAATGTATGTTAACAACCCTGATTTCTTTGACCCTAAAAATCTTGTCAAAATAAGTGTTAACGATGTTAGAAAGTGGCTTAATACTAATGACGCTAAAATATGGGATTTAAATGTAAGAGTAATGCTTCTTAGAGATTTAGGGAGGAAACTGGTTAAACTATACGATGGTAGTGTTATGAACCTTATCCGTGAAAGCAAGAACATGTTGAAAAACATTGAAGGAGGATTCATAGATAGGCTTAAAGTTTTTAGAGCCTATGAGGATCCTGTTGAGAAAAAACCTTACTTACTTGTAAAATTTCTTGAAAGAAGAGGAATATTTATTCCCATAGATAAAGAGAATTTGCAAGTACCTGTAGATAACCACTTAGTACGGATAGCTTTTCGTTTAGGTATAGTTAAACTTAGCAAAGACATTATTCAAAGAATTTCTTATGGTAAAGAATTCTCTTGGGAAGAAGACGTTATCATAAGATTAACTGTTAGGAAAGCTTACAAAATTCTTTCAGAAAAAGCAAATATTTCACCATTAATACTTGATGATGTACTTTGGAACCTCGGTAGAACATGTTGCATAAAACCCTTGCCACGATGTTTAAATTGGAAGGAAACTATACCATGCCCATTCTATAGGGTTTGTGAAGCTTTTAAGGGAAATATTGAAAGAAGCTTATCAGAACACTTATTCATTAACACATGGTATTATTGATGAGGGAATAGTCTTTTAAACCTTCCATTAAAACGAAGTATAATTACGAAGAAAAGTAAAGTGCTTGAGGAAGTTCTGGTATGGGCAAGGTTGTTGTTGTTTCAGTAAAAATGCCAAAAGAGTTACTTAAAGAAATAGACCGCCTTGTTGAGAAGGGAATTTTTACATCAAGAAGCGAAGCAATACGTAGAGGAATAGCGTTACTAATACGGAATTATAATAGTGTTGAAGCCTTAAGCTAAGATATGTAATGTGCTTAATTACTAACCATTTTGCAAATAAGCTTTTATCCCAATACTAGACATAGTCTTTCACTGACCTAACGTGAGTTATTATGTAAAGTGATTAGAGATGCTAATGCTTAAGCTAGAGGATGCCGTTAGAGTGCTTTCAACAATAAGTTCTTTAAATAACTTAGAATTAACTGATGAAGAAAAGCTTGTTACTTACTATTTTGTGAAACACATTTCAGTAGGAGAAATACTTGCTGAAAGAGAACTTAGAGCTTTAGGTATAAAAAATCCGTTGAAAGTAATAAAGAGCCTCATTTTAAAGGGAGTTTTAGAGCGAGGTGAAGGATGCTATAATTTAGCTAGGGGCATCAGGGAGGAAGTTTTTAAACTTAAGAGAACACATAAAACACGTTTTAGATTTTAACCGGGCTTATAATGAAGGCCCTCATGCTCTATAATTTCGCCAAATTCTACGGTAATGAAATTATTCTCGTAGGTTTTAACTACTAATTTTCCATTAGCGGTAATGTCTACAGCAATTCCTTCAATAGTTTTTTCACCATTAAATATTTTCACCTTCCTGTTTAATGTAAAGCTATGACTTTTATATATTTGTATGATATCATGAGGTAAGTAATTGTTAAGTAATGCTACTAAGTTCTTAATAATACCTTTAAGCAATGCTATACGAGAGATTTTCCGCCCAAGAATTTCTCGTAAAGATATTGCTCCTGGAACCCCTATACTTAATGAGTTATTGTTGCAGTTTAACCCTATACCTATTAGGCTCACTACCTTACTGCCATGTAATTCGTTTTCAATAAGTATACCACCTAGTTTAAAGCCTAAATACACAATGTCGTTTGGCCACTTAAGTTTAACGTTTAATCCATAGAGTTCCTTTATGGTGAGAACTACGGATAACCCAGCTATCATACTTATTAATTCTAACATACTCTGAGGTACAGGTGTCACAATAGTTACCCAAAGACCCCCTTTGGGTGAGACCCATTTTCTTCCTTTTCTTCCTCTTCCTTTAATTTGTTCTTCTGTAACAATAACTGCCTTAAGATAACCTCCGTAAGTCAGTGCTTCTTTAGCATAATCCATTGTTGAGAAAGTTTTTCTCAAATAGAAAACTTCGAAACCAAGATCACGTAATTCTCTATCGTATTCTATATTTTCAAGACTAATCATTCGTCACCTAATATTCATTTTTTTACGTCATTTGTCGAAAATTATCAAATTAAGCTAAACTGTTTTTTACTAGGAGTAATACATTGGTTTCCACGAAAAAATTTTTTTGAAACATGCAGCTTAAGAGGATGAGTAGAGGAGAAAATGGAGATTGCTATTTGATAAAATATTGGTGGCAAATAGGGGAGAAATAGCTGTAAGGATCATAAGGGCGGCAAGAGAACTTGGAATAAGGACGGCAGTAATTTATACTAAAGAGGATTCTTCTGCTCTTCACGCAATTCTCTCAGATGAAGCCTATAGGGTTTCTAGCTACATAAGTATAGATGAAATAGTTGATATAGCGTTAAAGTCTAAAGCTGATGCGGTACATCCAGGCTATGGTTTCTTAGCCGAAAACCCTATTTTTGCGAGTAAAGTGGTTAAGGAGGGAATAGTTTTCATAGGTCCTGAGCCGGAAGCTATGATTCTCGCTGGTAATAAGCTTGAGTCTAAGAAGGCTGCTGAAAAAGCAGAAGTACCCGTAATACCTGGTCCTTTAAAGCCTATTACAAGCATTAACGAAGCTGAAAGAGTAGCTGAAAAACTAGGCTACCCTATTCTACTGAAGGCTGTTGGTGGTGGTGGAGGCATAGGAATGAGAATAGTGAGAAATAGAGATGAGCTTCATAGATACTTTAAATTAGCTCAGCAAGAAGCATATAAAGCCTTCGCAATGGCAGACGTATATATTGAGAAATACATTGAAAAACCTAGGCACATTGAAGTCCAAATTATCGCCGATAATTACGGTAATATCATACATCTCTATGAAAGAGAATGTTCAATTCAAAGGCGTTTTCAAAAACTCGTAGAAGAAGCACCTTCAAAAGCCCTAATGTGGGATGAAAGAGTAAAAATAGCGTCTGACGCTTTAAGACTTGCGGAAAAAATAGGTTATACGAATGCTGGTACAGTAGAGTTTCTTTATAAGGATGGTAGATACTACTTTATCGAAATAAATGCTAGGTTACAAGTCGAACACGGAGTTACCGAAATGGTAACTGGGATAGATATTGTAAAAGCCCAAATAAGAATAGCTGCGGATAAACCATTAAATATAGGTCAGGGGCAGGTCTCTTTAAAAGGCTGGGCTATTGAAGTTAGAATAAACGCTGAAGATCCGCTAAGAGAATTCGCACCTACCCCAGGAAAAATAGTTAAATATCATGAACCTGGAGGACTAGGTGTTAGAGTCGATAGTGGGGTTTATGAGGGATTCAATGTTCCGCAGACATATAATCCGCTCATATCAAAGCTTATTGTGTGGGGTGAAAGTAGAGAGGAAGCTATACAGAGACTTAGAAGAGCTCTTTCCGAATACATTATTGAAGGTATTAGAACAACAATACCTTTATACAAGAAAATAGTCAATGATAAAGACTTTCTTGAAGGAAACATACATACTAAGTATCTCGACGAAAAACTCCCCAAGTTTATAAGTGAATTAAGCATTGAAGAAAGAAGAAGAATCATAGCGGCAGCATTAGCGCTTAGAGAAAAGACGTCCGTAAGAAGAACTATGAGTAAAGTCGTTAAAGAGAGAAGGCCTTTACAAACCATGAGCTTATGGAAAGTGTCAACACTCTATGGTTTATATCAAACATAATTAGTATCTCGAGGACGAGGGAATGAAGATATGCGTAAAATAGTAGCTAAAGGATTTGATGAAGAGGTTTCGTTTGAAATAGAAAAGAATATCGACAATAAAGAATACGTAATTACCGATGATAAACTAGGGAAAATTAAGGCTAAAATACTGTATTCTGACGATTCAAGAGTAGAAGTAGAAATTGATGGCAAGAAATATGTTGTTGTTATCGATCCGGAAGCAAACTTAACCTACGTTAATGGAGTGCCTTTAAAAATTTCTATTAGTGAGCATTTAATAACGAAAACTTTAGTTAATGACTTAAGCGATTTTTTACTTAAGAACAATGATAACTCTAAAGTAGAAAGAGGCGAAATAAGGGCTCCTTTAAGTGGAAAGATAATTTCAGTAAAAGTGAAGGTTGGCGATAAAGTACATAAAGGTCAAACACTTCTAATAATGGAATCTATGAAAATGTTAAATGAGATAAAGTCGCAATATGACGGCATTGTTGAGGAGGTAGCTATAAGGGAGGGGAATGTTGTAAAAAAGAATCAGCTTCTAATAAGAATAAACCCATCATCCTAGCTTCTAGTTTAAAGCGGTATATTGCCGTGTTTTCTTGGAAGCTTAATTTCCCTCTTATTTCTAAGAGCTTCAAATGCTTTAATCACCATAGGTCGGGTTCTTCTAGGCTCTATTACATCGTCTATTAGGCCTAGTTCAGCTGCCCTATAAGGATTAGCAAACACACTTCTATACTCTCTTAATCTTTTCTTAAAGAGTTCCTCCGGATGTTCTGAAGCCTTGAGTTCCTTTTTGAAAATTATTTTAACAGCACCTTCAGGTCCCATAACAGCTATTTCCGCTGTAGGCCATGCTAAAACAATATCTGCCCCCAGACTCTTTGAACCCATGGCAATATAGGCGCCACCATATGCTTTTCTGAGAACAACAGTTACTTTAGGTACAGTGGCTTCAGCATACGCGTAAACAAGTTTTGCACCATGCTTTATTATTCCACCATGCTCTTGATCTATTCCGGGCATGTAACCTGGTACATCTACAAGCATCAATATAGGTATGTTGAATGAATCGCAAAATCTTATGAAGCGAGCTGCTTTTGCTGAAGCATCTATATCAAGAACGCCAGCTAAATATTTTGGCTGATTAGCGACAATGCATGTTGAATAACCTCCAAATCTACCAAAGCCTATTACAATATTTAGTGCATAATCTTTATGTACTTCAAGGAATTTACCGTCATCCACTATTCTAAATATAACGTCTCTGACATCATATGGTTCTGAAGGGTCAGTAGGGACTATGTTGTTTAACTCGTCACTCTCTCTTTCAACAGGATCGTCTGTCTCAACATAAGGTGGTTCCTCCATATTATTCGATGGTATATAGGATAGAAGCTCCCTAACTATTTCAAAAGCTTCTTCTTCTGTTTCCGTAATAAAATGAGCTACACCGCTTCTTGAAGCATGTACTTCAGCTCCTCCTAGCTCTTCAAACGTGACTTCCTCGCCTGTTACAGCTTTTACAACTTGAGGCCCTGTTATGAACATGTAGGATATTTTCTTAACCATTATTATGAAATCTGTAAGAGATGGGGAATAAGAAGCTCCTCCAGCACAAGGTCCAAGAATAAGAGATATTTGAGGTATTATCCCTGAGGCTTTAACATTCATTTTAAAAATTCTACCAAAACCGTCTAATGCTGCAACACCTTCTTGAATTCGTGCACCTCCGGAATCGTAAAGTCCTATTAGAGGTGCACCGGTTTTTAACGCAAGATCTATTAATGCCTCTATTTTCTTAGCATGCATTTCGCCAAGTGAGCCTCCCATTACTGTGAAGTCTTGAGAGAATATGTAAACCTTCCTACTATTTATTGTACCGAACCCTGTAATGACGCCATCACCTAAGTACTTTACCTTATCCATGCCGAAATACGTACTCCTGTGTATAACGAATGGTTGGAGTTCAACAAAAGATCCTGGGTCAAGAAGTTTTTCTATTCTTTCTCTAGCTGTAAGTTTATCCTTCATTTTTTGACGCTTTATCTTCTCAGGTCCTCCTCCTTGCTTAGCTAAAGCCTTTAATCTCTTAAGTTCCTCTATTAACTCATCTATTGTTGATTGTTCTTCATGCTTGTCCAAAATTTTTCACCAGTAAATTAACCACTGATTATTGCTTTAAAAAGGCTGAGAATATTTAAGCTATAAGATTAAAGAAGTCATTGCTAACAATTGCTTAAATTCTTGGCTTAAAAGCAATAACCCCTTGGGCTTTAGGTTCTGTTTTTACGTAGAAACCTACTTCTCTAAGTCTATTCATAACACCTTTTACCATATTTACCCTACGTCTCTGACCTGGTGAACCTATGTAGTGAAAAAGTATTCCACCTGGTTTGAGTTTCTGGTAAAGCTTCCTATAGAATTCTCTACTGTAGAGGTGGCCTGCAAGCGAAAATCTTGGGGGGTCATGAATTATTCTATCAAATACTCCGTCCTGGAAGAAATCAATTACTTCAAAAACGTCACCTAAAAGTACGGTTATTCTATTGTCTTCAAGAAACTTAGACCAAGGATTATATTGGCTAAGCGCTAACACATTTTCATCATTTTCAACGGTAAAAACATGTTTTGCTCCAAACCTTAAAGCACCTATAGCTGTATATCCCAAACCAGTGCATGTATCTAAAACAATGCTTCCTTTTTTAATGCGCGCTTTTTTGACCTTTAGTAACGAGTCCTTCCAAGGGTCGATACCTTTAATTCTATGCATATGTATTCCGCTAATTTCCAATGTTGGTGCTTTATTGAGGTAAGGTGCCTTAAGCTTATAGTATTTGTTTTTTGTTATTAGCGATAGCTCTTGTATGTTTTCATTTATTATTGCATATACTGAGTTTTCTTTCACCTTACTTTCTAATATTTTACTTAGTGGAAGCTTTATCCCGTAGTCTTCTAAAATAATGCAGGTTTCATCTATAGTTACTCGTGAAAGAGAAAGACCTAGATCTAATGATATGTAGGTTTCAAAGCTACTTACATGACTTAGCTTCTTGAGTGCTGCTCCCGCCAGTAGGGGGACTTGTTTATAATGAAACTCGTAAACTTCTAGGAACATTGTAACACTACTTTTCTAAATTACGTAAAGATCTTATTTCATTTATTGCCTCTTCGAGCTTATTTAGGACTTCACTAGTTCTTTTTTCAAATAAGAGTTTGTAAAGTAGTATTTTGGCTCTTCTCCTTAAAGCTCTATAATTTCTAGTTTTTGGAAGAATATTTTTTCTCTTAAGTACATTTATTTTTTCCAGAAATTGTGTAAGGTCAAGGTTTAAACTTTCAGCAGCATCGGCTAATGTTGGGTTTTCAGCTATAGCTTTTAAAACTTTTACATCGCTATCTTCGAGAATAGGTGGAGGTGTTAGTAAGGAAGCTAGATAATCGTCAATAATTGTCTCCACAGATTCCCTTACAATAATCTCTAATTCCTCGGAATCTACAAGGAATTGATCACTTAATTCGATTACCTTTACGCCTAATTCTTCAGCAGTAGCCTTTGCAGCTTCATCAACAAAGCCCTTACATATTACAAGAGGTTTTAAACCTAAAAGTTTCGCATTAATATATGCTTGCCTTACACCTGAAACATCAAGTCTACCAGCTTTTATTTCTACGGCATATTTAATTCCGTTAGGATCTTCAGCTATAGCATCTACTTCAGCAACGTCTATACCTTTTAAAGTAACTTTCCTATGAATATCGACTATTCTATACCCTAAACTTTCAAGAGTCGAAAGAGCTATTCTTTCACTGCTTCTCCACTTGGCTTTCGAAGATATTGTAAAGGCTTATCACCTTCCTCTAAAAGAAGCTTTTAAAATTACATTTTAATATTTTATCCCTAAGAGGAGGAAACATACGTGCAGAATAAATCCCTTCTCGCTTTGGCTTCTATTTTAACATTTTGTGAAAAGCATTTCGGTAATGAAGTTAATAAGATACTTGGTGAAGTGAAAAGCAGAAATGTTTTCGAACAGCTTATAATAACTATAATCTCCCAAAATACTAATTGGAAAAATACTTGGAAAGCTTACATTAATCTAAAGAAAGCTTTTGGAGGAATAAGTCCTGAGAAAATATTAAGTACTTCTGAAGAAGCGTTAAGGAGCATGCTTAAACCTGCAGGGCTTTATAGAGCGAAAAGTAAGGTCATAAAGAATGTAGCTAAAGTATTCCTTGAACAACGCCTACATGAAACACTAGACAGTGAGAAGTTAAGAGAGATGCTCATCAAAATACCAGGCATAGGTCCTAAAACAGTCGATGTGGTACTTGCTTTTTCATTTAATGAACCTATAATTCCTGTAGATACGCACATTAGAAGAATAGCTAAAAGAATAGGCTTAGTTAGTTCAAGCAATTATGAAGAAATTAAAGAATGCTTGGAGAAGAATATACCTGCAAAATATAGACTTAAAGCACATTTTCAATTAATAAGCTTCGGTAGAAAAATATGCAAAGCAAGAAAGCCTTTATGTAGTGAATGTCCAGCAAATACTTTTTGCCCGTCAAAAACTACTTAATCACCTTATTCTTACTTCACTAGTAAATGTTCTACTGAGTTTAGTCCATACGGCTCTAATAAACACTATACCATGTTTTGTTAACGTCTGCTTTTTACATGGTATTTCGAGTTCTATTTCCTCCCCTGGATTTAGCGGGGGAAGTTTTTGTCTTGAAACAACTACTCCTGTGTCTATAATCAATAACCAAGCCTTATCTGGCTTAGAGTATCCATTATTCCTTATTTTCGCTACAACTTTCTCCTTATTATCTACTGCAACTAGTTGCGCTTTAACTATGTCTAGTTTAGGCTTTAGCATATAAGTTATTGAGGCTAACATTGTTGACAGGTTAACGTAGTCTTTAAGATGAACTTTTTCTTGTGCTTCATGCACTAATTTTATGGTGTTTTTCTCTTTCAAATCAACATTCTCTATGTAAAATTCTTCAGCACCAGTAATGTTTATGGCATTATAAATGCTTTTGTCGTTGAGGAAAAGTTCGGCTTTAGAAAGTTTAGAGGGAAGTATAATGATTCCCCTTAATTCACCGAAGCCTTCTGCGACCCCGGAAATATCGAAACTATATGATGCTGAGGTATTTGGAGGTATAAGGAATGCTCCAGAACAGTAAATGTAAGAAGATTTTGCCTCAGGTGTTTCATAGGTTACAATGAGGTTTGCATGGTCTATAATTAAGTTTTCATTGCCATCATATTTTACTGTAAGCATTGCTTCCTCCTTAAAGCCCTTTGCATGTAGAACTGGAGTTACGTCAAAAAGAACTTTACTGAAAAATTTCTCCTTCGCTTCAACGGTTATTTGGGGCTTAAACTCTCTTGTGAGAGGGAAGCCATTAAACCATAATCTCCACTTAACATTGTAAGGTTCGCTTCTATGCGTAACGGCTATTTCAAGAGTTAACTCCTTTACTTTAGCGTCTGCCGGAATAGGTAACTGAAATGGAAGGCTTCCGCTTCTGTTACCATATGAAATTCCTAGTTTTAAAGGTCCAGCTGAGATTAAGGTTACTTCACCATTAACAACTCCTTTCTTTACTGTTAACATTTCACTTACTGTTTTCAATGCCATATCCATATTACCCCTGTTTAAACCATTACTCTCTTAGGGATCTCCAGAAACATATATTTTAGTGTTCTATAATATCGACTTTACCCTTAATAAGAGATTTAATAATTTCCTTTGCCTCATTTACTAGCTTCCTTGCTTCTTCAAGCGATTTACCCGACGAAGTGATGTGTATCTCTATTACTGGCTCTTTACTCTCAGAACCTTTAGGATGACTTTTTATATATGTTTTAACCGTTCTCTTCATGGCTTGTTCAAGGAATGGTGCTAAACTGGATTCAGGCATCCCTTTGAGTACCAAGGTGTCTTCGTAGAAAACTATGTTTGGCCCTTTCTTCTTTAGGATTGATTCAACGTATTCTTCAAAAATAGCTTTCATTTCCTTAGGAACTCCAGGTAGAGCTATAATTAGCGAGTTATTTTCTTCAACAAGTATTCCGGGGGCTGAACCTATGGGATTTGGTATAGGCTTAGCTTTTTCCGGCATTTTAGCCATTTTTAAACGATGCTCAGTTATTTCGAAACCCATGCTAGAGTATTTTTTACGGACCAGTTCTAAAGCTTCATTATTTATAACCCATTTTCTATTAAGAGCCTTTGCGAGGGCTTCGCTTGTTTTATCATCGAATGTTGGTCCGAGACCTCCTGTTGTTACTATAATTTTAGTTCCCCTGCTTATGGCTTCTCTTATTGCTGAAACTATTTCACTTATTTCATCAGGCACTGTTGTTATTCTTCTGACACTAAATCCCAAGAGTGTAAGTTTTCTAGCTAACCATGTTGCATTAGTATTTACAGTTTTTCCTATCAATAATTCGTTACCTATACTAATTATCTCAGCTGTAAACATTTTAATTGCACCCGCTATATTACATAGCACCACGGTTTAAAGTCTTAATTATTTCGTATTCTTTATTATTTGAAAGGCTTTCAAGTACTAAATGTTTAAAAACCCCTTCAATAACACTCTTACAAAGACGTAAGAGGATTTAGACTATGCAAAAATATGCTGAACAAATTGCTGAGGAAGATAGAGTAGTAGGTAAACACATATATGCGAATCTTTACGAGTGCAATGTAAGTGTCATATCGGATGAGAAAAAATTAAGCGAAATAGTTAAAAAAGCAGCTGAGTTAGCAAACGCCATACTTTACGAATTAAAGGTGTGGAAGTTTGGTGGAAGCAAGGGAGGTGTAAGTGTTATAGGCTTAGTTCTTGAAAGCCACATAGCAATTCATACTTGGCCTAAGTATAAATTTGCAACAGTAGATGTTTATACATGTGGTGCACATACAGATCCTTGGAAAGCATTTAGATATATAGTTTCGCAATTGAAACCTAAGAACTTTAGCGTAAACTACACTGATAGGTCAAGCCCCATAATTTTATCTCAAAAACCCTCTGCAGACGATTGAAATAGTGTGTTATAAATTTTTAAGATAGAATTTTAAATTTCTTTAAGGAGGCTAAACATTAATGTATAAAGTGCTTATAACAGGTGATACACATATTCCTACGAGAGCTAAAAACATACCTAGAGTCATGCTTGAAATCATAGAGAGCAATTCACCTTACGATTACCTATTCTTTACGGGCGATCTTGTTTCAGAAAGGGTTTTAGAGTTTTTTAAGAACCTCGCTCGTAAGTCGTTTTTTGTACGAGGCAACATGGATTACTTAAGCTTACCAGAGTATGTTATTGAAGAAATTAACGATGTACGTGTAGGTTTAATACATGGCGATCAAGTATATCCTAGAGGAGACGTTGAAGGATTATTGAACGTAGCTAAGAATCTTAAAGTAAACATTTTAATAAATGGCCATACACATTACTTAAGAATAATTAAGGTAAACAGAGTGCTCTTAGCGAATCCGGGATCCGTTACAGGAGTGTGGAGTGGAGGATACGCTTCAATGAGACCGTCAATGATTATAGGTTTCTTTAAAAATTTAAATGAAATTAAGCTAATTAGTTATGAACTTTATGGAAAAAATCTTAAGAGAAAGGAGGAACTCTACAATTTAATGCCATAATAGTAAGGTTTCATTACTTAGCTTTTTTAACTTTAAGCCGAGGCCCTATTTTTTCAACAACAACTATTTCGTCACCAGCTTTTATTTCTTCATCCGATACAGCCATCCAATATTCTCCTTCAACTAAAACGAATCCTTCCTTATCTGGCGAAATATCGTCAAGTGCTTTACCTTTAACCCCTACGATAGACCATATCATAGGTTTCGCTCTTCTAGCTTTAACAACTTTGTATATTATGAATGCGAAAAATCCTGAAGCAAGAAAGCCTATTATGAGCCCTGCTATAAGGAATCTAAAGTAAAATTCAGGAGTAATGTACCATGACTCAGGTAGGTATATTGGGAGGAGAATGAATCCTAACGCTATCATTACAACGCCTGTTGTTCCCAATATTCCAAAACCTGGTGTTACAAGCTCTATTACCAATAATATTACGCCAGCAATTATTAGTACTGATGAAATGGTGTTTATTGTGAAGCCCATGCCAAAAAGCCCTAGTATGAACAACAATAACCCTATGGCTATTAAGGGGTAATGCCCAGTAAATAAGCTTATTAGTAATATGTAAAAGCCTAGCATTAAAAGTATGTTTGCAAGCAATGGATCAGCTAAAGTATTAGAAAGAATTTCACCTATACTCCACCCGTATTCTTCAAGAGAATAACCCTTAGTACTTATTACGACGTTACCATAAGGGGTCTTTACAACCATACCATTTATTTTGTAAAGTAAGTCATAAATATTGTCAGCAATGAGGTCTATTACATTGTTCTTCAACGCTTCTTCGTAGTTTAACGTTAAATTCTTAGTCACAAATTCGTAAGCTGCTGTTTCATTTCTTTCTCTCTCCTTACTAACAGTCTGCACTAGTTCTGCAACAGGATTTATTATTTTACTATAATTTATAGGCTGAAATCCTTCAGGACCATACATTACTGGTTGTGCTGCTCCTATGGCTGTACCGGGCGCCATAGCTGCAATGTGGCATGAAAGTAAGATTATTGTTCCAGCACTCCATGCGGTAGCGCCTCTAGGATAAACGTAGCCTACAACTGGAACTTTAGAGTTTAAAATGGCTTTTACTATTTGTTCTGTAGCGTCAAGTTCTCCTCCTGGAGTATCTATTATGAGGAGTAGTATTGCGTTTTCTGCTTCTGCTTTATTTAATGCATTAATAAGGGCTGCAGCAAGACCTTGGTTTATTATTTTACCGTCAAATTTGAACATGTAAACTTTAGGACCTACAGTTGTTTCAGCTTTAGTAACATATGATAAAGTAAGTGTTACTACTAAGAGAAAAATTATTATTTTTTTAACGAAGACTTTTTTCATTGCTGTACTACTTCCCCTCCTTAACGCCTTTAATTAACCCTACTACTTCCCCTATTCCCCTACCAGCTTCCGATATAACTACTAAGTTCTTCTCTCTAGCTATTTCAACCATTGTCTGCAGTTCTCTTAACCTAAGTGCTGCAGGATGTTTCTCGTAAAAACCTGCAGCTTCAGCCATAATCTTTGCTGCTTGCCTCTCACCTTCAGCCTCTATTACTCTTGCTCTTCTCCACCTCTCAGCTTCAGCTTGCTTCGCCATAGCTCTAAGCATTGTTTCCGGTAGCTTAACTTCCTTCATAGTAACCGCTGTCACCTTTATTCCCCAAGGATCTGTTGCTACATCTAATATGCTGGTTAACCTTTTGTTCAACTCTTCTCTTCTAGTAAGTAAATCGTCTAGTTCAACTTGGCCTAAAACATCTCTTAAAGTTGTCTGTGCCAAGAGAAGAACAGCATATGAATAGTTTTCTACAGCAACAACAGCTTTTATGGGATCAAAAACCTTATAGTAAACTACAGCATCGACTCCTACGGTTACATTATCTTTTGTTATTATTCTTTGCTCTGGAACGTCTACTGAAACAACTCTTAGATCAACTATTCTTACACTATCAACCCAAGGTATTATGAAGAAGAGTCCGGGACCTTTAGCACCTAAGAGCCTACCAAGTCTGAATATAACGGCTCTTTCATACTCCTTAACTATCTTAATGCTTTTTGAAAGTATTATTAAGATTATTAGTAAAGGTATACCAAAGTATATTAGAAAGTCTATGAGCTGCAACTACTAAACACCTACTCTAACTATTCTCTATTATTCCCAATTTCCCGAAAGCGAGTAATAAACTCTTTGTAGAAAAGTTCGTTCTTTAGAATTTCACTTAGAGGACTTGCTTGCATAATCATTATCTCCCAACTTCTAAGGGCTGGGCAAATGTAACACCCTATCCTATAAAAGGCCTAGTTCATAGAGTGGATTAAGTGGAATATTGTTCCATAATAGGTAAAGTTGTGTATGTGCTGCACTCCATAGCTTAATGGGTGCTATCTGGGTGAAGCCTTCATGGGTTCTAAGGGGCGGCCTTTTGGACCGTAACTCTGATTCACCATCCCTATCACCAACAATTGCAGCTATTTCTTCTTTACTATCAAAATTCTTGCTTATGGCCCTATAAAGAGCAGTTATTTTGAGTTTAGTACACCATCTATTATCGTTTGTAGGAAAAGGTTTCCCGCACGCAAGTTCCTTATCTACCCCTGCTTCTTCAATTATGAGGTTAACACCAAGTTTTTTAGCAATTTTCTCAACATATTCCCTATTCACTGGGAAGTCTACTCCTGTATCAACGTATACTGCCTTAACTCTCTTCTTACCTAAAGCTTTAATAGCTAAAATAAGTGTAGCAGTACTGTCCTTACCCCCACTCCAAGGAACGAAGAATATGTCAAACTTATTCCTAAGCTTCATTAGGTATTTGACACTTATCTTCTCTAATTCTTCTAAGATCCTCACATTTTCACTTAATGTCTTCTTTAAACTTACCGTACATTCTCTAGATAATATGTGCTTTTCTATTATCTGAATCCTACCTCTATTAGGTATCTTTATCTTGGCTACATGTTTAAAACCGCAGAAGACATCATGCTCGCCACCAAGTTTCCTAACAAAAACAAAAAGCTCACATGCATTGGTTTCTATGTCTAAATATTTTTTCACAACATCCTTAGTTTCAAGAAAAACGTCGTAAGCAGGGTTTATTTCTATAGGAAGCTTAAAACCCTGGGGAGTTATTCCGAATATGTATCCTCCATTATTCCATGAAGTTTCTAATCTAAACCTTGCCTTTGCCTTTTCAAACTCATAAGCTAGTTGGCTTAGTCTAGTGTTTCTAATTTTCTCTCTAGGTACAAGATGAATTACAGTATTTGGCCCTAAAATTTCGTTTAATTTTAAGAAATTACTATCTTGTTTACCTACAAGTACAATATTGTAATTTCCTTCATCAATTATCTCTCTTAACTTATTTATTCCTACACTTCCTCTAGCTCCCTTCAATGTTTTAACAACTACATTCCAATTTGGATAGAAGAGATTCAACATTGCTTTAATAGCATCAGCATCCCTCTTAGCTCTAACTATGATCCTTATCATCACTCTTTCCCCTACTATTCTAGGTGAACTAAATATTTAACGAGGATATAATATTCTACTTGGAAATACCAATAGGTGTGTGTTTAAATGACGGAGAAATCACGTAGAAGAAGGCTAGGGTTCTCTCGAGAAAGAGATTTAGCTAGGTTATTTTGGAAGAAAGGTTTCGCATGCATCAGGGGGCCGGCAAGTGGAGCTAAAGCTAAAAAAGTAGTTTATCCTGATCTCGTAGCTATGAAAAATGGGAAAATATTTGTAATTGAAGTGAAGACGCGAGAGAAACGAGAGACCATATATGTTGAAAAGTCAAAAATTGAGAGGCTTCTTGAATTTTCTAAAAGAGCTGGTGGCTTAGCCCTAGTAGCTATTAAGTACATGGGTGGTTCAGGGTGGAGATTTATTCCCATAGAGAAATTGGAAATCACTCCTGCAGGAAACTACCGTATTTCTCCGGAAACAGTTGTGAAGAAAGGCTTAACTTTAAGTGATTTAATAAGTATCGCTCTTAATACTTTAAGCCTTGACAGATTTTTATCAGAGTAAGTAGTTTCAAAATAGGAATTAGCCTTCAACTCTTACCCTAATTGTTATACCTAATTTATCTTCAAGCTTCCTTAACCTTTTAGCTTTCTTCATAAGAAGTCTTGCATATTCCCTTGGAACAATAACTGTAACATTATTTCCTTGAACTTCTATTGAAGCTTGAGGTATTAGTCTCTCTATTTCCCTTATGATTCTACGTTCAAAACCACTCATTCTAACTCTCTTAACTGGAACAACAACTGTTGCTTCACCGAATTTATAAATCTCATACTCTAGTTCTCCTGTTAAGAAATCTTTTACTTCAACTACTGGTCTAGCTAGCTCAGCTTCTCTAAGTCCTGTAGGCAACTTTACTGAAATGGATACTTCATAAACTTTCTTTACTTCACCATTCTCTATGAAGATTACTGTATCTATAATACTAGGTATCATACCAAGCTCTACTCTTCCAAGAAATCTTTGAATAGCATCTATAGGTGACGTTGCATGGACAACCCCTACCATACCTATTCCTGCAAGCCTAAGGTCTGTATAAAGTTTAAAATCCTCATCATTCCTCATTTCATCGAAGAACGTATAATCAGGCCTGCTTAACAATAAAATATCATGTAATTCGTCAGGTGAAGCATAGCTTTTAGAATATTGTGTAACGCTATCAGGTAAGTGCATATCTCTTGGTGATTCAATTGTTTTAACTATTTTCCCCTTACTTGCATAGTATTCGGCAAGAGCTTGTGCAAAAGTTGTTTTACCCATACCAGGTGCTCCAGCTATAAGAATGCCTTCCGCTCTTTCTTCAAGCCTTCTAATGAGCTTAGAGGGTAAATTATAGTCCTCAAGTTTAAGTTTAACAAGGGGTCTTACAGCAGTTATTTCCCATCCGTCAGATAGAGGAGGTCTTGTTATGATTATTCTAAATAATCCTAACTGAACTATTGTGGAACCTGATCTATCAATTTCAACGAAACCGTCTCTTCTTGTTTTAGCGGCTTCAATTATTTCCTTAGCTAAACTCTCAATTTCATCACGTGTAAGAGGTTCTCTCCTCAAAACAATTATTCTCCAACTTCCCGGCCTACCTTTTTTGGCTATTGGTGGAACATTTTCTTTTAAATGAATACTCATAGTATCTTTATCGAAAAACTCTTCCAGCTTTATTTTTTCCTCTTTTTTAGGTTCAACATAAATGACATTTATCCCTAAAGCCTTAGCTACCTCTGCTTGCACCCTATCACTAGTTACTAAGGTTGCTTCTAGTTCCCAAGCCAGCTCTCTAATAAGCGCATCTATAGCTCCTAGTTTAGCATATTTTATTTCATATGCTCTAGGCTTCTCTCCAGCAATTTCTAACGCTATAGTTCCCTCATCTGCTAATTCACGTAAACGCTTTATTTCATCAAGTCCCGCAAAACCTACTGCTTTTCCCTGATTGGCTTGGTTTTCTAGTTCAGATATAACTGCTCTATGAATAATTATTTTCCCTTTAATTCTACCTTCTCTTATAAGTCTAGAAACAGCTCCTTCAATTATAACGCTAGTGTCAGGTACGTAAATTTCTTCTTCAGTAACAGGGACATGTAATTCCTCAGCGCTTTCAATCATTTCATTACATTCCTCCACTCGTAAGCTATCACGTACTAAACTACTTATCTTTATAAGCTTATTAGTTAAGCATAAGCAGCAATACGAAATACCTTAAGAACTTCACTCAATAAGCTCCACTGTTGCGTCTAAACGATGCTTTTTCATGAGCTCCTCTTTTAACTTCTTAACCCTCTCAGAAAGCTTATCAAGTTCGTCTTTTCTTGAAGGTTTTAGAAGTAAGTCGCCATGCCAGAGATTACTATGAATTTTTCTAATTTTAATATCAATAACTGTGAACCCGTTCTCTTCTATGGTCTCTTTCACGTTCAATATAAACTTGGTAGATGGAGCTATATCACTAAGATTTCTTAGTAGGTCTCTTCCAGTGCTAAATATTTCTACAAATATATAGGCTGCTAATATAAGTGCTCCAATATAGTCAACGATGTAGTTATATAATGCACCGACAAGGCTTGCTAAAATAACTACAATGCTCTCTATAAGTTCGCTTACCGTGAACACTGAGTATGGTGTAAAAAATTCTCCTTCTCTCTTAGCTAGCATAATAGCTAAACAGTAGAAAATGAATCCTGCAATGGCGAAAAAGGTTGCATTAATACTTACAATGTAAGGTTCAACCTTGTATAGTTCTACTATCACCAATCCAGCTACAAAAGAATATGCAGCTAATGAAACTAATGCTCCGCCAAAACCTAACTTATAGTGTCCATAGTGGTGGTCAATATCTGGGGGTTTCTGACTAACCTTGTAGTAATATATTGTGGCATAGGCAGCAACTAGATTAGCTAATGAAGTTAATGCGTCAACAAAAATAGCTTTAGACCCATAAAATATTCCGCCAATTATTTTTGCTAACCCACCTAAAGCTGAAAGAACAAGCACGGCATATATTTTCCATGAAATCTTTAGCATGGTTTTAGTCACGCTTTTAATCGACTATAAAGTATATGTGGTAAGTTTTTAATCTTACTCAAAAAGACTTTGCACAACTAAGTTTTATATTGGCGATTCAGAAATGTATTAGTTATCTGTAGTTTAAAAGCGTAAACATGGGTTGCTAAAGGATGGGTAGGGTAAAGAAGGGACAAAAATGCTCGGTACTTGGCTGTGAAAATACCTCATCATTTAGTGTAAGCTATGTTGAAGCTAAAATTCTTGAAGAAAAAAGGCTAAAACTATCTCCTATACGTAATAGAGTTTATTTGTGTAATGTGCATTATAAGCTTTTTAAGAAGCTTAGGAAGAAAATTGAAAAGTATGAGAAATGGAGGATAAGAGGGTAGGTGGGCTAGGTCTTGGCTGCTAAGGCAGTAATGTCCCTCAACGACTTTGCTAAATACCTTAATGAGGTAGCTGAGAAATGGCTTAAGAAATGGTATGAAGACGGCGTTTTCAACGCTGATCCTGAAGCTGGTAAACCTAAGTTCTTTATAACAGCTGCGTTTCCTTACCCTAACTCACCACTACACATAGGCCATGCGAGAACATATACTGTAACTGACATTTACGCCAGGTTTAAACGCATGCAAGGCTACAATGTATTATATCCTATGGGATTTCACTATACTGGAACACCCATTTTAACTATGGCTGAAGCTGTAGCAAAAGGCGATAGAGAATTAATAGACTTATTCATTAATGTATACAACATACCCAAGGAGGATATAGAGAAACTTAAAACACCGCTTGATATGGCAAGATATTTTCATGAAGACGCTAAGAACGCTATGAAGCAATTAGGGCTTAGCATAGATTGGAGAAGAGAATTCACAAGTATAACACCACAGTTTAGCCAGTTCATTAGATGGCAATTTCAAAAGCTTAAAGAAAAAGGATATGTGACCCAAGGAACGCATCCTGTTGGCTGGTGCCCTGTTCACCAAAATCCTGTAGGACAACATGATACTAAAGGAGACGTTGAGCCTGAAATAGGTGAATTTACATTAATACTTTTCGAAGGTGATAGTGGAGAAAAGTATCCCTGCGCAACATTAAGGCCAGAAACTGTTTTTGGAGTAACGAACCTCTGGGTCAATCCTAAAAGCGAATATGTTCTAGTAGAAGTTGATGGTTCTAAGTGGATTGTGAGTTCTAAGGCGGCGTGGAAACTAATGTTTCAAAATAGAAGTGTAAAGATAATTAAGAAGATGCAGGGAAGAGAGCTTTTAGGTAAGCGCGTTAAAAACCCTATGACAGGATCCAAAGTACCTATTTTGCCTGGTGAATTTGTAGACCCCAACAATGCTTCAGGAGTTGTAATGTCCGTCCCTGCACATGCCCCTTACGACTATGTTGCTTTAGAAGAAATAAGAGGGAGGAAAGAGCTTCTTAAGGAATATGGTGTTAATCCTGAAGAGTTAAAACCCATTTCGATAATTCACATTGAAGGCTTTTCTGAATTACCAGCTAGAGATATTGTTGTTAAAATGAATATTAAAAGCCAGCTAGATAAGAAGCTTGAAGAAGCAACTAAGCAGCTTTATTCTTTAGAGTACCATAAGGGCATTATGAAGGAAAATACTGGAAAATATTCTAGATTATCTGCCAGAGAGGCTAGAGAGAAAGTTAAAGAGGATTTAATAAGTCAGGGTAAAGCAGATGTAATGTATGAAATACTTAACAAACCTGTATACTGTAGATGTGGTACAGAAATTGTTGTTAAAATTTTGGAAAATCAATGGTTTCTTGACTATTCAAACTCAGAATGGAAAGAACTCGCAAGAAAAGCATTAAAGGCGATGAAAATTTTTCCTGAAGAGTTCAGAAAGGACTTTGAGTACACAATAGAGTGGGTTAAAGAAAGAGCTTGTGCTCGACAGAGAGGATTAGGTACGGAGCTTCCATGGAGTCCTGGATGGATTATAGAGTCTTTAAGTGACTCAACAATCTACATGGCATATTACACTATTTCAAAATACATAAACCAATACAATATAGAGCCAGGGGAATTAACTCATGAAGTATTTGACTACGTATTCCTCGGGATAGGTGATGTTGAAGAAGTCTCTAGAAAATCCGGAATACCCTCTAAAATATTGAAGGCTATGAGGGAAGAGTTTCTTTACTGGTATCCACTTGACAGTAGACATAGTGCTAAAGATCTCGTGCCTAACCACTTAACATTCTTCATATATAATCATGCAGCAATATTTCCTGAGAAGCTATGGCCTAAACAAATTGTGGTTAATGGTTTCGTGCTTTACGAAGGAAAGAAAATGTCTAAATCCTTAAGAAACATCGTTCCTCTTAGAATAGCTAATAAAATCTATGGTCCAGATGTCGTGAGACTTGCTTTGGCGGTTTCAGCTGAGATAAATCAGGATGCCGACTTTAGCGTGAGTTTAGCAACAAGCATACTTGAAAGATTAAGAAGAATAAAAAGTTATGTTGACGTGTTTGTGAAAAATTACAGAATAGATAAGGTTGAAGAAGACATTGTTTACAAGTTACTGAACAAGTTAACGTACATTGATAAATGGCTTTTAAGCATTGCACAAAGCAGGATAAGAGAAGTCACAGAAGCATTAGAGAACTTAAGAATGCGCGAAGCATCAGGAACCGCACTATATCTTATGGAACAGGATTTAAAATGGTATCTTGAAATGTCTGAAAACCCTAGTCCATATGTGTTAAAATACTTTATTAGCGTATGGGTAAGAATGCTAGCACCCTTCGCGCCCTTCATTTCGGAGGAGCTATGGAGAATTATAGGTAAGAAAGAGTATGTTTCATTAGCGAAATGGCCTAAGTACGATGAAAAACTAAGAAACTTTAAGGTAGAATTAGCAGAACTGTACCTAAGGAAGATTTCAGATGATATTAGAGAAATCGTTAAAGTAACTTCGATAAAGCCTTCAAGAATATATCTTTACACAGCTGCATCTTGGAAGTATGAAGTAGTCAAGGTTGTTATAGAAAAGCTTAAAGCTAAAGTTGAAAATCCACAGAAGGAAATACTAAGGGAAGTTATGAAAAACAGGAAAATTGCAAAACACGGTAAGAAAGTTGTTGAAATAGTTAAATCACTCATAGATTTCATAACGCCTTTATCTAAAGAATACTATGACACTATAGTTTCATTAAATGAAGAAGAAGTTTTAAGAGAAAACATTCAGTACCTTAAGAAAATACTTAAGGTCAAAGACATTCTCATAATGGGTGAAGAAAAAGCACACTACGATCCTAAGGGGAAAGCAAAATACGCTGTTCCATGGAAGCCTGCAATATACATCGAGTAGCAGATTATTTTTAAAGAATAACCTGACCCCTATTTATTTCAACAAAGCCGTAGGATACTAAGTCATTCAAAATTCTCCTAGCAAAACTTTTACTCACTCCTATTCTAGATGAAATTATTACTATAGCATCTTTCACAGTATATTCACCATACTCTGCTGCAGCTTCTTTGAGAATGCTCAAAGCCTTGAAAAGATAATGTGGCAGAATCTTAAACACATCTTCAACTCCGCTGCTGGATATAGCCAACAAAACTTTATCAGCAAATGTTTTCAGCTCGTAAACTCTTCCTTTCCTCTTTCTACAGTAAATTCTTAAGAAGCCCTTAACATCTTTAAGAGCTCTAGAGGGGCTGTAATCAGTGACAATAAGGTATTTTACATTTACATTCCTAATATCGAAAGTAACTGTAGTGCTTTGTTCTGAAGGATCATGTATGTGCATAGAAAAACCATTTACCGTATGGACTATTTTATTAAGGTATACTATGTTCTTAAGTTTTTTACTAGCATTGCTTAAGCTACTTATCAATTCTATTTTGAAATTCCCGCTGTAATCAACTAGGTATATGCGTTCATCGGTGCAGTTGAGAAATTTAGATATAAGAAATGCTTGGAGTATTTGTTTAGCTGCTTCATAGTTGCTTAAAATCGCGATTTTCTTATTATAAGGCCATACGAGAATTCTCTCTAAAGCCTCTACTCCTAAGTGGCATTTCATTTTTCCTGCGACCATATTATGGTATTTTCGAGAAAGGTATTTTAACTTATAAAGCCTGAAGTAAATACTGATACTAGATGATTGAAAATTAGCCCGCTGACTATTCTGGATGATGTAACGCAGGCCTCAATGAAAAACTATGATTTCTCTTCCTCTTCAAGTGCTGCAAGCATTTCTCTATATTTTTCTTCCATAATTTTCTCTAATTCGGGAGGTATCCCGAAACCCACTATTTCAACATTAACGTTTTTAACTCCTTTAACGGATCTTGCAGCTTCTTCAACGTTTGCTATGAGAACATATGCTATTGGGCAGAAAGGTGTTGTTAACATTAAGCCTATTCTTACATTTCTTTCATCATCTACCTCAATGCTTCTAATGAATCCTCCATCTACGAGGTTTATTCCTATTTCCGGGTCCATTACCTTTCTCAATTTATTCTTTATTTCACCAATTATTTCCTCCTTATTTATAGACATAAAACATACACCATACTTCTTTCACGGTGTTAAAGGAGGGAGAGGTAAATTAACTTTACTAAGCTTCTGACCTAATCTATGTATAGATGAGCAATAGTTAATCTTAAAACTACGTATGTGCAATATTTCCATAACGGGCGCTTTCTTGAAACCTCTTGAGGCATTAAAAAGGTCAATGAAGGAAATAGCATTATTCATAGGTACAGCAATAAACCATATTAAGGACGAAGAAGTTGAAAAAATGATTAACGTACTTGTAAAAGCATATTGTGAAAATGGAAAAAGGAAGATTTTAGTAATGGGTGCTGGCCGTTCCGGACTTGTTGGTAAAGCATTCGCCATGAGACTAATGCATTTAGGATACAACGCGTTTGTTTTAGGAGAAACAATTGTTCCGAGAATAGGTAAAAACGACATAGTAATAGCTATTTCAGGCTCCGGTAGAACAAGGCTCATAGTTACTGCAGCTGAAGCAGCTAAGGCTGTAGGAGCAACATTAATAGCTATAACAACATACCCTGATTCACCTTTAGGAAAGTTAGCAGATATCGTAGTAACCATCCCCGGAAGATCTAAAGTAGCTAAAGAGGAAGACTATTTTGCAAGACAAATCCTAGGAATTCATGAACCATTAGCTCCCTTAGGCACGCTTTTCGAAGATACATGCTTGGTTTTTCTTGACGGCCTAATAGTGGAGCTTATGAGGAGACTGGGCAAAAATGAGAAAGAAATTAGGCAAAGGCATGCAAATATAGAATAAGCATTATAGCAACATAGAGGCACCTAAATTAATACTAGTGTTTCTTAGAATTCCTTCTCTTTAACACTCAAGAACCTTACTGACCAAAGCTTAGTGTCTGTTTATATTGTGAGAAATATGATACCTAAATATGGAGTAAATTTAAGAAAACCGCCTTGAGGAGCGTATAATATGCTTATTGTAGCTGTAGGATCAAGAAATCCCTCAAAAATAAGGGGAGTAAAGAAAGCCTTTGAGAAAACGTATAAAACGTATGTGAAAATTTTGAACTATGCAGTTAAAACTTCCCTACCTCCTCAACCAATAGGTTTGTCACTAACTATTAGAGGAGCCGTTGAAAGAGCATTGGCTATAAAATCTAAAGTTTCAGCAGATTTCTATGTAGGGCTTGAAGCAGGCTTAGTCCCGATTCCAGCAACAATAACAGGATATATGGATTTCCAAATAGCCGCTATTATGGATAATGAGAATAAGGTAACGTTAGGTTTTGGCCCTGGATTTGAATTTCCCAGCAATGCTATAGAGTATGTCCTAAGAGGTGGAAGAGAAATAGAAGAAGCTATGGTTAAAATTTCTGAAATAGAAAATATAGGGGATAAAATGGGTGCCATAGGATTTTTAACAAACAATGTTATCACTAGAGAAAACCTTTCAGAATTAGCAGTAATAATGGCTCTCGTACCTAGGATAAAAAGAAATCTTTATAGAGAAATACCTAGTGTTCATGAGGTCCTAGACATTTTGAGGTAATACAATGTAGTTAATGTTTTAAACTTGCGGCAATGAAGAATTAAAAATTAGAGGGACCATTAACAAGACTGCGGCTAAATACGATGGTAGGTTAGGGATTATGTTAAATACTGTACACGAAGGTTACGTCTTGAAGTTATATGATGGAACATTATGGCTTGCAAAGTGGAATATTCATGATAACTTCAAAAACATTGTTGCCTTACCGTGGCGTATTGATGGTATTACAAAGTTTACAACATTTCATGATAAATTACATTATGCAAAAAGTAAGTATCCTTATTTAATTAAAGTTGTTGAAGCATACAATAAAGTACTACCCGTTATTCCTAAGAACTATGTAAGGAAAGTGTATGACCCTTTTTCGGAAGCTAAAAGAGTAGTTTTCTCACCTTTCCCGCATGAGAAACTATCAAGAGAGCTGATATTACTCTTAATTTCAGAAGCGAACATTGACTTAGACGATATAGGTCTCGTACACTCTTCCACCACAGAACCCATAATAGTGTCTCGAGGTAAATTAAACGCTTACAAAATATATAATGCTATTAGAAGACTTTTCTTCACAACAAACATGTTTAACCATTTGGAACCGGGCAGACTCTTTAATGTTAAAAGTCATGACATATACGTGCGTATATCTAATTACGTGCTTAAATCATTATACTCTAGAAAGTACTTAAATGGTGTTTTTAATTCATCAATAACTTATACAATAAGGCTTTTGGAAGACGAAATATATGGTTTCGAAGATTTAAAAGTTAAAAGTTTTGGCAGAGTTACATTATTAGCTAAGATAGTTGACGATAGGAAGGCAATACTCTACCCAAGCAGGTACGGTATAGAGGTTTTAAGCATTGCTGAAGGGAATTCAAGAGCGAAATTTGCAAGCGAAATAATAGCATTTAATGATGGATTTAGAGAAGCAGCTTGGGAAGGCTCTGAAGTACTTGTTCAAGGAGTTTTAGAGAAAGTTATCGATAATATTGAAGGAAGGGAATACTATAGGGTATCTGTCGGGTTTTCTAAAGACCTAATATTACCGCTACAGAGAAAACATATTCCTTTATATGCTTAAAATAACCTATGTTACCAATAAATATGGTATTTTCGAAAAATCGTATATACGGGTTGAGTTGAAAACATAAGCGGGAGTTTAAGATTGGCAGAAAACCCTTATGAAATGGCTTTAAAGCAGCTAAAGAAAGCTATCGATGTTCTTGGCTATGACCGCAATATTTACGAGATCTTAAGTAGGCCTCAGCGCATACTTGAAGTAAGTATTCCTGTGAAAATGGATGACGGTTCAGTAAAGGTTTTTGTTGGCTACCGTGTTCAGCACAATGATGTTTTAGGTCCATATAAAGGTGGTGTAAGATACCACCCAGGTGTTACTAAAGACGAAGTCGTTGCTTTAGCCATGTGGATGACGTGGAAGTGTAGTGTAGCTAATTTACCATACGGTGGTGGCAAGGGAGGAGTACGAGTAGACCCAAGGAAACTGTCACGTAGAGAACTTGAACAATTATCTAGAGGCTACATTAGGGCAATAGCGCCAATAATAGGTCCAGACATAGACATTCCGGCTCCAGATGTTTACACAAACCCCCAAATCATGGCTTGGTTTATGGATGAGTTCAGCAAACTTAAGGGCAGAAATGTTCCAGGTGTAGTAACAGCGAAACCTGTAGAGTTATGGGGCTCATATGGTAGAATCGAAGCTACGGGATATGGAGTAGCTGTAGCCGCAAAATTTGCCTCAAGAAAGTATGGTCTACCGTTCGAGGGGGCAAGAGTCGCTATACAGGGCTATGGTAACGTAGGCTATTATTCAGCATTATTCATGCGTGAATGGGGTGCAAAGGTAGTTGCTGTTAGTGACAGTAAAGGTGGAATATACAATCCAGAAGGATTTGACCCTAATGAAGTGAAAGCATTTAAGGGGAGAACAGGCACGGTCGTTGGATTTCCTGACGCTAAAAAAGACATAACTAATGAGGAACTATTAACATTAGAGGACATAGACATACTTGTTCCCGCAGCTATAGAAAACGTAATAACCGTTAATAATGCTGACAAAATTCATGCCAAAATAATTATTGAAGGAGCAAACGGGCCTGTAACACCTGATGCTGACGAAATATTGTTTAAGAAGGGGATAATCGTAGTTCCTGACATAATAGCTAATGCTGGGGGAGTAATTGTTTCATACTATGAATGGGTACAAAATCTTCAAGGATTACAGTGGAAATTAAACGATGTACTTAGAATGCTTGAAGATAAAATGCTTTCAGCACTTGATAAAGTATATAAGAAGTATTACAAACTAGGAACAGATTTAAGAACTGCAGCCTATGCTGTTGCTGTAGAAAGAGTCGTTAACGCTATGAAACTTAGGGGCTGGATTTAAGAGCACTTAAAACCTAGTTTAGGTTAGTGTTTAGTAGAGTTAGATTAACTTAGTTTCAAGTATAATTAAAGTAAGGCGATAAAGAATGAGGATTTATGTGAAAGAACTAACATTAAGTACACGTTCAAAATATCAGCTTATTGACATAACCCACGAAGTAGAAGATATAGTTAGGGAAAGCGGGATAAAGAATGGTCTTTGCTTAGTTTTTGCTCCACATGCTACGGCTGCGATTATAGCTAATGAGCATGAAAGAGGGCTTATGGAGGATATTCTTAAGAAAATAAAGGACGAGTTCCCTGAAAATGGAAAATGGCAACATAATATAATCGATGATAATGCACATGCGCATTTAGCTTCAGCATTTATAGGTGCTGACAGAGTATTTCCAGTAATTAATGGCAAACTAATTAGAGGAACATGGCAGAATATTTTCCTAGTAGAAATGGATGGACCAAGAGGATACAGGAGAATCATTGTGGAAGTCGTAGGAGAGTGAATAGTTTACATAACGATATAGCATACGAAGAGTCCTTAAGAAGCATGTTTAAAATATACAAAATATACATAGTTTACCTCACACATATAATGTGATTAGTGGAAGCTTTAAAGAATAAATACTGTTTGTGCATGAAAAACGTTTGCTTTAAAACAGTTAATTTATGGTAATATGTATATGGGTATCTAAGGTGTAAGTTGTGAAGCCAAAAATAATTTCAACTTTCATACCTACCGGAGGTAGACGAATAGTTGAATTAGCTCTCGAAATTCTAAATAAACCAGGTTCTATAGCCAAAATTTCTAAACTACTTGCAGAACACAACGTTAATATTCTATGGGGTTTTCATGCAGCAGCACCTGAAGACAAAGTTGAAATTTGGGGCTTATTCGTCGAAGTCCCGACAAGTGTTAATTTAGATACGTTAATAAGTAAACTTAAATCGCTAAACGTCGTCTTCAATGTGAAATACTCTGAAAAGAAATATGGTCAATTTCTTGTTGACACAATATACTATCCAATATTAACAACCATGGGTGAACAGGTAGCGCTGCTTTCATGGAGTGAATGTATTGACCTACTTAAGTTTATTAAGGAAGCATACGGTGTTAAAGCACTCTACGAAATAGGTAGGAGACTTGTTAGTAAATTTGCGAAAAACATGTGTAAAACCCTTAGGAGTATGAACTTAAGTGAAAAAGAAATGGTGGAATACATCACTGATGCGCTCACGGCAAGAGGTTATGGAAAATTTGAAATAAAGAGTTTAGATGCAGATAAAGGCATAGTCATTATTTCCGCATCCGAAAACATAGAATGTTCTTCACTAAGAGACGTTAAGGGAGAGATTTGGAGAGGGCTTATAGTCGGAATGCTTGAGGAAATGGCTAAAGAGGTCTTTAAAAGAAGCGTTGAAGTTAAAGAACTTACGTGCAAGTGTATTAAGCAACCCTATTGCGAATACATTATAAAATATAAGTAATTTGGGCACTATGAGGAAGATCCAAGGAAGATCTTTAATAAAAATTGGAGAAGACGTTGAAGTCCCATTAGTTGGCGCCATATCATTCGGCTTAATAGATAGGGGAACAAATGTAATACAAGTGAGACCCGTAAGTTTCTGCAACTTAAACTGCATAATGTGCTCTACGGATGCAGGTCCATACTCCAAATGGAGACAAGCAGAATACTGGGTTCCACATGAAATAATTGTCGAAGGAATTAAAGAGATTGTGAAATTTAAAGGTGTAGATAAGATTGAAGCACACATAGATGCTGTGGGTGAACCTACACTTTACTCTAAACTTATAGAGCTTATTCAAGAGCTTAGGGAAATAAGAGAAATTAAAGTCATTAGTATGCAAACTCATGGTCAAAATCTTACTGAACATAAGGTTGAAGAACTTGCTGAAGCAGGCTTAGATAGAATAAACTTAAGCATCGACGCCCTTAACCCTAGCTTAGCAAAATATGTTCAAGGAGCACAATGGTATGATATCAACAGAGTTCTCAGAGTCGCAGAATATACTGTAGCAAATACATCCGTAGATATTCATGTAGCACCGGTTTATTTGCCTGGAATAAATGATGAAGAAATACCTAAAATAATAAAGTGGGCGCTAAACATCGGTGCAGGGAAAAAATGGCCTCCTTTGGGCATTCAAAAATACGTTGTTCATAGGTATGGTAGGAGGGCACCTGTAAGAAAGGTTATGAGCTGGTATGAATTTTGGAATTACCTTAGAAACCTTGAGAAGAAGTTTAAGGTTAAGCTAATACCGTCGCTTAACGATTTTGGTATGTTTAAAGTAAAGCCTTTACCTAAACCATATAACGTAGGAGAAAAGGTTCGAGTAAAGATAATTGCTCCAGGCTGGTTAAGGTCCGAGAAGTTAGCTATAGATCTAAGAGGACTTAGGGTAATAACAGTGGTTAACGCTGAAAGCTTAAGTGAAGGTTCAAAGGTCACTGTTAGAATTATTAGAAACAAAGATAACATTTACATAGCAAAGCCTATTTAAATTAAGGCAGCTTCACCAAATAGAGGAGGCTTTTTAATACCATAGATTGTTGATATTTCACCTAGAACGTATAGGCTAAAAGGGTTTTTTGAGTAAGCATAAACTAGTTCATCATTGAATTCTATTATGAAGTCACTTAGATCATAGTTTCTAAAGGTTTCATAGTCTATACTTAATCCTGAATTCACGTAAGCATTAGATGTTATAGGCTCTATGATGTTTTTTGAACTTCCATAAGCTAGCGATGTGAACGTAACTTCGTAAAACATTGTTTAAGCATCACCTCCGTAAATTTCCTTCTTATTTGAGATCAGTTTAAAACCCTTTCACCCCAATATTACCTTGTATCGAATAATAGGGTATTTGGCTATGGAATTTCAGAGAAAGGCTATCGAGGGAACAGTTGTAATTCTCGACCTGGATATGTTTGAGAAGATAACTGAGGAAAGAGGGTATAATAGATATAAACCTAATGTAATTACGGGTACTTTAACGCAGCTTGTTGAAAGCTTTGTGCGGAAATGGAATGCATATGTTATTTATGGACTAGATTATTTAAGAGGAACGGAGGAATCTGTAATTCTAATACCTTTGACTAGACCTGAAGAAGTCATTAAAGATCTTGAGCAAATACGCAAGGAAATAGAAAAACTAGGTGCTTCATTGAGTATAGGTGTAAGTTATGGACCAATAATTGCCGTAAAGGCGAGAACGAGAAGAGAGGCTTATTCAAACATTACGGTTAAGAATGCTCTCAAGGCTCTTAGAGAGGCAAAGAAAAAAGGAGGGAATAAAATAGTGGTAAAGTGAGATGGGGAAATGCCCAGAGTAACATTTGAAATAGTAACTTATGTACTTACACCTAGAAGAGGGGTTAAGCCTTCACTTAATGAGTCGCATGTACTAAAAGCACTGCTTACATTATATCATAAAGGTCCTATGGGTAGGCAGTTTCTCAGTAGAGTTTTAAGTGTAGGTGAAGCTTCAGCAAGAACATTGATTAGAAGACTTAAGGAACTAGAGCTTGTTGAAGTTACACAAGCAGGCGGAGCGTACTTAACACGTAAAGGAATGGATGTTGTTGAAAAATTTTTAGAAGCAGTTATTCCTCCTAAACAGATTGACACTTCATGCTTTAACTACCTTAAGCTTTCTAAAGAAGCATGCTTTGCTATTCTTAAAGGTAAATGTAGAGATAAGGTAAATGTTTTGAAAATAAGGGATTCTTTAATACGCTACGGGGCTAATGCGGCATTAGTGATGTGTGTGCGTAGAAATAAAATCATATTATTGTCTCCGGGAAATAAAGGGGTTGATGAAAACACCATTGAAGAATTAAGATTATTTAAAGAGAAAATCCATGTTACCTTAAACGATAACGACCTTATCCTTGTATCGTTCGCTAATTCATTTAGTGAGTGTGAATCATCATTATATAGATTCTTAACATACAGTGACTGTTGAAAATACTAAGTCAGGTATTCTATCATGAGCATTGAAAGATTTGAAAAAATAGTTAAAAGTTTTGGAGGACTTATGGAATATAAGGTAGCCAAAATAACCATAGGAACTAATAGTGAACCTAAAGTTCTATTTTTAGTTCCCATAGATTTTCACATGAAAAACGTTTATGACTACTTATCACTTATGCACGTGCTATTAAATCCCGTAATAGCAAAGAAAGTTAAAGGTTCCATAACATTTCATATATTTATGAAGTCCTTAGAAAATTTGAGAGAGATAAAAGAGCGTTTCGATTACGTGTTTGAAGTAAAATACTTTGATGAAAGTATAGGTTACTTAGTGTCAAATACCATAAAAAATGTAGAAAATGTACCTATGTTTCTAAATAAGAATTTAGGAGAAAAACATATCATAGTGCCCTTCACAGGTCTGTGGGATTATAACTTAGTAAGTGAACTAAATTTCTATCTCATAACTAATCTTCTCAAGAGCTTAAATATACTAGATTTAAACATAGAGGATGTTAATGAAAAATTCCTTAACATACTTAGTTCTCTTAAAAACTATAGGGAAGCTGTTTTTATTCACGTAAGGGAACATGGAGTATTTGTGCCTAGAATTAATGTTATGGGTAAAGTTAGAAAGAAAGAAGTGATTTTAGAGATAAGAAATGTTTTCAATGAGGTTTCAGGTAGAGTGATTTCCGAGAAAGACGGTGTATTATTAAGTATTTCTAAGGGATTTCTCATTACCTATTCAAATAGTGTTTGCGCTGTTGCTTATTTTTAGAAATAACTTTTTACCGAACCATACTCTACATAAACTATCTTGTCTGGTGCTAATGCTTCGCTTCTATTTGTAGCAATTAACTGTTACTCTAGCTCTTCAGACTATTTCTGGAAAGTTTTTTAGCTACTCTTTTAGAGGCTTTACCAAATTTAACTGTATTTTAAGCGTTTTCTTAAGATTTTTGAAATGAAATTTTTGTTAATAAAAACCTGTAGTTATTATTTTTACTTACTGGCCTTATATCTTTCAATGGCTGCAATTATTCTTTTCTTTGCTTCTTCAGGTCCCTTCCATTCCTTAACCTTAACCCACTTTCCAGGTTCTAATTCCTTATAATGTTCGAAGAAGTGCTTTATTTTCTCCCTGTATGCTTCAGGTAAGTTATTTACTGAGCTAATATTTGTCCAGCGTGGATCTATTTTCACCGTTGGTACAGCGATAACTTTGCTATCAGGGCCTTCCTCATCCTCCATTTCTAGTAATCCTATTGGTCTAGCGGGCACTACAGTGCCTGGATATATTGGTTCATGCCCTAATACGAGCACGTCTACGGGATCGCCATCTTCCTCTAATGTTGAGGGTATGAAGCCGTAATTGAAGGGGTAAATCATTGCTGTGTAAAGTATTCTATCTACGAAAATAGCTCCGGTTTCCTTATCTATTTCGTACTTAACATAGGAGTTCATGGGTATTTCTATTACGACATATATTTCGTCTGGAGGATTTTTACCTGGAGGTAATTTTTCAATATTCATAGACTTCATTCACCGAATATGTTCTAGTAGTTTAGCGATTAAAACTTATCTTAATTTAGTATTACTATAAAGAATTGATTGGTGCTAAGGGTGGTATTGAAATTTAAAGTTATGGTTGACTGGGGTAAGTGTGAGAGTTCGGAAATATGTATTAATGTATGTCCTACGTTTGTATTTGAAATAAGGGAAATTATAGTTGAAGGAAAAGCTAGGAAAGTAAGCTATGTTGTTAATGAGGATGAATGTATAGGGTGTTTTGGATGCACTATAACATGCCCTAACGATGCTATTACTGTTGTGCCTAGGGATTTCGGTAAAGTTAAGAAAATTAAGCAAACAACTTTAGCTTAAGCTTTCTCCTACCAGTTTTCTTTTTAACCTTTGCTATAAGTATTCTTTCGCCACTAAATAGCTTAGCACCTAAAATTATCAATGCTATAGTATATGCGGCTAAAGCTAGTAAATGCCTTGTAGCATAGATTATTCCATTCTCGTACTTCACGAAAGTTATTAGTGTAAGAACACTATGGGTGTAGGGTAAAAGGTAAAGTAAAGGTAATGTTTGTGATGCAATTTTCTCTAAATCACCATATATGCTTGCAAACATTACTAGAGCTAAAGCAGTTACTATAGCTGTAGCATTACTATGGGCTGTTCTAACGCTTCCAGAAACTATTGACACAAGCAAAGCAATAGATACTGTAACAGTTACCGTTAAGAAAACGTCTACTGCATATATTCCTATTAAGCCTAACCCTCCACCTATAGGTATTTGCGCGCCAATTAATCCTCCAAATAACAAAGCGTACATTAGGAAAACACCTAAAGTGTTCATTCCAGCTGCAACACCGCTTAAGACAAGGCTTGCTATGAGCTTGCCGCTTAAAATTTCTATTCGTGACGCAGGAGTTACGAGTAATGCCTCAAGGGTTTTTCTCTCTTTCTCTCCTGCAATGCTATCGGTTACAAAGGCTATTGCTGGATGCATGCTAAAGTAAAGTCCAAGTATAAATATCATTAATGTTAGGAAAAGAAATCTTTCTTCAGGTGAGGCAGTTCTACCCCCTGGGCCAATATATTCGACAACTTTCCTTATGGGATTTAAGAAGTTTTCAGAGGAAACATTAGGAAGAGCTGTTTTAACACGTTCTTCTACAATGCTATTAGATAGATTATTTATAGCTAATTCAACAAGTGATTGTGCTTCAGATGCTTTTGATGAAACAACATTTGGTTTCAAATAAACCATACCTACTCCATCTAGCGACTTAGAAATGTTTGCTGAAAAACCCCTAGGCACTATTATAGTAAGGTCAATGTTTGGATTCTCTAGAACTTGGTTGAGATTAGTGTAGTTTGTTAATAACCTAACATTTCCAAGATATTTAGAATAACTTTCAATAGCCTTCTTAAGCTCAGTAGAGTATTGTCCTTTATCATAATCTATGAAAGCTATAAAAATAGGCTGCACTTTAAACATGTACCCTATAAGTCCACCTAAAGCAGGATAGAAAACTATTGGTACAATAATTGCTGCAATTACTGTTCTTTTATCTCTTGATAAATCCAATAACTCCTTCCAAATAATGTTTTTAAGCCTTCTCAAGTTCATATTTTACCGCCTTTACAAAAGCTTCTTCTAAATTTGATGCATCATATTTTTCCTTTAGTTTGCTTGAAGAATCTATGGCGATTATTTTGCCTTTACTTATGAAGGCTACTCTATCGCATAAGTACTCTACTTCCAGCATGTTATGTGATGATAGGAGAACCGTGCTTCTCGTTTCTCTAACATATTTCCTTATTGCATTCCTAACGTTTACCGAAGCGTAAACATCAAGTCCTGAGGTTGGTTCGTCGAGTATTGCTAATTTAGGCTTAACCATTAATGTTCTAGCTAAAGCTAGCCTTCTTCTCATACCTTTACTATATGTTTCAACCTTATCGTAAATTCTATTTTGGAGACCGGAAATTTCTATTCCAAATTTAACCATTTCCTCAGCTTCTTCCTTATTTTCACTATACATTCTTGCAAAGAATAGAAGATTTTCGATGCCTGTAAGTCTTTTGTAAAGATCTGCTTCCTCTGGAAGGTAGCTAATTACTTCTCTAACCTTACTTGCTTCCTTTACAATATCGTAGCCAAAGACTCTGACTGTACCTGAGCTTGGCTTGAGAATTGTCGCAATTATTCTTAGTGTTGTTGTTTTACCACTTCCATTAGGTCCGATTAGCCCAAATATTTCTCCTTTAACTATTTTAAATGATACCCCCCTTAAAGCCTCGAAGACTCCATAGAACCTATGTAGGTTTTCTACTTCTACAGCATACATCTCCGGTTTTCCTCAGTGTCTTAAAGAAACTAAAAAACATATATAAATAGACGCCGTTCACCCAATCTGTGGCTTCATATTGCGAATTATATCTTTTTGTGTCTGCTACGGGCGGGTTCATTACGGTCTCCGCTGAGCCACCTACGGGAGCCCTAGCTCCCCTCGGGAACCCAGCAGTCACCAATAGATTTATTAAGTTTAGTGACTTATAAGTTTTATGGGGAATCCCCAATATGAGTTATATAACGCTATGTCTACCTTTTAATATTGATAGTAGTGAAGCTGAACGACTATTTAGTACAGCATGGTTGTTTAAGATTGCCTCCCATAGAATGCTTTCTCTTGTTAAGCAGTTTCCCATTCTTCCAGCTACTGATATTGGTTGGAAAAACTCTTTCCGCAAGATAATCTATGAGGTAATCCCTAATCGTAGATATACTGATGGAGTTATTGTTCTTATTCGTGGAGTCTATGAGTCATGCAGGCAACTAGGAGTAGACTTCAAAGAGGTAGAGCTTGGAGACTGGCTAATGTTTCAACAAGTAGAGAAGGAGTATCCAGTAAGAAACATAACGTTGAAACAAGGTTATGAGTTCCATGTAACAACAATAGATCACAATGGCAGTTCAGAAAGGATAGTGATTAAACCAACAATATCAAAAAATTACAAGCTGCTGCTGGATAGGATACTTAAAGATAAACAGAAGCATACAGCTAGGATAGTGATTAAAGACTATGGCGTTAGGAAGGATAAGCTATGGGTTCACGGAGAAGTTCAGCTAACAATACCCCTAGACTTCTACTACAAATACATGGTAAGATTCAAGAGAAACTATGGTAAATTATATGGTGGAGTAGACGTTAATACTGATAGAATAAACCTAGCAATCGTGGATAAGTATGGTAGGTTGAGGAATGTCAAGACCTTCTGGTTTGAGGATGCTTCTAGAAAGGGTTATCCAAAGAGAAAAGCAAGGGTATTGATAGGTATGGCTGTACATGAGATGCTAAAACATGCCTATCATCATGGAGTGAAGACATTGTTTCTAGAAAACCCAGAGGTTCTAGGTAAGTTGAAATTACTATGGATAAGAAATGGTAGGAGGTTATATAAGAACTATAACTGGAAGGTTATGACATTTAGGAGTAGTATAGTAGAGATGGTAGCAATAAAAGCTCCACTCTATGCAATCAAAGTAGACTATGTAAGCCCGAGAGGAACGACAAACTCCAAGGAACACGTTAAAATAATGAGGGGGTATGGTCTAGATAGGCATACTGTATCAGCATACCTAATTGCACTTAGAGGTATAGAAGGACATACAACGATACAGAAAGCTATAATCTAGAGTTTCTGCCCATACGTTCGTGTATTTTTAGCAACATATTTAAAACACTGTTTTGGAGTAAATTGCATGTACTTTCTTTGATGTAAGCATAAAATATTTAAGTTACGTAAAAACCTAAATTGAGTGAATACTACGAAAAAGTGTTTTAGGGTGTAAAATTACATGGACCATAAGCTCAAGATGGCACTTTCAAAAACAGCTGCAATAGCAATAGCTGTAATATTAATATTGGTTGCAATAGCTGGAATATACTATGCCATGATGCCCGCGCCCAGCCCCTCACCAACACCTTCACCATCTCCGTCGCCTTCTCCAACACCAACCGAGACGACACCTCCATCTTCATCTCCGTCGCCTTCACCATCGCCAACACCTACAGAAACAACGCCTCCGCCATCGCCTTCGCCTACTCCTGCAGTAACTAAAACATTCCATAAGAGAGTTATTTACATAATAAACAACGATGCTACTGCAAGAATACAGCTGTATAAAGCGGGAGTAGCTGATAGAGCGGTCGTGCCATTGGATAGATTAAAAGATGTTGAAGGAGCTAAGCTAGGAAACTACGAGATAGTCGTTGAGAGAGACCCCAACTTCGTAACATTAACGATAATATATGGTGTATTTAACACAGCCAAAGAACCATTAAACAACGTACTAGTTAGACAGGCTCTAGTATGGGCTACGCCATATCAGACAATTTACGATAAAGTATATGCTGGGTTCTTAGTTCCTCTTAGAGGAATAATACCTAAGGGTCTAATAGGGTTTACTGAACACAACGTAATTGATTACACTTACGATATGAGCAAAGCTAGGGAGCTTATTGAGAAATCAGGTATTGATCCATCACAGTACACGATAACAATATACTACAACATAGGTAATGATCAAAGAGCACAGGTATCAGCTCTACTAGCAAACACTTGGGGTAGGTTAGGTTTCAACATAGTTATTCAGCCACTAAACTGGCCAGTACTACTAGGCAAGGTAGCTCATGGAGAATTCGACTACTACACTATAGGCTGGGTTCCGGACTACCTTGACCCAGACAACTACGCTGGACCACTATTCTATGGTGGCACAGAATTTAAAGAAGTAAACATTTTAACTGTTGAATCATCAGCTGAAATATCTAATCTACTCAAAGACGCTAAAGTATTTGATACCGAAGAAGCCTATGTTGTTGTTGGCGAGAAGGGAACTGGTGCCTCTGTACCTGAACTAACAGGTAAAAAGATAATAGTTGTTCAGTACGTACCTGACTGGGAAGCAACATTTACCATCGAGGAAGCTATGGAGAAAGGCTGGGGCTTCTCATTCATTAACCCGTACTTCTATAGAAACGTTACTGCTGACGCATTAATAATTGCTGGTAGACAGACAGCAGATGTTACACTGAGGAAACCAATTTATGAAGCAGTATTCCAGATTTCAAACTATGAAGTACCAGGTTTATGGCTTGGACAAGAAATATTTGTTAGAACATATTGGAACTGGGTTGGAGGAATATACTATCATCCAACATTAGCTAATAGATATGATTTAGTCTGGGAGCACTCTGATGCACCAGTAGCTGACATCGGTATTAAGGATTACAAGAATGACCCAGAAACATATGTTATAGCGACGATTGGTTGGCCTGACACATTTGATCCAGCAAAGAGCTACGAGACATTCGGTTGGGAAATATTCTTGCAGGTAGGAGACACTTTAGTAACCTATTGGAAAGAAGAAACAGAGGAAGTATCGCCGGATCTTGCTGTTGCATGGGCTCATGACGAATCAGGTACGGAATGGTACTTCGTAATTAGAGGCGGTGTTGTAGCATATGATCCATGGAATGATAAGACATATCCAATAGATGCTACCGATGTTCTCTTCGAATTCTGGAGGCTAGCTAGATCACAGCTAGACCCAACATGGATGATATCGGAGTTTATAGATGTAAACTCATCTAAGGTGCTTACTGAAGAAGAATTCAATAGTCTACTTTCAGAGAAGCCATTAAAGATTGAGTGGAGAGGTAAAGCAGCTGAAGTACATTCACTAGATGAACTACTAAGCTTCTTCGGATACAAAGAAGAAACAGCAGGAGTAGTAATGTTTAAGCTTTACAGCCCATACGCGCCATTCTTAAGCATACTAGCAGACCCATTCACCATGGTAATACCTGCAGAGTACATGCTTGAAGACAAGTACGAAGAAGCTATGGAAGCTAGCGAGTGGGGCAAGAACCCATCGGCTTGGGCTGAATATGTACAGCCAGGAGAAGACGATGCAATACATCAATTAGTAAAGGACTACCTAGTAGGTACAGGACCATTCTACGTTAAGGAATACGAAGTAGATAGCTACATAGTGTTAGAATTCAACCCATACTATTGGAACGCTACAATATGGGAGCAAACTTACGGTTTTAAACCCTAAAAGTAAAAATACAACCATTTTTTACATAACTTCTTTTATAGATTCTAAATTAGTTTATGTGTCAATAAAGTTTATTAGATACTTTCTTATGTCTGTAAATTTGATGCTCTTCATATAACAACTTCGCTTACGGTCTTAGCTATGGCCGGGCTTAAAGAGTATCTAATAAGGCGAATCATAACATTCATACCAACCATAATTGGCGTAACCATTATTGTTTTCTTAATAGCCAATGTTATTCCAGCTGATCCAGCTAGAGCGTGGGCTGGAGGAGAACGTGCAAGACCTGAAGTTATCGAGAGAATTAAGCGAATGTACCATTTAGATGATCCATGGTATATTCAATACGTTTTCATAATGAAAGGCATCATTAATTATTTCATAAATCCAAATCATGAAGGAGCTCTTGTAGATCCTTTAACTAGTAGATATGTTTTTGATGACATATTTTTAAGGTTCCCTACAACTTTACAATTAGCTATTTTCGCAGAAATATTCATTCTATCTATAGGTATTCCGTTAGGATTAATTTCAGCCTTGAAAAGAAACACTCTCTTTGATACTTTTGTTAGAATATTTGCATTAATAGGTGTTTCATTACCTATATTTTGGATAGGATACATTTTCATATGGATTTTCTTCACAAACCTTGGATGGACAACTTTAGCAGGGGTTCCTGTTCCTAAATGTTATGAAACAGGCACATGTCCTATAATGACGCGCTTACCACTGTTTGACGCGATTTTTGCTGGGGAATTCGATACGCTCATGCAAATAATTAAGAGGTTCTGGCTACCTGGCCTTACATTGGGTTTAGGTGCTGCAGGAGTTCTTGCACGTATTGTGAGAAACTCGTTCTTAGACGCTCTTAGTTCAGACTTTATAGAGTTCGCTAAAGCTAAAGGTTTGCCTAAGAGGTGGATATGGAGGCACGCTTTCAAAAACGCTATGGTTCCTATAATAACCGTTATAGGATTACAGTTCGGAGGTCTTCTAGGAGGAGCTTACATAACTGAAACAGTATTCGGATTACCTGGAGTAGGGCGCTATGCTGTGCAAGCAATAAGTAACCTAGACATGCCCGCCGTAATAGGAACAACTTTACTCTTCTCGTTCCTATACGTTACGGTAAATCTCTTAGTTGATATAACATATTCTGCTATTGACCCTAGAGTAAGGTATTAGTGAGGTAATTAGGTATTGGCGTCCTCCATAGTTTCAGAAGAAACATATGAGAAGAAATTTCTTGATAAGTTAAGTGATAAACTTGTTGATGGAGTAGCTAACATTATAAATAAAGTAAGGCCTGGATGGATTGAAAAGAATAAGTCGAAAATAGACGAATGGAAACTCATGTTCTATGCTTTCAATAGATCACCGCCCGGCATAATAGGAGCTATACTTATAATATCGTTTATTACCATAGGCTTGTTTGGACCTTACTTAGCGCCATATAGTTATCGTGAATTCCTTTACATAGAATACCCAGATACTTACCTCGTACCCCCCGGAGCATCAATTACTATAACTAACGATCAAGGCGAAATAGTGAAAGTCTTTCACTTTCCGCTAGGAACGGATAAATATGGTAGAGACCTTCTAAGCCTAATACTTTATGGCGCAAGGGTTTCGCTAATTGTTTCATTAATAGTTATAATTTTAGGTGTTCCTGTAGGAATACTTTTAGGTTTAGTAGCGGGCTACTTTGGAGGAAAAGTTGACGAAGTAATAATGAGAATAACAGATATTTTCCTAGCATTTCCCGCCTTAATTTTAGCAATAGCTTTTGCCTCAGTATTGCCTGAGAGAATACGTCCAATAATTATTCAAAGCAATATTCTTAAACAAGTTCTTTCAATAATTTTCGCAGCTGATATAAGGGATGCAGCTAACTTCGCGCCAATACTTTCAGTCATTTTAGCCATAATTCTCGTTTGGTGGCCTGCATATACTAGAATAATTCGTGGAAGCGTATTAAGTGCTAGGGAAAACCTTTATGTAGAAGCTGCGAGAGCATTAGGTGTAAGTACTTGGAAAATTCTTTTCAAGCACATTTTACCAAACATAATATCTCCAGTACTTGTTTTAATAACATTAGATATTGGAGCAGTAATTCTTATGGAAGCTGCCTTAAGCTTCTTAGGGCTAGGTGCTCAAGATCCAATGGTTGACTGGGGTAAAATAGTTTATGATGGTGCACAATACTTCCCTGATAGATGGTGGCTTGTAATATTCCCAGGTTTAGCAACATTCCTCGCTGTTCTCGGATGGAATCTAATAGGAGATACTTTGAGGGATGTTCTCGACCCCAGAACTAGGAGAAGTATAGAATTTAAGGTTAAAAAGAAAAAGGAGCAAGAGATGTGATGGTACGTGAAAGTAGAAAGTTTAAGGAGAAAAATAATTGAAGTTAAGGATTTACATGTGCATTTTTACACATACGCTGGAGTGGTTAAAGCTATTTCTGGAGTTTCTTTTGAAATATATGAAGGGGAAACATTCTGCCTCGTAGGAGAAACAGGATGTGGCAAAAGCGTTACGTCAAGAGCTCTAACTAGGCTCATAGAATCTCCGGGAAAAATAGTTAAGGGACAAGTTCTTTTCTATAGAAACGGAACACCTATTGACCTACTTAAGTTAAGCGAAGAAGAACTTAGAGAAATTAGAGGTAAGGAAATAGCATATATCTTCCAAGATCCTACAGCAGCTCTTGACCCACTATATTCTGTTGGATATCAAATAGCTGAAACAATGGTTGCGCATAATACTGCAACATGGAAAGACGCGTTTAGAAGAGCAATAAGCATACTTAAGTCTGTTCTAATACCTGATGCTGAAAAGCGCATTAAAAACTATCCTCACGAGCTTTCAGGCGGTATGAGGCAAAGAGTCGTTATCGGAATATCGTTATCTAATAAACCAAAGCTCCTAATAGCTGATGAACCTACAACATCAGTTGACGTTACTATTCAAGCACAATTACTAGATCTCTTAAGAAAACTTAGAAAGGAAGAAAAAATGACTTTACTACTAATTACACATAACATGGGTGTTGTTGCTGAAATGTGTGACCGTGTAGCAGTAATGTACGCTGGAAAAATAGTTGAAATAGGAACTGTTCACCAAATATTTAAGAATCCAATGCATCCTTACACTAAAGGATTATTAAGGGCAGTACCTAATCCGCTAGTGAAAATTGAAAAGTTAGAGTCAATACCTGGCACGGTACCTAACTTAATATTTCCGCCTCCGGGCTGTAGGTTTCATCCGAGATGCCCTTACAAGTTTGATCCATGCGATAGAAAAGAACCACCACTAATAGAAGTTGAAGAGGGACATAAGGTAGCTTGCTGGTTATACGTTAAGTAAAGGTGATTAGGAAAAATGTCTGAAGTACTAGTTAAAGCTGAAAATTTGAAGAAATACTTTCCCATAAAGGGGATATTCTTCACGAAAGCCCATGTAAAAGCAGTTGATGGAATAACTTTTAAAATATATAGAGGTGAAACGCTAGGTCTTGTGGGAGAGTCTGGATGCGGGAAATCTACGACCGGAAGGCTTCTTTTAAGGCTTCTAGAACCAACTGCCGGTTATGTTTACTTTGAAGGCAAAGACATCTTTAAGCTTAAAGGTGAATCCTTAAAAAACTTCAGGAGAAAAGCTCAAATAATACTTCAGGATCCGTATTCATCGCTTAACCCTAGAATGACTATTTTTGAAATAATAAATGAAGCATTAGAAGTACATAACATAAAGGTTCCGGATAAAGAAGAATTCATAGTTGAATGGCTTAGAAGGGTCGGTCTCGAACGTCATCATCTTTACAGATATCCCCATGAGTTTAGTGGTGGCCAAAGACAGAGAATCGCTATAGTTAGGTCATTAATTATTAAGCCAGAGTTCGTTGTGCTAGATGAACCAACATCGGCACTAGACGTTTCCGTTCAAGCACAAATACTTGACATGCTTAAGGAGTTCCAAAGGGAATTGAATTTAACGTATCTCTTCATTTCTCATGATTTAGGTGTTGTTAAGTATATGAGCGATAGAATTGCTGTTATGTATTTAGGTAAAATCGTTGAATTAGCACCTTCAGATGAATTGTTCGAAAAAACATTACACCCATACACACAAATGCTACTATCATCAATTCCTATTCCGGATCCTGAATATGCACTAAAGAAACCTAAAATTAAAGTAATAGGTGAACCGCCTAGCCCCATAAATCCGCCTCCGGGCTGTAGGTTTCATCCGAGATGCCCTTACAAGTTTGATCCATGCGATAGAAAAGAACCACCACTAATAGAAGTTGAAAGGGAGCATTACGTTGCATGCTGGCTTTATGCTAAAAGGTAAGTTTCCTAAGCATTTTAGTAACTTCCCTCATTAATTCGACATCATTGTTAAGTAGTGAAGTATAAGGTACATTTAAATGTTTTTTAGGGTATGTTGCATCATAAACGTTTATGCTTGCACCTTCTAAAGTTAAATAGAGTGGTAAGTAAACTACTTGTCCACTACCGCTAAGTATTTTTATTCTGTCAAGTGTTACTTTCGCTGACAACCCGAAACCTTCTTTTAAAAGGCCTTTAAGCATGAATATGCCGTCTTTATCGAACGCTTTTCTCCTTAACATTTTAACTATTGATCTTGCCGACTCATCAGGGAATTTCATGTACTTATTCCACATGGAAATCTTTTTAGCGTATTCCGAAATTTCTCCTTTAAGCCTTTTAGAAGCTAACTCTAGTTCATAAGCGTACATAAGGAGTTCGTTAAGGAGTTTTTCAGGAGAATTATGTGAAGGTTCTAAAATAACTCCTTTAAGCAGAGATTTTTGGTTTTCAACGACGTCTTTACCAACTGTTTTTCTAGACAAAACTATTTTCATATATTTTTGAAAAGAACGATCTGAAAGACCTACATCAACAAGTATATCGTACTTCTTAAATCCGAGTTTATATTTCAGCCTAAGTAAAGGTTCCCAAAGTAAGTGAGCATTCATTTTAATTTTGGGTTTTAGTATTAACATGTTCCTCGCTCACTGAAAGGTGTAAGCAGAAATATAAAATGTTTTCGTCATTTGTCCTAGATCACATCATTTGCAGAAAATTCTTTTAAACATTAAATGTTTACTTTAAATTCAGCTTAACATTTAATGAATATGGTGTGGTGAAGTTTTGTTGAAACCTGTTACTGATGTTGGAATAGCCGGGTGGGGCATGTACATACCTAAGTACAGACTTAAGTGTTCTGAAATAGAGGCGATGTGGGGTTTTCAGCCAGGCTACTGTAAAAACTTGAAAATCTTTGAAAAAGCAGTTGGAGGAGTAGATGAAGACACTATAACCATAGGTTACGAGGCAGCGAAAAACGCCATAGCTAGAGCGAAAGTAGATCCTTCAGAAATAGGGGCAATATATGTGGGGACGGAGTCTAAACCGTATGCTGTAAAACCTTCAATAACGGTAATAGGGGAAGCTTTGGAAATTACACCTGAAACATTAGGTGCTGACTTAGAATTTGCATGTAGAGCTGCGAGCGAAGCTATAGAGGCTTCTATAGGCCTTATAAGCTCGGGTATGATAAAGTATTCCCTGGTCATAGGAGCTGATACTGCTCAAGCATCTCCAGGTGATGTATTGGAGTTTACAGCTTCAAGTGGTGGAGCGGCTTATGTTTTAGCTAAAAGGGGAAATAATACTGTGGCGTATTTTGAGGGATCATATAGTTACATAACAGATACTCCTGATTTTTGGAGAAGACCATTAAGTCCCTATCCGTATCATGGTGAACAATTCACAGGAGATCCAGCATATTTTCACCACATAATTTCCGCGGCAAAGGGTCTTATGGAATCTTTAGGTCTTAAACCCTCAGATTTCGATTATGCAGTATTTCACCAACCAAATGGTAGGTTTCCGCTTAAAGTTGCCTCTAAGCTAGGTATTCCTAAGGAAAAAGTTCTTCCAGGCCTCATAACCCCATGGATAGGTAATACGTATAATGGATCGGCACTTATAGGTTTAGCTGCTGTTTTGGAAATAGCTAAACCTGAACAACGTATTCTCTTTGTACCTTTTGGAAGCGGTTCAGGAAGCGACGCATACAGTATTATCGTTGAAGACGGAATTGGAGAACGTGTTAATCTTGCTCCTACAGTTAAGCATTATCTTGAAAATAAACAGTACATAAACTACACATTATACGCGAAGTTTAGAGGAATAATTGAAAGGTTTAAGGTGTAAAGGCTATGAGAAAAGTATACGTTGTAGGAGTAGGTTTCACTAAAATAGGAAGATTTTTCGATAAAGGTTTAAGAGAACTTTTTGCTGAGGCTTCATTGAAAGCTTTAGAAGACATAGGAAATGAGAAAGTAGAGGCATTAGTTGTAGGAAACATGATGAGTAGCTCCTTAAGTGAACAAGACAATTTAGGCGCCGTACTAGCTGATTATGCAGGGTTGGGAGGAATACCTGCCTTTAAGGTTGAAGCAGCATGTGGTAGTGGAGGAGTAGCAGTATACACGGGTTTTTCTCTTATTGCTTCAGGACTCTTCGACGTAGTTATGGTTAGTGGTGTTGAGAAGGAAACAGAGTATCCTACGAGAATAGTTTCGAAAGGGCTAGCCCAAGCATCGGATGCTGAATACGAAATGTTTTATGGGATAAGTTTCACAGGGCTTAATGCACTAGTTATGAGAATGTACATGGAAAAATACGGTGTATCTAGAGATGAAATGTCTATATGGCCTGTTCTTATGCATAAGAATGCTTCGAAAAATCCTTACGCGCAGCTACCTTTTGAAGTAACTATTGAGCAAGTGAAGAACTCCATGATGATAGCTGATCCTATTAGGTTATTGGATTCGAGCCCTATAGGTGATGGTGCAGCAGCAATAATCTTAGCCTCTGAGAAATTCGCTAGAAAATTAAGTGATACACCTGTTGAAGTAGCTGGTGTAGGTATGGCAACTGATCACATATACATAGCTTATAGAGAAGACTTGCTTAAACTTAAAGCTACTATTGAAGCTTCTAAGAAGGCATTTAGTATGGCTAAAGTAATGCCTTCACAAATTGATATTGTTGAGGAACACGATGCATTCACAGTACTAGGCTTCATAAACCTTGAAGATCTTGGCTTTAGTGAAAGAGGAAAAACACCTAAGGAAATGCTTCAAGGAAGATTTCATCCTGGAGACAAACCTACGGTAAATCCAAGCGGTGGATTAAAAGCTAGAGGTCATCCCGTAGGAGCCACTGGTGTATATCAGGTAGCCGAAGTAACTATGCAACTTCGAGGCGACTATCCAGGGATAAAAGTTCAAGGAGAGATAGGGTTAGCGCATAGCATAGGAGGTCTCGGAACAACAGTTACAGTAATTATTCTTAAAAGGTGATTTAGCATGAGCATGAAATTCTCTATTCCTAGAACCTGGAGGGAAAGAAAAGCACATTATGTATTAGAAGCAACAAAGTGTAGCAAATGTGGCAAAATACATTATCCCCCAAGAATAGTATGTGATAATTGTAGAAGCCGTGAATTAGTAAGAATTAAATTAAGCGGTACTGGTAAGGTTCTAACATACACTATTCAGCATGTTGTACTTGATGGTTTTAGAGACTACGCACCCATGATCTTCGCAATAATTGAACTTGAAGAGGGTGTTAGAATTTTAGCTTCGCTAACAGACGTTACACCTAAGCAAATAAAGCCAGGACTACGTGTTAAGGCTGTTTTAAGGAAAATAGTTGAAGATGGAAAATTAGGGTTAATAAGGTACGGTGTTAAATTTAAACCGTTAGAGGGTTGATTATGGAAAATGAGTTCAGAAAAGAACTTTAAAGAAATTCTTGAAAAAGTAGTTAAAGGAGAAATAAAGCTTCATGAATTAGACGAAATAGTTGGGAATAGTAATGAAGCAGCATTGATTAGAAGACTAGCTCTTGAAAGAATTCTTGGAATATCTCTATCAAATATCTCTTTCACTACAATAGACTGGGTTGAAGTAGTAGGTAGGAATATAGAAAACCCTATAGGAGCTGTTCAAATCCCATTAGGTATTGCTGGCCCCCTAAAAATACATGGAGAATATGCTAAAGGGGAATTTTACATACCTTTAGCTACATCTGAAGGCGCCTTAGTTGCAAGCGTAAACAGAGGTTGTAAGGCAATAAGTGAAAGTGGAGGGGCTATAGCCAGAATATTACATGATGGAATGTCTAGAGCACCAGTATTTCATGTGAATTCTATTAGAGAGGGATTAGAGCTAATAAAATGGGTTAATGAAAATTTTGAGCTAATAAAGGCTGAAGCAGAATCTACCACGAGACATGGTAAGCTCGTGAAAATTGAGCCTTTTATCGTAGGTAATAATGTGTGGTTAAGATGTGTTTATACAACTGGCGATGCTATGGGAATGAACATGGTGACTATAGCAACGGATAGAATATGTAAGTTTATTGAGAGAGAGTTTGGTAAGGCAAAATGTGTTTCGCTAAGCGGAAATATGTGCGTTGATAAAAAGCCTTCACTAATTAACATGCTGCATGGCAGAGGTAAGTCCGTTGTAGCGGAAGCTATAGTTAAGAGGAAAGTAGTTGAAAGCGTTTTAAAAACAAAGCCTGAACACATAGTTGAAGTTAATATTAGGAAAAACCTACTTGGATCTGCGAGAGCTGGAAGTATAAGCTTTAATGCACACTATGCTAACATTATAGCGGCAATATTTCTAGCTACGGGTCAGGATGCAGCACAAGTTGTTGAAAGTAGTATGGGATATACTTGGGCTGAAATTCTAAATAATGGTGACTTATACATTTCAGTAACTCTTCCGAGTTTAGAGGTAGGTACCGTAGGGGGAGGTACAAGGCTTCCTACGCAAAAGGAAGCATTACAAATATTAGGAGTCTATGGCTCCGGAAAACCCCCTGGCACGAACGCTAAGAAATTTGCCGAAATAGTTGCTTCAGCTGTTTTAGCAGGTGAGCTTAGCTTATTAGCTGCTTTAGCTGCAGGGCACCTTGCAGAGGCGCATAAGAAGCTTGGTAGAGGACTTTTACGGAAAACTAAAAGACAATGAAAACAAGTTTTTCCTTTAACTGTTCCTCTAAAATTTCAATTAAATCCTCTCTTTCTATTTCAACAAAAATGCAGTCTATGATTTCTTTAATTGCGGTCAAGAACTCAGGGTCTATACTGTATTTTAAATATGCATCTAAGCATGAAATGTATGTGTGAACATTTTCATTTAGAGGATACGGATTAAAACCCCACGTAATCCATTGCTTACTTAAAATATTTTCTTTAGAGAGCACATACTTTATGTTTTTACATATCTCCCTTTCTCTCGTAGCTCTCATTGAAAGTAGAATTTTGTTAATGCATGGAGCAATTAGTACGTAAGGGTCCTCTACCATAGCTTCTTGAACACACTCTATGGGAGCGGATACGTAGCTTGATGCTAGACCATCAATATCTATGACGTATGTTAAAGAATTACATTTAGGGCCTACAATAACGCTTTTACCTATAATATTCTTAGGTACCTTTACACCTCTATCAACAATTCTCCCTAGTGCAAGTGGTGAAAGAATACGTTTCTTAACTTTTTTAAGAATAATTGAGTAATCAACATCGGTTAAGAGAGCATATTTTATTCTAATCAAAACATCTTTTTCGCTTACTATAGATAATCTTTGAGGTTCAACATAAACTCTTCCGGAATCCGCAATGAGTCTATAGGCTCTCATATTTTATCCTCAAGAATCTAATTTAAATAAGGGCATTCCTAATTAATGTTAGCGGTTTAAGAAGAGCTGTGGAACCATGTTATTAAGAAAGTTTTTCGAGAATAAACCAATAATAGCTGTAGTTCACTTGCCTCCTCTTCCGGGATCACCTAATTACGAAGGAAGCTTTGATAGTATCCTTGAAAGAGCTTTGTCCGATGGTAAAAAATATGTTGAAGAAGGTGTTGATGCAATAATTATAGAGAATTTTGGAGATAAACCATTCAGCATTAGAGTAAAGGAGTCAGAAACAATAGCAGCAATGTCTATTGTTGCCTATGTTTTTAAAAAGGAATTTAAAGTTCCAATAGGTATCAATATTCTAAGAAATTCAGGTGTTGAAGCATTAGCCATAGCACATGTTGTTAAGGCTAATTTTATAAGAGTAAACAGTTTATGCCAACTTCTCTCAGCACCTGAAGGTCTAATTGTACCTGTGGCTAGAGAGTTAGCTATGAAAAGGAGAAACCTTAAAGCTGAAAATGTATGGGTTTTTGCTGATGTTAATGTAAAGCATGCTATTCCCATAGGGCATGTTGATTTAGAATTGGTAGTTAAAGATTGTGAGGAAAGAGGCTTCGCAGATGCAATTATAATCACAGGTTCAAGAACTGGAGAAGAAGCTAGAGTAGAAGAAATATTAAGGGCTAAGAGAGCTACAAGTAAACCAGTAATAGTTGGTAGCGGCGTAACCGTTGAAAACATAGAAAAGTATTGGAACTATGCTGATGGCTTCATTGTCGGAACATATTTTAAAAAGAATGGAATTACCGAAAACCCTGTAAGCGTTGAAAGAGTACGTAAGTTTATGAATTATGTAAGAAGGTTAAGGGAAAAAACGCTATGAAGAAATCACTAATAATTTTAGCTGGAGGTTTAGGGAAAAGAGTAAACTTTTACTTTAAACCTTTATTGAAAATATGTGATAAAACGTTAATCGAGTATCTTCTTGAAAGACTAAGTGTACCTAGAGAATTCGATGAAACAATAATTGTAGTTAAAAGCGTAAGTCAAAAAGCGAAAATAGAGGGCTTAGTTAGAAGATTTAATGTAAAAATAGTTGTAGATTCTAAGGACTTCAAGGATGGCCCCCTTGTGGCAATGTATACTGGCGCTAAATATGTTTCATCAGATACCGTAGCGGTGCTAGCTACAGATTACCCTTTAATGACAATAGATGTTATAAATAAGCTTATAAATAAGCTAAGCGAGTGTGATGCTTCTATTCCAAAATGGCCTAGTGGCTATATAGAACCATTAGTTTCAGCGTACTGGAGTAAGAAGCTTTTAAAAGCCTCACAATATGCCCTCTTTAAGGGTTTACGAAGGGCAAGAGCGTTGCTTTCATTTTTGGAAAAACCATGCTTTATAAACGTTTATTGCTTAGCTAGCGAACCTGAAAAAGTATTTCTCAATGTAAACACGTTTAGGGATTTAAAGTTAGCAAGAAAATTATTAAGAAGCGAATGTTCAGACAGGGGTTCTTAACTTCATCCCTTAGTTATGAGGTCATTTGCAGCAGAGCTTCATCATTCTCCCTTCTATAATATTTTCAATACTAAGTTACTAAAGTGGTTACTGATTAAGTTTAAATTCCACTTTTCATAACACCTTTATAGAGTCTTAAATGTAGTAGGTGATTTAATGAAACTATATGTTGCATCATCTGAGGAAATATTTTCAGGAAAGGCAACTGATGTTTACTTTGAAAGAACCGAGCGCATCCTTAGGGAAAAAGGCTTAGATAAGATAAAGGTTAGGATGGAATTTCACGTCTACAGTTTACCTGAAGGATACGAATGGGCTATTTTTACCGGTCTTGAAGAAGCTCTTAAAATTTTAGAAGGAAAACCTGTTAACGTATGGGCTTTACCTGAGGGTACATTGTTTAAGCCTTTTGAACCATTAATGATTATTGAAGGAAACTATGCAGATTTCGCAGTTTATGAAACAGCTCTTTTAGGTGTTCTTAGACATTACACAAGTATTTCGACAGCTGCAGCAAGAATAAAGAGATTAGCTAGAGAAAAAACAGTTTTGTTCTTCGGATTAAGAGCTTTACACCCGGCATTACAGCCTATGGCTGACAGGGCAGCCTACATCGGCGGTGTCGATGGAGTTTCAGGGGTTTTAAGTAGGAAATACATTAATGTCGAACCTAAAGGCACCATGCCTCATGCGTTAATCATAGTTTTTGGAGACCAGCTTAAAGCATGGAGGGCCTTTGACGAAGTTGTTGAGGAGAAAGTGTCACGCATAGCCCTTGTAGATACGTTTTATGATGAGCGCGAAGAAGCATTAATGGCTGCAAAGATCTTAGGGAAAAGGCTTTTCGGTGTTAGACTTGATACCCCAAGCAGTAGAAGGGGTGATATGGCGAAAATAGTTAGAGAGGTAAGATGGACTCTAGACATAAATGGTTATGAGCACGTAAAGATCTTTGTTAGTGGTGGAATAAATGAGAAGTCAATAAAGAGACTTAGAGATATTGTTGACGGTTTTGGTGTAGGTACAGCAATAGCATCACCTAAGTCCATAGATATTAGCGCAGACGTAGTTGAGGTTTATGAGAGAGGTAAATGGATTCCTAAGGCGAAGAGAGGTAAGCTCCCAGGAGCAAAGCAACTGTATGTTTGCCCTAACCATATTAATGAAAGGGAGTTTGACGTTTTCAACTTAAAGAAGCAGCATAAATGTAAAGTATGCTATTCAGAAATGGAACCTAAGCTCATTAAATACATTGACAATGGCAAACTTATAAGGACTCTATCATCACCTGACGAAATAAGGTACTATGTTTTAAACCAAATATTTAAGCTCCCTGAGCCCGAGATTAACTAAGGTTTTTTAGTTGAAACAATGCACAAATATGTTTTTCTATAAAACTTTGGCTCCGAAATAACTTCAATGCCTTTATAATCAATATTGTGAAGTCTTAGAGGATACTTAGTGGGGCTAATTTCGTTGTTAGAAAACTCTTCACGTAGAATGTTTATTAATATTTGTGCTGCATCTTTAAGCTTTTTCGTTCTACTTGCTAGTTCATCAGCATGTTCATCATAATACCTATATATTTGCCTTAGAGAATACCAGTTTAGAAAGAACATCGAATATACAAGACCTACACCAAAGAGTAAAGCCAATAGGGTTACCTCACTTCTTCCAAAAATTAAGGCTATAGCTGTTCCGGCTATTATAATTGCTATTCCAGCGTTCGTTAGTGTCCTAGCCCATTTAAGCCTTTTATAATGTCTAAATACGCGACCATCCTTCATAGGATATCTTATTAGAGACTGTATTATTCTCTTAAGATACTTCCACTTAATAGGTAGGTCAAGAGTAATATTGTAATATGCCTTCTCAACCATTGATAGCGAAACTCCTCTACCTTTCCTAAAACTATCGAGAGCTTCAATGAGGAAAACGAGATTTTTAAGATTACTTTTAACTTCAGCACTAATTCTCCTTTTGCTCATCAACTACACCGTATTTCAGCATTTTCTTGTTTCTATGAATGCTTTAAGCTTATTTTTAAGCTCATCACTTAAACAATTATCTATAAATAATGTTAATAGGGCTATTCGTTCAGCCGTCTCTTTAGATAAGTCATGTTCCATGTTACATGCGTCAGTGCTTGCCATATCCTCAGGTATACCTAGAATATCATGAAGCAAATGCTTCAATACAGTCCATCTTTCATATAATTCTTTTGCAACTTTTTCACCATCACGGGTTAAATCTATAAAACCATATCTCTCATAGTAAACAAGACCTAATTTTGAAAGCCTCTTCATAGCATCTGTTACACTAGGCATAGTGACTTTAAGTTCGGCTGCAATATCTTTTACCCTAATTACTCTCTTACCATATTCTACCTTAAGCCTATAAATAGACTTTAAGTACTCTTGAAGAGTTCTTGTAAGATATTGTATTTTACTCATAGTTTTAGAGCCTCTCTTATATCTTTGTTGGTAGAAGTAAAATATAAATTTAACATTTTTAGGTAGACTTAACATTATTAAATATGTATAATTGTTCTTCATAATATTAGGAATATTTGATTTAAAATTTTGCTATAAAATATTATGTTAAGTGTTTTTAAGTATTTTTTAATTTCATTTCTTAAGCCCGCTACCACAATTACCTTATTGTTCCATGTAATGCTTGTTATTTCCTTAGCAATTTTCACCATGTCTGAAATCTCACTTATGACATATATGAAAATGACGTCATTTGACCTTACATTGATTATTTCAGTCAATGCATTAAATACTTTCCTTTTATCTACGTTGCCTATAAGTATTAAGGTAACAAGTTTTTTCTTCAACTATTAATGTCCTCATTTAGGAACTTTATTCACAATTACCTTAATGTTTGGTGCAAGTTTCTTTATTGCATCGATTATATCACTAAGTTTGTTTCTATTTCCTTTTGCAGTTACTTTATTGTAGTTTATTATGCACAAGTTAGCTGCTGGGTGAACATATATTGAACAAAGTATTTTGTTTCTAAACATTACTAGATATTCATATGCATGCAATCTTACGTAAAACCCTTTCTCTCTAAGTATGTAAGCTAATTTTTCTCTTTCATCACGTTTTTCCAGAGGATTCATAAATCACTACCCTAATGTCTTCTCTATTTCCTCTATGCTTATAGGACCTAGCCTAATTACTTTAAAAGGTCTTACCGTAACATCAATTATTGTTGAAGGTATTCCTCCTGGAGATGGTCCCGAATCAAGAATTAAATTCACTTTTTCACCAATCATTTCTTCAGCTTCTTTAGCTGTTTTTGCAGCTTTAAATCCTGATTTGTTAGCGCTTGTACCTATTATTGCACCTCCTAAAGATAAAGCAAGTTTTAATGCTATTTTATGCTTAGGCATCCTCAACGCCACTTTCTCTTGTTCTCCAAGGGCTAAACTGGCAATACCTATTTTTCTTTTAACAACTATTGTTAGCGGTCCCGGCCAGAACGTTTTCGCTAACTTTAATGCTATATCATCAAAAACTCCAAGCCTTAGCGCTACTTTAATGTCTGAAACAAGTATGGGTAATGGCTTATTAAATTCTCTCTCCTTTACTTCATAAATTTTCAACACCGATATTTCGTTGAAGGGATTAGCTCCTAACCCGTAAACAGTGTCCGTAGGGTAAACAACTACTCCCCCACGGAGTAAAATTTGTATGGCGATGTCTAAAATGCTTCTTTCAGGCTTATTAGGGTTTATTTTTAAAGTAACTGCTCCCATAAGACACTACACCTACTATTTTCCACAATCACTTCAAAGAACTAATAAAACTTATCAAAATTACACATCCTTAAATAGGCTAAAAATTGTTAACACTATATTTTTCAAATAAATCCATCATCGCCTTAAGGCTCATCCCTTGTAAGCTTCATCAACTCCCCTAAAGATTTAGGGGAATGCAGCGCCGCGCGGCATAAACTTATATGTGTCTCAGGACTTAAATGTTAAACGCATAAGGTTGTGATGAATACTCTCCAGACTGACTTAGTGATGAAGGATCAACCATCTGAAACGGTGCTTAACTATGTTTAGTAAGAAATATTACATTATGACACCTGGCCCTACTGAAATTCCCTCAGAAATTCTTAATGCAATAATTTCTGAAGAAGCAAATCTACCTAATTATCAGGAAATTTATGAAGAAGACGTTAAACTTATTGAGAAACTGTTAAATGTTAAAGGTAAAACCGTTATTATGGGTGGAGGCTCCACTGTCGGATTAGAAGCAGTAATTTCAACCTTTATAAAAAAGGACTCAAAGACTCTTGTTCTATCAGCAGGGTATTTTGGAGATATTTTAGAAAAGCTTGTAAGATACTATAGTGGAAACGTCTATGTGATAAGAGAAAAGCAAGGAAAAATACCTAGTTTAGATAGAATAGAGGATTTCCTGAAGAGAAACAATGATCTAGAGTATGTTGTATTAGCACATTGCGAAACATCCGCTGGAACAATGTTTAACATTAGTGAAATTACGAAAATTGTGAGAGAAAATAGTAATGCAAGGATAATAGTTGACGCTGTATCAACAGCCGGTGCGGTCCCACTAAGTGTTGGAGATGAGAAAGGAGTTGACGCAGTAGTTTTTGGATCTCAGAAAGTTCTTAATATGCCTCCTGGATTAGCTATTGTCACATTAAGTGAGAATATTGTTGAAAACATGGAAAAGATAATTGCTAGAGGCTTTTACTTAAACCTTAAGGAATGGCTTGATTTCTGGGAGAACAAAAGAAGACTGCCCTCAACACCTCCCGTGAACTTGCTTTACGGATTAAGAATCGCGGTTTCTAGAATACTTAAGGAAGGTTTAGAAAATGTATTCAGAAGACATGTTTACGTATCCAGTGTTCTCAGAAGAATTTTGAAAACCATGGGCTTACGTGTTGTAGCTGAATCTGATGAAATAGCGTCACCTACAGTTACGGTTGCTTACGTTCCATCTAATGTTTCAAGCGAAAAAGTAGTTAATGATTTATGGAGAAACTATGGGATACTGATAAGTAAAGCGTTAGGTGAGATATCTGAAAAAGCAATTAGAATAGGTCACATGGGTGTTTCAGCAACCTTAGACCACATATTTGCAGTAACCTATGGTTTAACAAAGACATTGCAGTGTTACGGGTTTAAAATTGATTTAAGCAATGTTTTAGCGGCGTTTTTCTGACTTAATGTATGTTGAAGGGTTCTTGATTAAACATATAATGAACTTCTTCCACCCCTTAGTAACTATTTCTTCAATTATTTTCTCCCAGTTAACCTTAACTATTAAAAGCATGAGAGCTAATGTTGCAACTATAGAAACAATTGATGCAGCAATTGACGATTCCCCTACAAGGTATCTAATTGTTTCACCGAAAAGCAACGCCATATAAGTTATAACTGTTTTACCTATTGCTGCCGCAACAAAGAATTTAAATGGACTATAACCCATTGCTCCTAGTGGAATGTAAAGTATGTCGTCTGGAAGGGGGGTTGCAGCAAAAATCATTACTGCTATGAAAACGCTTTTCCCAGCAAGTTTCATGAAGAGTTTCATGCTTTTCTTAGCACTTTCCGAAAGGATTTTTCTTGTAGCTGAGCCTATAAGTAGAACTATTACTTTTCCTAAGGCGGCTCCTATGCCACCTAGAATGGCTATTTCCACCATTCCTATAGCTTCTCTTACTGTAGCACCATATTGCACTATAAATATTAAGTAAGGTATTGTTGAATAGGGTACTACGTTACCAAGGAAAGATACTAGAAATATTCCAATAGGTCCATAAACGTACACTAACTTTTCCATGTTCTCTAAAAACACTAGCGGCTGCCCTCTGAAGTCATGATTTAAAATTTGCTTTGGTCATGAAGTTTAGATTATGAGATGGGCTTATAAACATTTTGTCTGTAAAAAGAGATATGGATGATGAGTTTTCGGGGAGTGTGACCCCTAAGGGGAGTGATGTTCGCGGTTACTCGGCTGAGAAAATTGGTTAAGTATGTTAAATTGGTTTTTCGCTTAAAAGCTTCTCTGCTTCCTCAACATCCTTATGTGTGTCTATGCTCTTCCACAAAACATTATCAAATGCTACAGCCCTTAATAGTCCCTCCTTAGCTAATTTTGGAAAGGCCGTTTTCTCTATGTCTCCTCTTTCAGGCAGGTACTCAAAAATTTTGGGCGTTAAGCAGTAAACACCAGCGTTTATCCAGTATTCTTGAAGAATAGGTTTCTCTATAAAACTTAGTATCCTTCCGGTATTTTCATCAAACCTTATTATTCCATAAGGCGATCTTAAGGGGACAACAGCTATTGCGCCTACCGTATCCTCGTTTAGTGCTTCACTTAACCTTCTTAAACTTAGATTGGTTATGATGTCGCCATTTAAAACATAGAAGTATTTTTCATTGCTTAATAAGTGCGCTGCATTCTTTAAACCACCAGCTGTTCCCAAAGGCTCATCTTCGACGACGTAGCCTACTTTAATTCCGTATCTCTTACCGCTACCTATTTCCTCTATTATCCTTTCTTTAAGATAGCCTATAGCTAAAATTACTTCGTTAACTCCATTCTTTTTAAGCCAATCAAACTGCCATGCGAGAATAGGCTTCCCCTTGATCTCAATTAAGGGCTTAGGTTTCTCTTGAGTTAAAGGTCTTAATCTCTTACCATAGCCTCCAGCTAGAATTAATGCTTTCACTCTCCACTCACCCCTATACCGAGTAACTATTATCTACTTTAATGTAAAAAACCTACTGGTGATTAAGTGGTAACCATATTCTAAAGTTAAAGTTAAAACTTAGAATAAAATAGATGATTAGTAAATAACGTTATTGTCTAATAATAAGATTATTTCTTTTTCGCGGCCTCTTTAGCCTTTTTCTTCGCAAGCCATTCTTGATACCATTTTGCCTCCTGTTGCTGTGCTTTTACTTCAGCTTCTAAACCGTAGAATTTCTTAATAAATCTCCAAGCAGACCTTTTCTTTCTCATATCAAAGTTAATTATTTTAGTCCACCTTTCTTCAGGAAGAGCCTTGTGCTCTATGTATCCTCTCTCAACAGCTGCCTTCCATAGCTCCTTTCCTTTATCGTTCATTATTAAAACAGCATTCCATCCTTCCAGACCTAAAGCTCCCACGTTTATATCTGCATAGTATGATACGAACTCTGGGCAATGTTTACAAGCAGGTATTAGGTATTTTGCAGCATCTTTTAGAGAATACTCAACAACTTTACCTTCTTTTAGGTAGAAGAAGAATTTCGCTTTAATATTTTGTTTAGCAACATCTTCAGGTTTTAACCCTGCTGAAGCCATCATTTCAACCATTTTACTCCATTGCCAATTTTCGGAACAGAAAATACTTATAGTGTACTTTACTTTATCAACGAATTTTCTTAACCCAACCTCTCTTGCTCTTTCAATAGCCCTAATTTGGCATGGTAAACCGACTATTAAAACACTCTGTAATTCTGGATGAGTGAAAGCAAGCGTTTCTAAGAGGTTATTTACCGGGCTATACACATATTTACTACCAGCTGCCTTAATTACGTCTTCAGGAGTCTTCGCTATTATTGGAATGGGTCTCCATTTTTCATCTCTTGCTACTAAGAATGCCGCATCAATAAGTCCTTCTTCTAGAGCCGTAATTATTAATGTAGATGTTATGCCCCCATCTTGCATTACAGGATGTAGTTTCTCTATTTTTGTCCTAGCTAAATACTTTTCCATGGGATTTATTAGTTCAACGAATAATTGCTTATTCATAGCTACATGAGGACAGACCATAGAACATAAGTTACAATAAATGCATAGGTCCTCCTTAACAATGGGCGAGTCTGGTTCATCAAACTTGTAGCTAACAGCTTTTGTAGGACAAACAGCAGTGCATGAGCCGCAGTAAGAGCATAGATCGTTGTTGATTATTTCGAAAACATTTACGGGAATTATTCTGCTAAACGGTCCCTTGTACGTGACGAACTTTGTTTTTGGATGCTCTAATGCCATAACAATGACATCTCCATATTAATGGTTAATACTCGTGAACTTTTAATATAAAGGTATTAATAATGTTTTCCCATAGAGAAATCTAAAACCCCTAGATGAAAACAATAAAAACATATAATTATTCGTAGTTTCTCTGCTGTTTTCGCTTAGATTGTAGTGAAAGAATTTTTTGTAAAATTTTTGATGGAATTTTGAAAACCTCCGACGCTATAGTGTAAACGTATTTATCACTAGGCATATTCTTTTGCGAATTTATTCTAACAGCTATTGCATGTTTAAGTGCTTCCTTTGCAACTTTATTTCTAACTTCCCTCTTAGCTATGGACTCGGCTAGTTTAAATGCTATGTAGAATCTCTTGTAATTCTTAATGGTGTCTTCAAATTCTGGATATTCTTGAGCTAATTTATTCATGAAAACCGAAAATAATTTCTCATCAATGAAACCCAGGATTACTCCTGTGAATGGAACACGCAGTATTTTTATTAAAGTGTTTTTATCTAAATCCCCTAAATAATCTCTTAAATTAAAGTCTTCATTGTCAGCTATTTTTCCAAGTATTTTATCAACTTTGCTTTCAAGCGAGAGAGATCCTTCAAATATTTCCGGATATTCATCAGATAAGCCTAAGCCATATTTTCCAACATAATAGAGGCTTGAAAGTTCTTTTTCGAAAATGTCTGGTGGTCTTTGCTTTCCACGTAAAGGCTCTATTCTTCTTTTAGAGTACTCTGCAAAAACAAGATCTGCGAGTTCCTCCCTTGTCCAATCCCTCCTATTTGAAGAAGTTATTTCGCTCCAAACTTTTATTAGAGCCTCTATTCTACTTCTATAAGGATTACTTCTTATACTTACCACCCTATTGCAGTATGTCTTCAATTATTTTGTTTTAGAAGAGAACATGGGTTGCTTATAAAGCTTGTAGGCTTTAATAGTTACCGGTAGATTCCAACGTTTAGATGAAACTAGCTTACTTAAATATTTTTACAACGAGAGATTAGAGGGGAGGTTGAATATTCGTTGGGGAGAGCTAAGATAATAGCGACAATAGGTCCTTCATCTATGAGCTTAGATGTTATTACGAAGCTTGTTCGTGAAGGTGTAGATGCTTTTCGATTCAATTTCTCACATGGCACATATGAGGAAAGAGATGAAGCAATATCCCATATAAGATATGTAGAGGAGAAGTTTGGGAGAGAAATACCTTTAATAGCAGACCTCGCGGGCCCTACAGTCAGACTGGGTGATGTTGAAGAGTTTATTTTAAGAAAGGGAGAAAGTGTTTTCATTATTAATTCCTTTAAAGGAGATGCGAAATCTAAGCTCATACCTTTACCTAATAAGCGAGCATACAACCAAATAGAGGAAGGTGATGAATTACTTCTAGATGATGGTAAAATAGCATTACTTGTTGAAGAAGTTTTAGCCGACAAAATAAAATGCCTTGTTTTAAACGACGGTGTAATTAAGTCTAAAAAAACTTTTGCAATAAAGGGTAAGGAAATATTAGGCCCAGCCTTAACATCAAAAGATATAAAAGATGTGAAATATGCTGTTTCTAAAGGATTTGACTTTGTTGCTCTATCCTTTGTAAGATCATCAAGTGATATTGAAAGATTAAGAAAGCTCTTGAACGAATTTGGAGGGGAGAATATAAAAATAATCGCTAAAATTGAAACAAAAAGCGCTGTTGTAAGGATAGATGAAATAGTTAAAGAAGCTGATGCTGTTTTAGTTGCTAGAGGAGATTTGGGGATGTATTTTAAACTTGTTGAGATACCTAAAATACAGAGCCTCATAATTAATAGGGCTTTAGCTTATGGTAAACCATCAATTGTAGCCACTCAACTTCTAGAATCCATGGTTAACAACCCTATACCCACGCGCAGTGAAGTAGTTGACATAATGACGGTAGTAGAACAGGGAGCCGACGCATTAATGCTTTCAAATGAAACGGCTGTAGGAAAGTATCCTATAGAAGCTGTTAGGTGGCTTAGAAAAATAATTGAAGCTGCTTCGCCTTTTGAGAAAAAAATTAATGGAATAAATGAAACAATATATGACAAATTTGCTAAAGGAATAGTTTTATTAGCGGAGTCTTTAGGCGCTAAAATTGTTGCTTTTACTCGCTCAGGAGCTACAGCCATAAGACTTTCGAGATACAGACCCAAAGTACCAGTGTATATTGTGACTAATAATAGGAGAGTGGCTAGGCAGCTTAAAATACTTAGAGCTATTAACCCATGTTATCTAAGAGATTCTTCTCCCGATAATTTTTGGGAAAAAGCTAGCGAAGTTTTGGAGGAGAGGGGAGAATTAACTTCAGGAGACATAGTTATTGTTATTCGCGGTATGAGAAAGGCGGCTACAGATTTTGTTAGAATAGAGAAGTTGTAGCTTAATTACCTATTGTAAGTATTCTTCATTAAATGTGGGATAAACAACTCCCCTTTTCTTAGCTTCTGACAAAACATTCTTTGTTTCCCTATAGAATTCTTCTAAAACATCTATGTAACTTGTCTTTCCCAGCTCTATATCGTCTATTCTCTTCTGCAGTAAGCGTGTTCTCTCTTCATCAACTAATTCATTGAATTTTCTTGATAAATATTGAAAAACTTCTTTGCCTCGAGCTGTCGCAACAAGCTTGCCTTTTCCAACTTCAATTATGTAGCCTCGGCGTCTAAGATTTTGAAGTATTTTAGCATATGTTGATGGCCTGCCTATGCTTTTTTTCTTCATTAAATCAACTACGTCGCTATAGGAGTAAAGAGGATACTCTGGAACCAAGCGGATGCTTAAGTCTTCAACTTCATATTCTCCTTCAGTTATTGCTGCTGCCTCCTCCATGACATAGTATTTGAAGAGTGCTGTGAACCCTTTAAACAAAACTTTTGAAGTAAAAGTAAATTCTCTTTCAATACCATCAAATACAAGTTTGAACGAAATCTTTTCAACCTTCGCTGGCGCCATTTGGCTCATCATGAATCTTCGAAATATTAAATCGTAAAGTCTAAAGTCGTCTTGTCTTAGAGGAACAGCTAGTCTAAGAACCCCAGCTGCCCTTAAGGACCTTATTTGCCGTGAATCTAAAGGTCTTGTAGGTCTAATACATTCATGAGCTCCTGGTCTCTCCCATTTTCTTGGCTTAAAGTATTCTTCACCGTAGACTCTAGTTATAAAGTCTTTAGCTATAGCTATTCCTACATTACTTACAGTGGTACTATCAGTTCTATGATAAGTTATAAGACCTGCTTCAAAAAGTCTTTGGGCAGCGTCCATAATGGAAGGTGCAGGTATTTTAAGAATCTTTGATGCTTCTGAAAGCATGGAATCTGTTGTATAGGGAGGTGGCGGATTTACTTCAGTAATTTCTTTCTTCACATTACTTATTGCTACTTTTCCTTTCTTTAATATTCGTTCTCCAGATCCCTTAGGAGCCTTGAATATCAGTTTGAGATTTATTCCTTTAGGTTTAAGCGTTATTAACTCTATTTTCTTCTTATTTTTCTCAGTTCTATCGACAATCCATCCAAGAACTGGTGTTTGGACGCGTCCTGCTGAGAGATAGTTTATTCCGAACTCCTTCCACAGTATTGGGCTTAAGCTAAATCCTATCCATCGATCCTCTATTCTTCTAACAACTTGTGCTTTCACTAGGTTTTCATCTATTGTTGAAGGTTTTGAAAGGGCTTCTTGAAGTCCTCTTCTAGTGACTTCATGGAACCTTACTCTCCAAATGTTCTTATTTAGGGGTTTAAGTAGTAATGTGATGTCCCATGCTATTTTTTCGCCTTCACTATCAGGATCCGTTCCTACAAGAACTTCATCTACTTGGCTTGCAAGCTGTCTTAACGCGTTAATGACGGGTCTACTTTCAACGAACACTTTTCCTCCACAATAGGGACAAATATCTTCCTCTTCCGGAACATCTCTGCCGCATCTAATACATCTCTTGATCGGCTTGTATATGGGTATAAACTTTTTATTTACAACTCTTACCCCAAAAACTCCATCATCTTTTACTAAATCTAAAATGTGGCCTCCTGTTGCAGTGATTATCATAAGTCTGTTTTCTGTTATGATTTCATAAGTTTGTAGAGATCCTACGGTTTTCCTCGTTGGTTTACCAAACATTTTAGAAATGGTTCTTGCCTTATTAGGTGACTCTACAATAAATAACGTTGTTTTCATAAGTTCATGTTCTTTAGGTCTGTACTTACCTTCGATTGCTAATCTGACTTTTCTTCTGTCCTCATCTATTTCCTTTATTATACTTTCTAAATCTATTTTATTAAAGTTATGAAATTCTACTGTTTCTAAAAGCCACTTTAGATTTTTAAGTAGAGAGTTGAAGGCTTTCTCCTCATCAATAACTATGATGCTTAAGCCTTTAGTTAATCCTCCAATGTAAAGTCTACTTGTTCTGCCGCTTGCTTGAATATATGCTGTAGCATCAGGTATTATGAAGAAGTATTCTCCTTCCTTACCTCCAAACGTTATTGTAGGGCTTTTCCTTAGTCTTTCGAGGACGTCTTTGTCTTTTAATACATTATGTAAGAAATCTAAAGTTTCCTTAGCTATTCTGCGAACAAATTCAGGATATCCTTCAAGCTCTTTATTTTCAGCTAATGCCTCCCTAACTTTTTCTAAAACATCTCTAGTAGCTGTTCTTACTCTAATTAAGCCTCCAAGAGCCCTGTCGAACATTCTTGGATATTTATCGTATATTGCGTCTTTAATTTCATTTAGAAGTATGAGCCACCGGCTAGGCTGAAACTCGTCAACACTAATTCTTATTCTAAACTTAGGTACTCCGGCGAAAACAGCATACCTTACCCTTTCAGGTAAGTCTATTCCTCTAGTTAGAGGACTTCTATAGGAAGCTATACCGACTAATGCGTCTATTTCCCCTAGAACGTATTTTTCAAACACTCTCTTCCTAGCGCCGAGATAAGCTTCAACGTTAACTCCCTCTCCCTTAAGGTATTCAGTTATTTTCTTAACATAGTCTGCTCCTTTATCCATGGGTACGTAGATTAATCCCCCACTTCCCAGTTTCTTAACTATTTCTAAAACTGCTTCTTCAACTGATGTTGAAGGTTTAAGATATGTGTCTACAATATTTCTACCTACTTCAACCTTGCCTCCTACAGTAAATCCGAAGAGTGAACTAAGTAGTTTAACTCTCTTTGTTCTTCTGGCTGTTTGTGTAGCTCCGCTAACTATGATTTGTCCCTTTACGTTATCTCTAACTTTCCTTTTTAGCTCATATGCTCTGTTTAAAAGTTCTCTTGCCTCTTCAGGGTTGTCTCTAGAAAGCTTTCTTGCTTCACTTTCCATTTTCTGTGCTTTTTCAATAAGCGCTATTTCCTCGGAAGTAACGTTAAGCATTCTAAGTACTACATCTACGCTTTTGCTTCTTCTGAGGAAGCTATCTACGTCATCTATGAAAGCTATGTTTATTTTCTGTTGTAGCTCAGCCCTCTTCATTAAGCTTATTGGTGTTGTAATGATTATTGATGATTCTTCGGCATTAGCTAGCTCCATTTGCTTCTGCTTCTCACTAAGTAAACTATGATAGGCTGCTATTAAAACATCATTAAAGCCTAGTTTAGAGCGTATTTCGAGAATTTTTCCTTGCACTTGATGAACTAAAAGGCTTGTTGGAAGTAATATTAAGACTCTACTTCCAAAGTTTGATGAAGCATAAAGACTAAAAATTATTTGTGCAGTCGTTTTTCCACTGCCTGTAGGAGCTACCATAGCAAAGCTTTCGCCATTAAGAAACCTTCTAGCCCAGAGTCTCTGAAGACCCCACATTTTAGAACCTATTGCTTGAATAAAAAGCTCATTTATCCTATTCACTCCTTCTTCAACATTCCAAACGTTAATAAGGAAGCCTTTAACTATGGGGAATTTTAAGGTGAGATCAGGTAAGCATTTTTCACATGGTAAACCTTTTTCTAATCTTTCAGAGGTTATGTTACTACCGCAGTTAGGGCAAAGATCTTTGAATATTGCTAAAACCATGTATTCACTCTCTTCACTTTTTCACTCAAAACGTTAGCTTCTCTTAGCTTCTTAAAAACGTTTATGCTACATTATGGAAGAGCTATGGCTGGTATTGAGAACCTTCTTCTAATTTCCTTAGCTAACATGTGAGCCGAGCCTTCACGAGAAGCATCAGTTACTACGACTTTCGGTTTAGATTCTTCAACATATTCAAGTAGTTGCTCGAAATCTGCATGGTCACTTAAAGCGACAAGATATGTTTTGTCATTTATTCTTTTAAGTGGTTCTTTAAATTCCCAGCCGGAAAGGACAATGCTTAAAGAAGAAACTCTATGGTAAAATGTTTTCTTCGGCGTGTTCATGTGGGCGAAGTAAACATACCACTTGCTTCTCATTATTTCTTCGGCTTCCAATGTTTTGTCATAGTAAAGTCCTTCAACCTTTAACCCATGCTTCATAGCTGCAAGTGTTACATCATAAACTTTCTTAGGAGCTATGAATGGTGCATCTATTCCTCCAGATCTAAGTATTTCCATAGCTTCTTGAAGTTTTCCATGGTAACCAAAAATGTAGACAGGTCCTTTAGGAAGACTTGATTTAACCAGGTCTATGAAGAGGCTTTCAACTTCGTATTTAAAGGGTCTTGTATGTTCAGGATTACCATAAGTTGCTTCTATTATGAGAAGATCTGCTTCCAAAATTGGTGTCGATGGTAATTTGAAATCTCCGGTATAAACTAGTCTTGAATTATCGGGATCTACAGCTAAAACTTGCGCTGCACCAATAATATGCTTAGCTTTATGCAAAGATAAAGTTAAATCGCCTATTCTGAATTCTTGCTCATAATTTAAAGGTAATGTTTTGTTTTTAGGTAAGCGATAGCCTAAGGCGAGGAGAATATCATGCGTAGCCTTAGTCATGGCTATTAGAGAACTTTCCTTAACACTTACATTTAATCCATAGAGATGATCTTTATGAGCATGAGTAACTATGCGCACTATAGAGTTCTCATAGTGTCCATCTATAGAAACTATGTCTTTAAATACTATAGCGTGTTGTTGAGTTATCTTAACTTTAGAAAGTAAATTACTTATTGTCTTACCAAACATTAGAGTCAATAGTATCCCTCATACTGTTGGGAGACTCTGACATAGTGTTCTTAGGGATACGGAATTTATTTATTTCTTAAAATTATAATGACACTATAACACATTAGCTTATATTAGCACTGATTATATGTGGATTAAGCCTTAATTAGATTTCTTAGGATAGTTGAAATTAGGATCCGTAATTTTATAGTATAATGAGAATGCCATAAATTTTAATTTAAACTGGTTCTAAAGCTAAGATAGTAAGTATAGTAAGTAAGAGAATAATAGGGGAAATATTCATGGTTTTAAAGGTGACTAACACTTTAACAGGAAGGAAAGAGGCTTTTGAACCGCTAATGCCTGGGCTTGTTAGAATGTATGTTTGTGGACCTACACCTTATGATCATACTCATGTTGGGCATGCTAGAACATATGTTGTTTTTGACCTTGTAAGGAGGTATTTGGAGTATTTAGGACATACAGTATTTCATGTTATGAATATTACGGATATTGACGATAAAATAATTAGGAAAGCTCGAGAACTTAATGTTAGCTGGAATGAGGTTCCGGAAAAATACGCTAATGAATTTATTGAAGTTCTCTCAAAGTTAAATATTAAAATGCCCCACGTTATGCCTAGGGTTACTGAGCACGTAAGGGACATAATAGAGTTCATAAGAGATCTCATAAGTAAGGGATATGCTTATGAAAGTAATGGAAGCGTTTACTTTAATGTTGATAGATTCCCTGATTACGGTAAGCTTTCTAAGAGGAAATTTAAGGAGGAATGGAGACAAGAGGAAGAGGTTTTGAAGGAAAAAAAGAAACCATACGACTTTGCTCTGTGGAAGAAAGCTAAGCCTGGAGAGCCCTGGTGGAATAGCCCATGGGGTCCTGGAAGACCAGGGTGGCATATTGAATGCTCAGTTATGAGTAGTAAGTATTTAGGGCCTCAGTTTGATATTCACGGTGGAGGTCAGGACTTAATATTTCCACATCATGAGAATGAAATAGCCCAAAGTGAAGCTAGATTTGGACTTAAACCATGGGTTAAATACTGGCTTCATGTAGGATACCTCACTATTAAAGGAGAAAAAATGAGTAAAAGCTTAGGTAACATAATACCAGTTCATGAAGTATTTAAGAAATATAAGCCGGAAGTTCTGAGACTCTACCTCTTAAGCTCATACTATAGGAATCCCATGGATTTTACATGGGAAGGCCTTGAACACACTAAATCACTGTACAATAGATTAGTTAAAGTTGTTGAAGATTCTAAAAGAATAATTTTAAGTGGAGAACCCCCATATAGGGTTGAAAGTGAAATTAAGAAAGTTGTTGACAGAATAGTTTTTCTTAAGAGAATGTTTTTTGAAGGATTAAATGACGACTTTAACATGGCTAAAGCCATGCCTTATCTTCATGAACTAGTAAGTTTCAGTATGAGAAAGCTTGAAGAAAGTCCATTTTACACCTTAGCATTACTTGTATTTTCAGTATTTAAGGAAATAAATGAGGTTTTAGGCGTTCTTGATAAATATTTTTATGGCGCAGAAGATGTTGAGAAGAAGCTAAACAGCATAGTAGAGGCGATAGTTACTGTAAGACACGAGTTCAGAATGAGGAAGCAATATGAAGTATCAGATAGAATAAGAGAAGCTCTTTCAAAAGTCGGAGTAAAACTTTTTGATTCAAAAGATAAAACAACATGGATTATAGAGTACTAACATTAATAAAACCTATTTACCTCTTCATAAGCTAAGCACACCATGAGGATAACGATATGATAGTATTTCTCAGCGGAGGTACAGGAACACCGAAGCTTATTGAAGGCTTTAGAGAAATAGTAGGCGATAAAGAAATAGCCGTTATTGTCAATACAGCAGATGACATTTACTGGAATGGACTTTACATATCACCAGATCTAGACACTATCATCTATCTTTTCGCAGATTTTCTAGATAAAGAAAAATATTGGGGTTTAAAAAGCGACACCTTTAATTTCCTTTCCCAAGCTAGAAAATATGGTTTAGAAAAAACATGGTTTAACATTGGAGATAAAGACTTAGCAATGCATGTAATTAGAACGCATCTTTTAAACAAGGGATTATCACTAACCGACTTTACTAAGTATATCACTAAAAAACTAGGTATTAAAGCACACATTTACCCTATGTGCAATGAGCATGTTGAAACATTCGTTGAAACAGTAGATGGTAGAGTACTTAATATTCAAGAGTACTTAGTAAGATATAGGTTTGAACCAGAAGTTAGGAGAGTGTTTTTTAAGGGAATAGAGAGAGCTAAAGCCACTCAAGAAATTCTTCAAACAATGTTAAAAGCTAAGGTCGTAATAATAGGTCCTAGCAATCCCATTAATAGCATTGGCCCCATATTAAAAGTTAAAGGAATTCTCCAAGCACTTAAAGAGGCAAAAGCGCCTGTAATAGCTGTTTCTCCGATAATAGGTAATAAGCCCGTCTCCGGACCAGCTGATAAATTCATGAGGGCACATGGCTTTGAGCCTACACCATTAGGTGTTGCTAAATACTATAGGGAAATAATTGATGGATTAGTTATAGACATCGCTGATAAGGACATTAAACCTATTATTGAAGATAAATTTAAAATAAAGGTTATTACGGCTAAAACGTTAATGGCTACTCTTAAAGATAAAGTGGAGTTAGCTAGGAAAATAATGGAGTTTGCAAAGAATTTGGGAGAAGACGCAAAATGAAAGTGTCCGCGATAATTCCGGTAAAGAATCCTTCAACATCTAAAATGCGCTTATCAAGTTTTCTTAGTTCTTTAGAAAGGGAAAGACTTACTTTAGAAATGCTAAAAGACATTATTTATGCATTATCTTCATGTAAATTAGTAAGTAACATGGTTATAGTGTCTCCAGGCGATGAAATTAAAAGAGCTGTTTACGTAAAAAACGTGTTTTTTGTAAAGGATAAAGGCGAAGGGCAAATAAAAGCTGTAAGAAAGGGGTTAAGATACGCTACTGATGTTTTAAATTCTGAAGCTGTAATAGTAATAGTTGCTGATGTGCCATTAGTGAAACCTAGTGAAATATGTAAAATAGTTAAGTTAGGTAGTATGTGGAGAACAGTTGTCTTAGTTCCTTCATCTGATGGGGGAACTAATATAATTTTCCAATACCCTCCAAACATAATACCGCTACGTTATGGAAGAAACAGTTTTAGAAAACATTTAGAAGAGGCTGTTAAGAGAAAACTGAATGTAATAGTTTACTCATCAAGTACTACATCATTAGATGTAGATGTATTGGAAGATTTAAAGCAAGTACTTACCTTGGGCAAGGAGTCCTTTACTTATAAATTTGTTTCGGAGGTGTTCAGAAATAAGCGAATATTTTCTTGAAGGAGACTTTGTTGAAGATAAGTATGGGATAATTTTTGATGTAAAAGGTTATGAGCATCCTCCAGGAAAAGTTGTTGCCTACCCTAGATATTTACCTTCAAAATTTGGTAATAGAGTAAGAGATGGGAAGCGTTATGAGAAAATATATGATTTAAAGGTACGTTATGATTTCCTTAGAAACAAGCTTAAAGAATACCTTGTTTATGATGAAGTTTTTGATGACTACATAAGCGAGGTACCGTTAAATAATATTATTAAACATTATGTGCCTTCTGAATTTCTTAAAAAGCTTCTTAAATCTGATAAGCTTAGCTCCTTAGAGAGAATAGCTCTCAAATTAGCATTAATATTAGCTGAGGAATCCGGCATTAATATGGAATCTATTGGAATAAGTGGATCCTTAATGGTTGGACTATATAAAGATGATAGTGATATTGACATAGTAATTTATGGTTCAGCAGAGTCTAGGAAAGCTGTTAATGCCCTTAAAGACCTCTTTCAGAAGGGCATATTGAGAAGACATAGTGTTAATGAGTATAGGAAGCTTTTTGAATTTAGAAAGGCATATAAAGTTATGAGTCTTGAGTCTTTTGTTAAGCATGAAAAAAGAAAGATTTTTCAAGGTTTCTTTGAAGGTAAAGAATTTTTCATAAGATTCGTTAAAAGACCCTATGAGCTACCAAGATATGGGGAGTTTACCTATAAAAACTTGGGAAATGTTACTGCTGAAGTTATAGTAGTTGACGACTCAGATTCTATATTTACTCCCACAAAATACAAGGTTAAAACTTTAAGGATACTTGAAACTAATTCCTTAAAGGAAAAGATAAGCAAAGATAAGATAGAAGAGATTGTTTCGTTTAGAGGTAGATTTTGTCAACAAGTTTTCACAGGAGAATTAGCGCTTGTTAAAGGTAAATTAGAAAAGGTGTATTATAAAGGTACGTTCAGCCATTATAGAATAATTATTGGAGGGTCAATAAATGACTACTTCATTTCGAAGAGTATTCTTAGATAGAGACTTTATTGAAGATAAAGATGGTTTCATGTATTGTGTAGTAGGTTATGTACATCCACCGAATAGAGTTTTAGCATACTTAAAGTATGTGCCCTCGAATAAGGAAAACATTAGGACAATATGGTTTAGAGGTGGTAAACGGTATAATAGAGTATTAGAGTATTACAGTAGTGTAGCTGTGGCGGAATCGTTTAAAATCCTTGAAAAAACTAAGCCCCACTACATATACTATGACGAAGTTTTCAACATAAAATTTATAGGAATCCCTTTGAGCGAAATAAGTAAGCATTATTTACCTGAAGCCAGGTTGAAGGAAATCGTAGAGCAGGGAGCAAGTGATGCATTAGAGCGTGATTTAGTGGAACTTACGGAATTTTTATGTAATGAATCAGGCATTAAACTAAGTTATTTTGGTATTTCAGGCTCCATACTTTTGCAAATTCATAACCCTAAATACTCTGACATGGACTTAACAATTTATGGCATTAGGGAATCGTGGAAGCTTCTTGAAGTAATTAAGGGTATAACTGAGAAACAAAACATAATAGCTTTACCTAGTGAAGATGTTCTTAAAAAATGGGCGTTTGAAGTTTCAAAACACCATCCATTAACGCCTAAAGAGGCATTTAGAATGTACGTTAAAAAGAGAACAAGACTCGTGTATAAAGGTTGCCGCATATTTTCATTACATCCAATACTTTTACCTCATGAAATTAGTGAAAAATATGGCGATAGAGTATACTTACCTAGAGGTTTAGCTAAAATAAGAGGTAGAGTTGTTGAGAATAAATTATCAATATTTCTTCCCGGTACATACGCTATCGACGATGTAGAGGTAATTGAGGGTGCAAAGAAATATTGTGAAATAAGAGAGGTAGTTACATTTGAAGGATTATATTCAGGATTGCTAGGTCTCGATGAGGAATTTATTGCTTATGGTAAGGTAGAGGAGGTTTATGATAAAGTAAGGAAGGAGAAATTCTTAAGATTAGTTATAGGGTCAGCTGAAGCTAAAGGCAGAGACTATATTAAACCGCTTAGATGGTTAAGGTGAGAAATCGTGGCTAAGACACTAACACTTATTGGTTTAGAAACTCTTCCTGAAGTAAAGAAGGGTGACGATATAGGTAAACTCATAGTTGATGCATGTAGACGTGAAAGAGTAACTATAGACGATGGAGACATAGTTGTTGTAACACACAAAATAGTGTCTAAAGCTGAGGGGAGAATAGTTAACCTTAAGCATATTAAGCCCTCAGCGAAAGCAGTAAAATTAGCTAAACATGTCGGTAAAGACCCTAGGCTTGTTGAACTTGTCTTAAGAGAGTCTAAGCGAGTGATTAAGGCTACAAGGGAAGGCCACTTAATTGTAGAAACACGTCATGGAATAGTTTGTGCTAATGCAGGAATAGATGCTACAAATGTTGCTGGAAGCGAGGAAGTAGTAGCTTTACTACCTAAAGACCCTGATGAATCAGCTAAGAAAATAAGGTGGAGAATAAAAGAGCTTACGGGTAAGGATGTAGCTATTATAATAACAGATACTTATGGTAGACCCTTAAGAAATGGTATGATAAATATGGCAATAGGGATTTCAGGAATAAACCCGTTTAGAGATTATCGTGGAAAGGACGATACTTGTGGGTATAAGTTTAAGGTTACAGTTATTGCTGTTGCAGATGAAATAGCGTCTGCAACAGAGCTTCTAACAGGTCAGGGTAAGGAGAAAATACCTGTCGTTATAGTTAAAGGCTACGTTTACGAAAGAAGCAATAAAGTATCAGCTAAGGAGCTTAACATGCCTGAAGAGAGATGGCTTTTTAAATAAGAATCATAGTTTACGGTATATGCTTGGCCGTATATCATTTTACTTCAACCTCTTTTAAGTTCCAATATTTTCTTCTTTATAAATGTTTCAGCTAACACGAACACGGTATGAATGCGTTTTAAACGCGAGAATGACGGCGTTGTAAAGACTTTCTCTTTGTAAACTACAGAAATATATAGGTGCTACGAATAAACTACATAAGGGTATTGAAATTCAAGAAATACTCGTCAACAGGTGGAACTACTTTGTCATCGCGTAAGAAGAGGGAATTCGGCGAAATACGTAAAATACAGGTAACTGGGGGTTCAACGTACATTGTGTCTTTACCTAAACATTGGGTAATAAATGCCGGACTAAAACCCGGAGATTCCGTAGTTGTCTATGCTCAAAACGATAATACATTGCTCTTAATGCCTCTTAAGGAGGCTTCAAGGAAGAAAGACATTATTTTAACTATTAAAAGCAAGGACTGGTCAATAGGTAGAGCGATTAGAATGCTTGTTGCGGCATATGTTTCAGGAGGCGACATAATAAAACTTGTTGTTAAAGATGGTGTTGCACCAATAGAGGATAAGAAGGTTCTTAGAGACTTCATTAGACGATACCTTGTTGGTGCAGAGGTTGTTGAGGATCTTCCTGAAGGATTAGTAATACAAGTCATAGTTAATGTTGAGGAACTTAAAGTAATTCACATTCTTCAGAGAATGCATAAGTTGGTATGGAGTATGCTTAAAGACACTATAACGGCTTTTATGAATCTTGATAAGGACTTAGCAAGAGATGTTATAATAAGGGATGATGAAATAGATAGGTTTTACTTTCTATTCATAAGACAGCTTAACTTATCATTGCAAGATAGGAGGATAATGCTTGACGTAGGTCTTGAGCAATCCGCTGACGCAATAAATCTCTCCATGATAGCTAGAAACATTGAAAAAATAGCTGATTACGCAACATACATTGCCGATAAAACAATTAAGCTTGCAAAGAAACCCTATGAGCCTTTAAAGTCGAAAATAGAGAACCTTTCAAGAACCATTATAGAGATATTTAATGAAGCTATGAACGCATTCTACAGTATGAACGATAATATGGCCTTAAGCGCTATAGAGAGAGCAGCAAAAACAGCTAAGCTTGAAGAAGATTTAGAAAATGTAATGTTAAATCTTGATGTTTGCGATAAAGACACCCCAACATTAAGGATGATTGTGGAATGTCTTAAGAGTATGTTAAATGAAACAGCTGATATAGCTGAACATACTATGGACATGATAGCTGTTAGGAAGAGCTAAAAACAAAGATAAATAACGGGCTTTATTGACATTAGTAGTGTAATTGAGGTATTGTAGGCGTTCCTACTTCAGCTTATAACCTATTTTCCTTAGAAACTCCCTTCTCTCCCTAATTTTCTCCTCGTCTTCTATACCTACGGGTTTATAGCCGTCAATGACCCCTAATAAGCCTCTACCTTGCTCAGTTTCAATAACTACTGCTTGTATAGGGTTTGCTGTTGCTGCAAATATTCTAGTGACCTCTGGAACGTTCTTGAGAGCATTGAGAATGTTTATAGGCCAACCTCCTTTAATGTAAATTACAAAAATGTGGCCAGCGCCTATTTTTAAGCATGTTTCTGCTGCAAGTTTTCTTAATTCATTATCATTTCCTTCATGTCTTACGAGCCTGTCTCCACTTGCTTCGCAAAATCCTAAACCAAATTTTATTGAGGGGCAACTGTTAACTATGGCTTCATAAATGTCCTCGGTTGTTTTTATGAAGTGGCTTTGCCCTATAATAACATTTGTTCCCTCAGGTAAAGGTATTTGCACTATTTCTATTCTAAACTTTTCAGACATTTGACCATAACACCCATAATTATTTTGGGTTTAGAAAATTCATAAATATAACTTATCTGTTAGAAAAATACTGCTTAAACTAGAATAAGTATGTGATTTAAAAATGCAAGCCTCCTATAACATTTATGAAGCATTAGCGGCTTCAGAGCAATTACAGTTACTAATAAAGATAATTCTGAGTTTCTTTGTTGGTGCCTTGATAGGGTTGGAAAGAGAGAAGGCTAGAAGCTCTCTTCTTAAGGAGGAGGGAGAATCAGGTATACCCCCCGGAGTTAGAAGCTTCGGCTTCATAAGCATGTTGGGAAGCTTCGTTATAACGATACCTTCATTAGTAACTGCTATCGGTTATGAGGAGTTTAAGCTACTCTCTATTTTACTAACGTTTTTCGCTGTAACACTTATTCTCCTATATGAAATATTCAGGCTTTTCATAATAAAGGATAGCGGGGTCACAACGCCAATAGCATTGATGCTAAGCTTCACTTTAGGTTTACTTATAGGCTTAGATAGATTTGTTGAAGCTATAGCGGCCTCGGTTTTCATAACATTCATGTTAGCTATAAAGTTAAGGATAGAAGCACTTATAAAGTTTATAACATACGAAGAATTCTTATCAGCTTTAGAAATAGGAATTATAGTGTTTCTTTTTGGCCCATTTTTTGTAAGAGATGTTTATGACCCCGTTTTCCATGTGATAAACTTTAAAGCCCTTTATGTTTTCTTTGTAGTGATACTGGTATTTTCGTACATAGGCTATTTCCTAGTTAAGATTAAAGGCCCCCAAGCAGTGCAGTACTTTTCGTTCTTCGGAGGGCTCGTAAATAGTGAAGCAGCTGTTGTAAGCATAGTTAGGCTTGTAAAGTCCATGAAGCTCCATATAAATGTGGCTGTTGGAAGCATAATAACAGCAACCACTGCAATGGTTTTTAGAAACATTGTTTTAACGTTAATTATGGCTTTAATGACCATAGGTGTTAGTGAAGTAAATATTCAAGCATTTATGATATTTACTACATCATATATGTTAGCTGCATTAATAGGCTATTTTCTAACTAAACTTTCAATAGTTGCAGTAACTACTGAGTCTGAGAAGTTTAAGACGCCTTCTCTCGAGAAACCCATAAGTTATTCTATAGCTTTAAAAGCTCTACTCGTTTTCGTTGCCATGTTAATTGCAACGACATATATTACATTAACGTTCGGCGAGTTAGGTGTTCTCTTTTCATCCGTATTTGGTGGTCTTGTTAGTGCTGAAGCTCTAATCTTCACAGTGTTTTCCTTGTTATCAGTAGGTAAAATAACCTTAAATGTAGCATTAGCATCAGCTCTTCTTGCAACAGGATCTGCTATACTTAACAAGCTTCTTTTCGCTCATGCAGCTGGTGCACAGAAAATTATAATTAAGAAAATAGTTTGGCATCTCATGATAATAGCTTTACCCGTGGAAATAGCTGGTATTTACATTGCTATGCTTTAAAATACCCTATTTAGACTTCTTTGTGAAGAAGTTGTTGCATAACCCTTATATAGGTATAGGGAGAAGGTAGACAAAGAAGCCGGCAAGAAGAATTTCTTGCCGGCTCTACCAAGGCTAAAAGTAGAGAGGAAAAATTTGTCTAAAGAAAAAGAAGTTAAAATAAAAGATCTAAAACCCGGAATGGATAATATAAACCTTAAAGTACGTGTTTTAGAGGCATATAAGCCAAAAATCATACAAACAAAGAAAGGTTCAAGAATAATTTCTGAAGCAATAGTTGGCGACGAAACTGGAAGAACAAAAATGACGTTATGGGGCAAGAAAGCTGGCACCATAGAAGAGGGTGAAGCTTTAGAGATAAAAAACGCATTCGTAACGGCTTTTAGAGGACAAGCACAGCTCAATGTAGGTAAGCAAGGTGAAATAGTAAAGTTAAGTGATGAAGACGTAATTTCAAAAGAAGAGGTACCTGAAGTAACACCTAAAGCAGAAGGGTACCGTAAACCGTATTCTTCAGGCTATAGAAGAAAGGGTTCCTTTAAGGGTAGAAGAGGAGGACGCTGAATGAGCGCCGAAAACTTAGGGGAAAAGAAACCTCTAAGAAAGGGTACACCAGTAGGTAAAGGTGAAGAAGGATACATAGTGTCATTAAATGATGAACACGCTTACTCATTAAACCCTGCAGCATTTTATGTGTGGCTCCTATGTGATGGAGAATTAACGGTAAACGAAATAATAGATAAAATAGCGAAGTCGACAGGCCTAGAACGTAGCGAGCTTGAAGAGCCTGTAAAATACATTGTAAATGAATTAGTCAAAGTTAATCTTCTAGAGTATACATAAGTTTACCATAAAATTTTCTCTCTTTTTCACCATATTTAAATACGTCTTCAGTTTCATTAGAAAATAGTGATAGAGAATATGACTTCAGAAGTTATGTTCAGGCTAGGAATTCCAGCATTAGATGAATATGTGGGAGCTATTAAGCCCGGATACCTTATTCTGGTTGAAGGTGAAGTAGAAACTTATCCCTATCTTGTACTTCATAGGATAGGGTTTTCTGCGGCAAGAGATTACGGATATAAGGTACTATACATTGTAGTTAATGATGACCCTGAAGAATATCTTGAAGCTTCAATAAATGTGGGTCTAGATATAAGAACACTTATTTATCGAAAGCTCTGGAGGTATTTAAAAGCGGAATCCTTTGAAGACGTAGTTAAAGTAATCGTAGAGGAAGTGTCAAGATCTTTAGTTCTAGTTGATGCTTCCTTAGCTAAAATAAGACTGAATTATAACGAAGTAATGTTTGTGAAAAACACTCTTAAAAATAACGAATCTGTTCTTGCTTTAACTATATCTCCGAGCATTGTACCTAAAGAAGAAGTTATGATGATAGAGAAAGTAGCTAACATCGTATTAAGGTTGTCTTTTGATGTTGTCTCTGGTGAGCCGCGCTATTTCATGAAGCTTATAAAGTACAAAAATATGCCTAAGAAAGCATTAATGCTTCCTTACAGTATAGGTGCTTTAGGTATAAGAATAGAGAGGCTTCAGAAAATACCATCATAAGCTTAACGCTAATAAAGCTTTTAAACGTAAGAAATTACAGAAATACATTTAGTAAAACAGATACCCAGCTTAAAAATAATTCAAGGAGTAAGCTATGGGAATTATTGATAAAGTCTTTAGAAGAAACAATAGCAACGCCTCTGTTAGTAAGAATAAGGCTACAATTACAACCAGCGTCATAGAGGGTGTTAAAGCTCCTGAAGTTAAGGAGGAAAAAATCGTAGTCAAAAACATCTATTCTGTAAATCCGCCTTATGCTTACATAATGATATTTACTGATAAAAAAGGTGTTCTAAGGTATCACGTTCTTGAACCTTACCTCACCGCTGAGGAGAGGGAAATATTAAATGAACTTAAGGAATTAATTCTAGAAGAAGCAAGAATTCCTATACATATACTTAAAAACTATGATGATGCTGTTAGGTCTCTAAATAAATCAATTGACTCCCTAGTTAATAATTATAAAATAAATATCAATGGGCAGTCCTTAAACAAAATAAAATATTATATTGTAAGGGATTTGATAGGATATGGTAAAATAGATCCTATATATAGGGATCCTTATGTTGAAGATATAGTATGTGATGGATACAAGATTCCAATCTATGTTTATCATAGAGATTTTGAATGGATGCCTACAAACGTCATATTTAAGGACCCAAATGAGTTAGAGAGTTTTATTAGAAGGTTAGCATTCAGAGCCGGTCAAAGCATAACGTATGCTAGACCTATTGTTGAAGGTCCTCTACCTCCTGAGGGTTTCAGAGCACATTTAACATTAAAGGAGGTTTCGAGAAGAGGAAGCACGTTCACTATCAGGAAGTATAGTGCTGAACCATATACTATAGTGAATCTTCTTAAATTCAATACATTAGATACGAACATAGCTGCCTACCTTTGGCTATTATTAGATAATGTTATGAGCCTCATGATTTTAGGTCAAATGGCATCTGGAAAAACAACTCTCCTGAATGCAATAGCTATGATGATTAGGCCTGAAGCGAAAATAGTTACTATAGAGGAAACACCTGAGTTAAGATTAGCCCATGAAAACTGGGTTCCTATGACTGTTAGACCTAGTTTTGAACCCGGAGTGCAAGACGTAACGCTTTTTGAGCTTTTAAAAAGCGCATTAAGACAAAGACCCGAGTACATTATTGTCGGTGAAATAAGGGGGAGAGAAGCTTATACTTTCTTCCAAGCAATGGCGGTGGGTCATGGCGGATTAACTACAATACATGGCGAAAGCGTTCAGGCAGTGATTTCTAGATTAGAAAATGAACCAATGAATATTCCTAGAATACTTATTCCATTAATTAAGGCATTTGTTCACATGAGTAGAGTTAGAATTCACGGTGAAGGAGAGCTTAAAAGACGTATTCTTAGGATAGTAGAAACTGTAGGCATAGAAACTACGACAAAAGAAATAATTCTTAATGAAGTTTACACCTGGGATCCAATTACCGATTCCTGGAAGTTTTCTGGTAGAAGTTTTGTTTTTGAACATATTGCTGCAAATAGAGGTATACCATTAAGTGATGTTTATAAGGATTTTGAGCGTAGAAAAGTCGTTTTAGAATGGATGAAAGCAACTAATAAGACGTCATTCGCTGAAGTGGCTGAAGTAATAAGAAGTTACTATAGAGATCCTGAAGAAGTTTATAGAGAAGCTGAATCTGTAGTTAAAAGGAGGTTGCTTTAAGAGTTGGGTATTTCCCACCTAGCTTATAGCGTTTTTAAGAAGTCGCTTATTTATCAACATTTTCATAAATTTCTTTTATGGCTGGAACCTTATCTTATACACTCAGGCATAAATATGTCTTTTAAGAGGTACACAGCATTAACAATGTTTTCAGCATTAATGTCTTTTGTTTTATCTCTTCCACTAACATTTACTACCCATTTCTTCATTCTCAAATACAGTATCATTCTCTCTATTGCGGCTTCTATACTTTTATCATTTATGTTAGCAATGATGGTTTTAGCGTTAATGATATATTTCCCCGTTTTTAAGGCCAAAAGTAGGCTTGAAGCTTTAGAAACAAGACTTCCTTACATAATTTCGTACATGACTGTTCTCTCATATGCTGGTAGGAATTTAGAAAGCATTTTAGCTAAATTAGCTGAGAAAGGAGATCTTTTCGGAATAAAGGATGATGCAGTAAGGATGTTGAGAAAAATTTCTGTCCTAGGTGTAGATACAGCTAAAATGCTTTTAGATGAAGCAAGAAATACGCCGTCGCTAATATATTCCTCATTGCTTGAAAGCTTAGCAGGTATAGTTGAGACAGGAAAGGGTTTGAGTGAGTTTTTAGAACAAGAACTCACTAATGTTCTAAGAACACGTGAGGCGAAAATGCGTGAAATATTGAATTCTATGTCTGTTTTTATGGAGCTGTTCGTAAGTTTAGTCGTTGTTATGCCCTTGGTTCTAACAATTATGCTTTCAATAATGGCTTCTCTTGGGGGGAGAATGCTTCCAATGGACCCGTTGCAGCTACTTTTCATAATACACTTCATAATAACTCCAGCATTAGCTGTAATCATAGTTATAATGATTGATTCTCTAATATCTAAAATTTCAGCTTAAGTTGTGAAGTGAAGTGGTTATGGAAAAGTATAGAATGAGGAAGTTAGGGCTGAGAAGTAAGAGGTTGAGTTTAGAGTTAGCTGTGCTATTGTTTTCCCTAATGTTTTCGTTAGCTTTAGTAGTGTTTGCATTTCACGTTTTAAAATTATTTGAGAATTTAGAAGTATTAATCATCTCAGGCCCTATAACAATACTTCTCCCCTACAGTATAAGCTTCATAAATTTTCTGGTGATATTAATCCTCATTCTTACGGTACCTTATGCTACATATAAATACATAGTTTTTAGGCGAAAGAAGCGTATCGAAGTTTTAATGCCTATATTGCTATACGACTTAGCGGGACTTGTGAGAGCTGGACATACTGTACCTAAGGCTTTAGAGTTAGAGTTAGAAAAGAATTTAGGGCCTCTAAATGAACTTATTGAAAGGTTTTTGTCACGAATAGCTTTGGGCGACGATGTTTCAAGAGCTCTTAGTGAAACATTTAAGGATCAAACAATAATTACCCGTAGATTTATTGAAACTATAGCTGAAGCTCATGAGAGTGGTGGTAGAGCAGCACAGGTTTTAACTGAAGCATCAATTCACGTTTCAAGACTTCAAGCTTTTGAGGAGGAAAGGAGAAGAAACATGAAAGTTTATGTTTCAATAATTTATGCTGCAATCCTCGTATTCCTTATTTCATCAGCTTTCTTACTGTTCTTTAATACCGCACTTTATGAAGCTTCAGGTAAAGGTGTTACTGGAAGCTTCTTTACTTTACTTTTACATCCAACTCAGCTTAAGGGTGTTCTTTACTATACAACAATTTTTATCACAATACCTTCTAGCATAGCTATAGGGAAAATAAGGTCTGGATACTCTGTTGAAGGCTTGTTACATATGGCGATATTATTAAGTGTTGTTATGGTGTTTTACAATTTTGTAGATAATTTAGTTCAATTAATGCTTACTATTGTGAGGATTTAGATTTTGAAATAAGATTTTTAACAACGTTTAATACGTTATTAATTATTTCCTCAATACTTTCTCCATAAACTAAATTTATTCCCTGACTTGAAGCTACTCTAATAACATTTTCCGAAATTTTGTTTGAAACATAAATATAATGTATTCCCGGGAAATCCATGTATTTGGCTATGTGTGCGAGTAGGTCTGTTACTTGCGTTTCATCTCCTAATGATGGTCTATAGTCTATGCTTACTATTGGTGCTCTGTTCCTCTTAATAACTATGTCGAATCTATGATTAACTCCGGAAACTCCCTTAAGTTCGACGTTTGCCTCGATATCGAAGCCTGCTTTTCTCAAGGCAACATACATTAGTGATCTCACTAAATTCCCTGAAGCTGTAAGGTTTATGCCTTTTCTAGTTATTTTAAACATGTATACGGGCTTATAGCTTGCAGTTAATATATCGAACGTGTGATTGCAGCTTCTGCAAACAAACTCGATTTTTGGTCTATCCGCTCTTCTACCGCAGTCAAGACATTCGAATATTTCTCCTAAAATCCTATAGTCAACATCTTTTTCCCTTAACTCAATACCGCAGTTGGGACATATAAGAACCTCTTTACCATGTTCTTTAATTTTTCTAAACCTTATTTTAGTATCTACATAACCGCATGTTATATGTTGTATTATGCTTGTTCGAACCATGTTTTTTGAACCACATGATGGACATTTATATCTAGTTCCCACATGTATGCTGCCGCACTTTGGACATTCTATAACTCTATCAACAATTTTTCTTTCTACAAAGTCTAAATTTATGAGTTTACTTATTTTTTCAGACCATTCAGGAAAGTTCTTTAATGCAGGGTACTCTATGCCTTTCTCAAGTCTTATTAGAGGCTTAATTTCTTTCTCATTAACCATGATTTCAAGTATTTTAAGTAAAACAGGGTCTTCGAGAATTTTCTCAGCAAGTAGAACAAGCTCTTCATGCTCCCTGGGGGTAGCATTAGCTTCAGCCAAAGGAGGCACCTTATTAAAGCTAACCTAATACATTAATACTTTTTATACGATATCGTATTTCTTTAATATCTAAACTTTTTAATAAAATTGTTCCTAAACCATTTTAATGACGTTTATGAACGTATGTTCTTGAAAAGTCTATTATGTGAATTACTGTTAAACCTTTACTTACCAAGGTATTTGAAATAAATTTTCGATGACATTTAAACCATAGTTTTTCTGAACACATTATTACGACGTTACCTTTAGTTTTCTTAACTATTTCAAGTAATTTCTCTACTCCTTTCATGTAATTTTCTGTTTCCATGTATCTTCTATACCGTTTCCCGCCTACGGTCTGTGTAGGTCTCCGTAGGTCGGTTCATCACGGTATCTGACCACACCCCACCTACGGCCCCAGCTCCATAGCTTAGGAACCAGAGCCATCGGTGAAGCATGGTTTCATCTCAGCGATCAATTATAACTTATACTAATAAGATTTATAAATTTTTCCTTCTCTAATATTTATTGGTGAGTGAAGTATTGTTAGTATTTGAGGGAAAAATATCAAGATGGGGTCGGAGAGGTTATGTAATCTATGTTCCCAGGGAGTATGAGAGAGTTGCTGAAAAGTATCGTGGAGAGGAAGTAATTGTTATTGTTCTTAGGAAGGGTGCTAATCCATGATAAGAGAAGCCATAATTGACCGTGTAACAGTAAGGGGTTTTGGTAAAGTACGTGACAGTGATGCTATAGCTAAGTTGGTATTTACTGCTAGAATGTATCGTCTTGGAGTCCTCACGGCACTTGAGTGTTTAGAGAGTAAGATACCTATGAAGGAGTGTATGTTTAAGATTAAACGTTTTGTTCCTAACCAGAAATATGCTCATGCGTGTTATGAGAGAGCTAGGGAAATGTACAAGTCAGCAAAGAGAAAAGGAAGAAAAGTTAAACAGCTAAGACAATGG